>NZ_JABFAY010000046.1:0-2431 GCF_017168495.1 Micrococcus sp. KRD096 | reverse complement strand
GCACATCACCACACCCCCACCACAAGCAACACCACACAACCGATTGCGTCCACACCACAAAGCGTGTATGGTTTGACTCAGCGGGAGGCACCCGGCCCCCTGCACCCCTCAAGGAGGACACCGTGAAACGTGCTGGCACCCGTCGCCCCACCACCCGTGCCACCCTGACGGCCCGACTCGACCGCTGCGCGCTCATCGCCCGGCACGCCTTGTGCGTCGGCTCCGTCCTGATCTTCGTCGCCGCGTTCGGGGGGCTGGCACCGGTGTACGTGCCCGCGCTGTCCACGCCGGCCCTGATCGCCTTCGCCCTGTGGTGTGCGCTGGTGCTCGCCCTGATGCTCACCACCGCCGCGCGTGTCACCGCGCGCCTGGTGCTCGGCACAACACGTGCCGCGCGCTCGGCCTGGCGCGCTCCGGCCTCCGATCCTCGCTGATTCCGACTCCCTGCCCCGCCTCGCGGCGGGGCAGGGCCATGCCATACGTTCGCCATATCGCCGTCATACTCAACGTTGCAGTCCCGGCTTTTATTGTGTATGGTTTGACTCAGCAGGAGGCACCAGGCCCCCCGCACCCCTCTAGGAGGACACGATGGATGCTCTGACCGCCCGCACCCCGCTTGATCTGACCGACTACGCCGCCGCCGCCCTGCCGTCCACCCCCGCGGATTCCGTGGTGGCCATCGGCCTGAAGGGCTCGCGGCTGGGGCCGGTGATGCGCCTTGACGATGTCGCCGCCCCCGCCACCATGGCCGGAGTGATCGCCGCCAGCATGCGCCGCGCCAACTGCACGCGCGTCTTCCTGATCGGCTACGGCCCGGAGGACCGCGCCCTGCGCTGGCTCGAGCTGGAGTCCATCCTGACCGGCCACGGTCTGAGCGTGGAGGGGCTGATCCACGTGGACGGGCGCATGTGCACCAACCTGGGCACGGGCGAGGCCGTGGCCTACGCCCCGGGCACCTCCACGCTGGGCCTGCACCTGGCCCTGCTCGACGGTGCGCGGTCCGAGTACCCCACCGCCACCCCGAGCGAGTCGGACGCCCTGACGGAGGCCGTGGCGGCTCACGCGGCCACGCTGACGGACATGCACGCGGACGCTCCGGCGCTGATCGAGGGCATCAACCGCCTGCTGAAGGATCAGAACGACGCCGGGGCCGCCGCCGTCGTGCTGGCCACCCTGAACCACCGTGACCCGGAGTATCTGATCGCGGCGCTGGTGGCCTGCACGGCCCCGATCCGGCTGGAGGCGGTGGACTTCGCCCGGGGCGAGTTCCCGCACGGTCTGCGCTGGAAGGCGAGCGTGGAGGCCGAGACGGTGCTCAACGCCGCCGTGGCCCTCGGTCCGGGCCACGCCTGCGCCGGGGCGCTGGCGGTGCTGGCCTACGTGGCCTGGATCCGAGGCGCAGGAGCGGTGGCCGATGGCCGCCTGAACCTCGCCGAGCGATGCGCCCCGCACCACCCTCACGTGCGCGCCGTGCGCCGGATGACGCGGGCCACGCCCGTGGCCGTCGTGGCCACCGACCCGGCGTGGGCCTGGGGCAAGCACACGCGGGCCGCTGAGGGCCGCTGAGCGTGACCGGGGGCCAGCGCGTAACGCTGGCCCCCCGGCGCCCGTGGAGACGGTGCCCCGACGGTGCACGCCCGCCAGCGTAGCCCGGCCCACGCGTGGGCGGGCGCTGTATAAATCGCTGTTGACCGCTCGGCCGCGCGCGTGTATGGTTATACACGTAGCGGGGGGCATGAGGCCCCCGGCACCCCGAGCGGCCAGGAGGCCCGACATGGACACCGACCAGACCACCATCTGCACCTCCCAGAACGTGCACATCGGCCAGGAGGTGGTCATCGTCGACCGCATCCAGCTGGGCCACTGCATCAGCTACGCCGACGGGACCGTGACCGCGATCGACCCCAGCCGTGGGACCTACTCGGTGGCCCACAACGGCATGCGCGGGCGCACCGTCTACACCCTCTCCGACCAGTGGCACGGAGACGGCGGCCCCTACTGCATGCCCGCCGCCGAGGTGTACGGCGACTGAGCACGACGGGGGCGGCGCGCACGCGCCGCCCCGTCGTCGCCCCTGGCCGCAAGCGCGGGCGGGTCCCGCGCCCGCTGCCGCGTGGGGACGTGTCGCGGAGATGAGCTGCCGGCTGCATCGAGCTGCTGCCGGCTCCCGAGGACCGCGACACGTCCCCGCCCTTCCCTCGACACCACCACGGGCGCGCCGGCCCGCGCTCGCGGACGGTGTTGTGCACGCGCCGGTGTATGTGTATGGTTGAACACGTCGCAGGGGGCATGAGGCCCCCGGCACCCCGACGGCCAAGGAGGCCCCATGTCCAAGCACATCTATTCCGCCGGCTCCCTGCTCGCAGCCCTGCGCGCCGGCTCCCTCGCCGCCCGCGTCTCCCTGTCTCTTATAAACATCTCCGAGCCCACG
>NZ_JABFAY010000045.1:0-1259 GCF_017168495.1 Micrococcus sp. KRD096 | reverse complement strand
GTCCGCGGCGGGGCCCTCGCGGCCAGCAGCCGAGAGCGCGTGGGGCCGCCGACGGCTGGAAGCTCAGCAAGGGGGGAGGGCGCGGAGGCGGCGGCACGACAGGGCCCCGCCGTGGGGGCGATGTCTGGGCCGGCGACCGGCGGGGGACGTGTCGTGGAGTGGCAGCCAGCTGCCGGCGCCGCGCTGCGAGCTCGTGGTGCCGCGGAGACAGCGGCAGCCGCCGCGGGCGGACGGCCCCGCCCGCATCGTGCGGGCGGGGCCACCGGGGGGTGTGGGCGCTTGCGGCCCGGGCGGTCAGCGGCGGGGCCGCCGCAGTGCGACGACCCCGCCGAGAGGGAGAGGGAATCAGGCCGTGGCCGGAGCCTCGGCGGTTCCGCGGGTGCTGGCCCGCTCCACGGCGGAGCCCTCCCGCACGCTGGCGGACTCCGGGGACTGCATCAGCGGCACGGCGCGGAACAGACGTCCCACGCCCTCGTACTCGGCGTCGATCGTGGGGAGCTGATCCCGACGGATCGGCATCAGAATGCCGTGCGCCCACTGGCCGTGGACCCACGCGACGGGCTTGCCCGAGTGGTTGGTGTCCGGGTCGAACGTGAGCACCTCACCGTCGCTGGTGTACCGCGCCGTCACGTCGGCCAGCGCCTTGACGTACTTCGGATTGACCGTGAACGTGCCCTCCTCGAGCGCGCCCCGCGGCTGGGTGTGCAGGCGGAACAGGGAAGCGATCTTCGGATACTCGTCCGCGTCCGCGTAGTTCTTCAGCGGCACCGTCTGCACCTGCCCGTTCGCCGCGTGGACGGTGAACGTGACGGTGTCCTTGTCGGCCGTCAGCTCCACCGTGCCGTCCTTCTTCGCGGCGCGGAGCACCGGGAGCAGAACCTTCAGGCCCGAGCGGTGCAGGCGCACCGGCGGCAGGCCCGCGCCGTGCGCGGGCGCCTCCAGGGCGTACTCGGTCAGCGTGCGGGCGAGCTGGTAGCGGTCCGTGCTGTAGGCGATCAGGCCCTGGTCGGTCACCTCCAGAGGGACCGTGGTCAGGCGAGCCCCGACCGGCTCGTCGGCGAGGCGGGCGGGGTAGGAAGCGACATCGAGACCGCGGAGCAGCTGGCGGGCGTTGAACGTGAGCATGAGAGCCTCCAAGGCTAGGGGTGCAGGGGGCCGGGTGCCTCCCGCTGAGTCAAACCATACACGGTTTGTGGTGTGGGCGCAATCGGTTGTGTGGTTGTGTGCTGGCGGTGTTATGGCATGGTCGGGGGTGGGGC
>NZ_JABFAY010000044.1:0-418 GCF_017168495.1 Micrococcus sp. KRD096 | reverse complement strand
CGCCTCCGGCTACCTCGAGCGCCCCGCCGGCGCCCCGCCATGGTCCGCGGCCACGCACGCCCGCTTCAAGGCGGCCTGGCGCGCCCAGTACACCGGCTCCGGCGCAGACGTCGGCGGCACGCCGATCCTCGAGGACGGCATGAAGTTCACCGCCGCCCAGCAGTCCGCCAAGGACCTGCAGTACATCGAGTCGCGCAAGCTGACCCGCCAGGAAGTCGCCGCGGCCTACCACATCCCCCCGCCCATGATCGGGCTGATGGAGACGGCCACGTTCGCCAGCCTGAAGGAGCAGCACAAGAGCCTCTACACGGACACGCTCGGCCCCTGGCTGCAGCGCATCCAGCAGGCGCTCGCGGCCAACCTCCTGGACGACTTCGGCCCGGAGGCCGCCGGCATGTACCTCGAGTTCAACATCGAG
>NZ_JABFAY010000043.1:0-462 GCF_017168495.1 Micrococcus sp. KRD096 | reverse complement strand
GGCGATCCTGCAGGCGCGCGCGGACCTCCGCTTGAAGGAGGTGCAGCGGCCGGCGTCGACGTTCACGTTCCAGCATCTGCCGCTGCCGCTGGAGATGTCCCAGGTGGTCCGGTTCGTGCGCACCCGGCACAACGTCGTCGTGCTCGCCGTCGTGGAGAAGACCAGCTTCGACGACGGCACGGGCCTGGCAGAGACGACGGTGCGGGAGGTGGTCTCGTGACGGGGAACCCGATGGCCGGCCTGGTGCAGGCGCTGGCCGGCCCGCAAGAGGCCGCGAAGACACCGGGGCTGCGCGTCTCGGACGGCGTGGTGGTGTCCACGAACCCGGTGCGTGTGCGCCAGGCGGGCGCCGACCCGTCCACGGACCCGCTCGCCCCGCTTTCGCTCGTCCCGGCCGAGGATCTGCCTGTGGGCGCCCGCGTGCTGCTGCTGCACCGAGGCACCCAGAAGATCCTGCTGGGC
>NZ_JABFAY010000042.1:0-465 GCF_017168495.1 Micrococcus sp. KRD096 | reverse complement strand
CATGTGTACTATTTAATAACGAAGAATAAACACCACTTGGCGGTGCTGTTAACGCTACATTTAGCGTACCACCTTTATGTTTTGACGCTTCTGTTTTAGTAGCATCTTTTACTCCTTCATCTTTATTACTGCTTTTTCCGCAAGCGCTCAACACTAAAACGACAATAAGAAGTATTGAAATATATTTAATAAGCTTCCCCATACATATGCCTCCTACTTTCAATCTAATTTTTTCTTTTTAGTTTACTCATAGAAAAAATTATTACAAGTTTATTTTTAGAATATTCAGTTATTTATGCATTTAATCAATTTCAGTAATTTAAAAAACGACTTATTTTAAATTTTTATTCCCAAAGTTTTTATCCAACACAAAAAGACTGGAGATATGTCTCCAGCCTAATTTACAAAGCATATTATTTTTTCTTCTTACCTGTTTCTTTATCTATCGATTTATCAATATATACA
>NZ_JABFAY010000041.1:0-428 GCF_017168495.1 Micrococcus sp. KRD096 | reverse complement strand
CATGTGCACCCATTCTTTCTAATTGGATGAGTTGATTTTGTTGCAATAATTTAAATGCATCTCGAATTGGCGAACGACTCACATTAAATTGCTTTGCCATTTGATTTTCAGTGAGTAACGTACCTTCAGCTATGTGACCATTCACAATACCTAAGCGTAATTCTGCCGCGATACCTTCTCCAGTTGTCATACCTTCCAACCATTTCTCTGGATATCCATACATCATCAAAGCCACTCCTTCATTACACGACATACTTGTATACAAGTATGTTAATATAGTTCTTAATCGTTTGCAAGCGCTTTCTTTACGCGTACTAAAATAGTGACCATCCCTTTTCAATGTAAATTTAAAGGGAATGGTCACTATCACACGAATGATTTAATTGTTATGTTGTATGTGGGATATTTCTAATTGTTCTGTACTCATA
>NZ_JABFAY010000040.1:0-19676 GCF_017168495.1 Micrococcus sp. KRD096 | reverse complement strand
GGCCTCGCTCTCCCCCGCCCCGCGCGGCTCCCTGCCCGCCCCGCAGCCGTGCCGGGGACACATGCCCCGGACCTCCAGCTCCCGCAGCCGCGGCAGCCCGGCCGGCCGAGCTGAAGCAGCCGGCCGCCCATCTCCACGACACGTCCCCGCCCGGCCCGCGCTCGCGGACCCCTGGGCGTAATACGCAGGCCAGCGCCGTGCCGCCTACCCTCGGCCGCAGCTCTGCCGGCGGACATCCACGGCACGCCGGTCTCCCCCATGCGTGGATGACACGGCAGTCATCGCCGCCAGAAGCACCACATGCCGCGGCGCTCCGTCTCCCTGCTCGTGAGCTCCTCGAGCTTGCCCTCCACGCGGCTCAACTCCTGCTCGTACCAACGCAGGTCCGCCTCGCGCTGCCTCCTCTTCCGCTCGGCTTCCTCCGCAGCTTGATCCTCCAGGCGCTCAGCACGGAGCGTCAGCTCGTCCTGCCAGAAGAGGCCACCGAAGATGAACGCAGAGGACAAGAGCAACCCCAACGCCCCCATCGAGTCGACCACCGGACTGTGCCAGAAAAACCCAGCCGCCAGCGGCATGCAGGCCACGATGGCCGCCGCAATCGCCCAGTTGGACCGCGCCCTGCCAGCCTGCCGCGTCGACACCAGGGCACGGAGCACGGCCACGAAGAACACCCACGCCAGGACGAACAGCGCGCGCAGCTCAGGCGACATCGCAGGCTCCCCTCCAGGGGGCGGCGGAGCTGAAAATCCCAGGCTGTCGTCCTCCGAGGCCAGCACGCCCAGCGTCGTTACAGCGGACCAGATCGCCCCCACGATGGCCCCCCACGCGGCCAGCCACCTCCCGCGAGCTTTGAGTTGCGAGGCCCGCTCCGCCGACGCCTGCTCATCGCCTGCCATCTACCCTCCTACCGGGAACCCCCGGGACTCGGCCTGGCGCCGATCCACGCCGCCGGCACCCTCCGCCCATCTTGTCCCGACTCAGCCGCCAGAGAGCCCACCTCCCGCGGAAATCGCTGTCGACCCAACGACCACGCCGGGGACGTGCCCCGGACCCGCGGCCGCCGGCGCCCCGAGCTGAAGCAGCCGCGGCCGCCGGCAGCACATCTCCACGACACGTCCCCGGCCGACCCGCGCTCGCGGACGCGTTCGCTCCGGGCTGGCCGGGCCGGGACGTCCGCACGCCGGCGTCGCCGTCGAGTGGACGGGGCCGCCGACGCTGCGACCATGGGTGGCCCTGGCGGTGCTGCCCCCGTGTGCGCGTCCCCCCGGCTCCGCAGGTGTCTTGCCGGCCCGGGGCTGGAGCGTTGGCGCATGAGACGACGGCGGCCCCCCTCCAGTGAGGGGGGCCGCCGTGGCGGGGAGGTCAGCAGAGGTTTGCCTGGCAGTCGGGGCAGATCTGGGAGATGATCCGCTCCCGCTCCACCTTGGTGCGGTGGGGCAGGACCTCGTGGACGGGCTGGCCGGCGTCCAGGGCGTCCGCCTCGTCCTGGGTGATGGAGACGTAGTCGGCCTTGCCGCAGAGGGGGCAGAGGCAGTCGATGTCGGCGCTGTCCGGGCCGTAGACGTTGTAGATGCGGTGGGCGATGCGTCCCATGGGGCGCTCCTTCGGTGAGGGGTGCAGGCCCCCTGATGAGGCCCGCTACGTGTCTAGCCATACACGTCCCCCGCTTACCGCACAAGCGTCTTTCGCGGTCGGTTCAGCAGCAGCTCATGCTGGATCTCCGCGACACGTCCCCGTCCGATCCGCGGGCCCAAGCTGCGGCCGCGAGCTCATCCGCACGCGATCGCCGAGGCCGGTCATGCCGGCTCGGCCGCGGCCTCCTTGGCTGCGGAGCTGCCCGCGATGAGCTGCGCGATGAGCTCGGCGTCACCGGGGGAGCTGGCGGCCGGCGCCTGCGGCTGCTCCAGAAGCTGCTCGACCCAGTCCGGCGTCTGGTCATGACGCTGGGCGAGCACGTAGGGCCCGCGGAGCAGGGCAGGCAGGTTGTAGGCCCACACGACCGGGTCCTGGGCGTAGGTGGCGCGCCGGCGCTCGCCGCGGCCGAGGTCGTCGACGGTGGGGGTGGGCAGCTCGAGGTCGAGGTGCCCCTCGGGGTCATGGATCTGGACGTCCTCCCCGTCAACGTGCACGTATCCGACGTGCCGCTGGAGGCCGGAGGGGCCGTCCAGGTGATGGATGGTGATGGTGAACATCAGATCTCCTTATGTTGATCTTGTATCAGTTTATCAGCGCTCGTAGAGATTCGACAGGCTCAGGATCCGGCCCTTGCTCTGCATCAGACGAGCCCTCCGGCGCACCTCGTGGAAGCGGCCGTCCTCGATCGTGCCGCGCAGGCCCAAGCCGTCTTCAGAGTCCAGGAAGCGGGCCAGGACCGCCTTCTCCTCCCGAGTGGTCGCGCGGGCCTGCGGGAGCTTGGAGCGCGCGTCGACGAACATCGAGGCGTTCACGCCGCCGACGCCGTCGGTGAAGGCGAATCCGTTGTCGATCGCCGAGAGGCCGCGGCGGTCCATCAGGACGTTGTTGCCGTGGCGGTCGACCTGCCCGATCAGGCAGTCGAAGAAGGCCAGATCGCTGGCCTGGTCGGAGTGGTGCTCTGCCATGTGCATCAGGTTCATCTTCGTCCTCATCGGCCCCCCGGGGACTCCGTAGGAGATGGAGCCCCACTGGCCCTCGTACTTGACCAGGGCCACCGGAGGCACCAAAGCCGCGTACTTCGGACCCAGCGCCTGGGCGAACTGCGAGGCCGCGGCCTCATGGGTGGGCTGGAGTCGGCCATCGTGGCCGTAGGACTTGGCCACTCCCGTGTTCAGCGCGTCGTAGGGCTTGAAGTAGCCGCACGCGCCGTCGTCCCACACCAGACGCTTGATGTCGTTGACGCCCTTGCCCGCGACCGACGCACCCTCACGCGCCGAGTCCATCCGCATCAGCTGCCGCTCTTCGGCGGTGCGCCCCTGCCGCTCCACCAGCAGCGCCACACGGGCGGCTTCTTCCTCGCCGCACTGGTCCTCCCACTCCGACCACTCCGACCCGCGAGCGCCCGTCGAGGCTGAGCCGGGAGTCGGGGTCGGGGTGCGGTGGTCGCGGCCAGCGCCTGCGCCTGCGCCGCCGCCCGCACCGGCGACCGCGACGCCGCCGCCGGCTCCGCCGCCACCGGCCACTCCGGCGCCGCCAGCGCCCCCACCGCCGCCGACGCCTCCTGCTCCGCCGGCGGCTGCGGCGGCCGGCGCTCCCCCGCGGGCCGGTCCTCGGCGGGCTGGGGCCTTGGGGTCGTTGCGCAGCTCGGTCTTGGCCGCCTCCCATCCCTTCTTGGCCGGGCCCGCGGCGCGGGCGAAGACGCTTTCCGGAGCGCCGGCCTGACCGGCCCACTCCTTGATCTCGTTGACGGGCTTGCGCTGCCTCTTCAGCTCGGCCAGCTCGTCAGCCTTGCCCTCGGCCTTGGCCCACCGGGCGATCTGCTGTCCGATCGCCCGGTTCTCCCGTCGACGCTTCAGCGCGGCATCCCGTGCCGTTGCGTTCGGGGGGCATCGACGTCCGTGGGGACACCCCGCCTCGCCCTGAGCCCTGCACATGCCAACCTCCTGGTCCGATCCATCCGCCCTGCACGGGCGCCTTCACTGACCACAAGGCCGGGCTCTCCGCGACATGTCCCTAGCTGCTGACGAGTCCGTCAGGTCAGTCGTCCAGGCCGCGGGCCCGGCGTCTGGCGGACCGATAGGCGGCGATCATGACGATGGCCACGAGCACGGCGCCGGCCCCCAGGACCAGGGGGAGGCTGACGCCGACGCCGGTGTCTGCGAGCTCGAAGGCGGCCTGGTCTGCGGGGACGAGCAGGCCAATCTCCAGCAGGCTCTGGCGCACGGAGTTCATGGCGCTGGCGGCCCAGGCGGTGAAGGCGCCGGTGCCCAGGAAGAACATGCCGGCCAGGGTGATCCAGATGATGTCGGTGCCGTCGCTGGTGCCGTTGGTGTTCGCGCTCATCTCAGTTCTCCTCGTGTTCGATGTGGCGGGTGGGCAGCATCTCGGTGGCGGCCACGGAGATGCCGCCGGCCTCCCCGGTGTCGCGCTCGATGTACTCCAGGTAGATCCCGGTCTCGTCCTCCTGGGGGTCCTCGGCGAGCACCGCCCAGGTCTCGGCGTCGGGGTCGATCTGGATCAGGTCTCCGGCCTGCAACTCCTCGGCCGGGGACTCGACGGGCTCGCCGTAGCCCTCGAAGAGGTCCTGTTCGTCGTCGGGGACGTAGGGCACGTGCTTGCGCTCGGCGATCACGGGGCGGCTGGGGTCGGCCAGCACAGCCGGAGAGGGGCGCCCGGTCGGGCGTTCCTCGACCGCGGCAGTGGCGGGAGCAGTGTTCAGGGACTGCAAGGCCGCGAGCGCGGCGGCCGGGACGGCCGCGTTGGCGGCGGGCGCGGTGGCCGGCTGCACCTGGGGCTGGTCGGGGGCCTCGTAGACGCGGGCGTCCATGTAGTCGGCGTAGCTGGTGGGGTTCTCGTTGCCGTCCAGGTCCACCGTGACCGGATCGAGGATCTCCACCAGCATCTTCTTGTGCACGACTTCGCGGGGGCGCACCGCGGCGACGCGCTGGGGGTCGTAGTCGTCGGATCCCGGGTCGGGGTTGGGGGCGTAGATGGTCTGGATCATGACGGGCACGCCGGCGGAGTTCAGGGCCATGCCGCGGCCCTTGATGTGCCGGGGGATGGTGGTGCCGACCACGTAGGAGTCCCACATCATCTTGGCGCCGTCGGGGCTGAGGCGGGACATGGCCACGCGCATGCCGAGGTTGTCGCGGAACTCACCGGAGATGAAGCGGGTGTCCGCGCGCTGGAGGCCGATGAGCATGTGGATCTTCGCCGAGCGGCCCAGGCGTCCGATGTTGCCCAGGCGCTTGAGCACCGCGGACTTGGAGGATCCGCCCTTGGGCTTGACCTCGGCCCACCAGTCGTCGGCGGCCTCGAGCAGCGTGGTGGCCTCGTCGACGATCAGGGCCACGGGCTCGAAGTCGGCGGAGGTCGCCTTGCCGGCCTCGATCAGCGCGTAGCGCTCGTTCATCAGGTCGTGGGCGTCCTCGATCAGCTTCACCTGGTGCTCGATGCGCGAGGCCAGCCGCTCCACGTTCGGCCAGTCCCGCAGGCCGATGAACTCGATCCGTTTGCCGTCGATCACCCAGACCTTCCAGCCGGCCTGGGTCAGGCGCTGGACGACGTTCTGCTCCACGACGGTCTTGCCCGAGCCGGTGGTGCCGACCACCACCATGTGGGGTTGCTTGCGGGGGTGCCAGGAGAGCTGCTCGCCGTCCTCGTCCACACCCAGGGGGATCTGGAAATCTCGGTAGTCGGCGTGGGTGCGCACCAGCGGGGAATGCTCCGGCGGGGGCAGGACCAGGGAGGGCATCGGCTCGCGGGCGGAGAACACGACGGTGTCCTCGACCAGGTTCCACTCCGGGACCCAGTCTCCGGGCACGCGGGTGGCCAGGACCCGCTCCACGCGCAGCCGCTTGGAGGCCATGGCCATGTTGCTGCCCTGCTCGTGGGCGACCTCGATGCGGGTCGCGTCGCCGTCGTCGTTGAGCTCGACCTTCACGCGGGCGGACTCGCCCAGCAGGTCCCGCACCACCCGGGATGCGCGGTCCACGGTCGGGTCGGTCTTCTCCACCTGCTCGGCCCCCACGGCACCGAGCACCACGCGGCGCTTGCGCGGCAGGTGGGCCTCCACCTTGTACTTGGCCCCGAGGCTGACCGAGGTGACCTCGGCCAGGGACTTCAGCCACTCCGGGTCCGGCACCACCCTCGCGTGGTAGGTCAGCTGCACCTGCTGGGGCAGGCCGATGAACCCCCCACGCCAGCGGGAGAGCTTCACCGCGGCCCGGGACGGCCGCGGGCGGATCATCATCACCGGGCAGATCTGCTCGGTGAAGTGGTCGGCGATCTCCGCCCGCTGCCGGGCCCGCTCGGCCACCACCAGGGATGCCGTCGAGACGCCGGCACCACCGCCGGCGACCGTGTAGGCCAGGGCCGGGTCCGTGGAGGCGAACATGCCGGCGGCCAGCGCGCCGGCGGCGACCAGTCCCGATCCGATCCCGAAGAACTTCGCCGGCTGCGGCTGAGGGGCCAGCACCCTGAGCCCCTCGTCGACCTCCTGATGCGCGCCGACCTGCGCCGTGCCCACACCCATCTGCGGCTCCATGTCCACGCTCATCTGCGGCCTCACCCTCTGGCCCCGAGGACGGGGCCGACGACTCTCGTTCACTGCCCATAAGGCCCGCCCGCGCCGCCGATGTCCCTCCCCGCCTCGCCGACGCACCTGTCGAGATGCAGGGAAGAGTTCATAGGACACGCGGTGAAGTCTTCGCAGAGCAGGCCATTCAGCGTGGTCCGCGAAAAGTGCTCCTCGACCGCCGGCGGTGTCACCAACGTTCCGGGCAGTACAACTAATCGGCGGCGGGAGGGGAGGAGAAGGCACCTGTTGGCCGCGTCAGCAGGACGCCGACGCCGCCGTCGAACTCGATGCCGGCGAAGCACGGACCGGTCTCCAGGACCGTGAAGCCGAGCAAGTCGTGTAACGCGATCGACGCCGCATTGCGGGCATTCACGACGCTGTGGAGGGCGTCCCCGTGGAGTGCTCCAACGTCCTCGATCACGGCCTGCAGCAGGCGGCGACCGATGCCCCGGCGGCGAGAGGCGGGATCTACGGTGAGCCCGGCAGTGAGCCACTGGGCTGGGCCACCGGCATGTAGAGGGGTCTGGGTGGCGCCAGACCAGCCCACGACCTCCGGCCCCTCGGGCAGGGCGACTTCGGCCACGACCAGGACGGGGCCTGGTCGAGCAGCCAGTCAGCGGCACGTGCGTGGTCCGACGGCGTGCCGCCACGGGTTGCCATGATGACCACCAGGGCGGGGCTATCCCAGGACGTGCGGGTCGGATCACCACACCCGGCTGTGGGGCGCTCGGGTTCTGCATCCGCGTGGTCATACCGAGGGAATCTACGCGTGGAGCAGGATGCGCTCCACGATCTCCTCCGGTGACTCGGCCGCCGTGATGCGGTGTTCGGCCACGAAGTCGAGGGGCTGCCAGCCGTGGTACCAGGCGGCCATCTCCTCGGCGCTGAAGTCGCCGACCTTCGGGCGCATGGCGTGGCGGCGGACGGTCTCCTCGAAGGTGAGGTCGAAGGCGTAGAAGCGGGCCTCGTCGCTGGCGGCGGCGACCCGGTGGAGCATCGGCCTGTAGCGGCCGGCGTGGAAGATCCCGTCCAGGATCACGTGGTGGTTCCGGGCCAGGCAGTAGCGCGCCGCTGCCTCGAGCAGGTCGGCGTGGGCGAGGCTCTCCTGCTCCCGCTCGGCGTACACATCCCGTCGGAAGTGGTCCTGGCCGAGCCCGGCGACGGGAGCGGCCAACCGCGCCTGGAGCAGACGGGCGACCGTGGTCTTGCCGGAGGCCGAGTTGCCACGGATCACGACGAGCATTCAGTGAACCTCCGGTTCTGTGTTCCGTTCCGAGAGTCCGTCAAAAACACCCGATCCTACATGGCGTCAAGCTGTCGAGAGGGACCATAGATTTCGCAGGACATCGGTGAACTTTTCGTGAAACGGTCGCATATGGGCAAGGCTGAGGCTTCAAGAGGCTTGCGAGGGCCTTCTATCGAGCCGCAGACCTCTGACGGGGCCGCAGAGGTCAAACCATGACTGTCTCGCTCGTCAGTTTTCCAGTCTCTGCCTCCCCGGGACGCTCGATAGCTCGACATACAGGTCTGTGGCGATCCGGGACTCCTCTGCCGCGTTTGATATCGTCGAGTCCATGTACAGAGGCATCGCGTCGATGAAGCTCCGCTCCGCCCGCTGACGGCGGCGGACAACTCCTGACGAAACCCGCTCGCCGTCCTGGCACCCTGCCGGGCGGCTTTCTCGTGCTGCCCGGCTCCATGACGAGCTGAGAGACCACGATGACCCTGACCCCTCTGAACACCCCTGCCTTGCCTGCAGGCAGCGCCGCCCACATCCGAGCCGAGAGCATCACCCTCACCCTGGGCGATCGAACCGTGCTGAACGACGTGGACGTCACGGTCTCCGCCGGATCCCGGCTGGCCGTCGTCGGTGAGAACGGCCGCGGCAAGACCACGCTGCTGCATGTGCTCGCCGGCACCCTGATGCCGGACTCCGGCACCGTGACCCGCGCAGGGACGGTCGCCCTCGTCGAACAGGACCTCGACGTGGACGACGACCGCACGGTCGGTGACCTCGTCCACGACTCCATCGGCGAGTCTCTCCGTGTCCTGGACTGCCTCGAGGAGGCCACCCTCGCCATGGCAGAGGGCAGGCCTGGAGCCGATGACGCCTACGCCCGAGCGCTGGAGACGGCCACCGCCTTCGACGCCTGGGACGCCGAGCGGCGCATCGACCTCGCGTTGCACGGCCTGTCCGCCTGCACGGATTGGGCTTGTCCGCTGCGGGCACTGTCCGTCGGACAGCGGTACCGCGTCCGGCTGGCCGTCGTCCTGGGCTCTGCGGTGGACCTGCTCTTGCTGGACGAGCCCACCAACCATCTCGACGCCGGGGCCCTGGAGTACCTGACACGGGCACTGAGGGAGCACGCTGGGGGGTTCGCCGTGGTCACCCATGACCGCGCACTGATGAAGGACGTCGCCGACGTCTTCCTCGACCTGGATCCCACTCGTGACGGTCGCCCCCGGCAGTACACCGGAGGCTATGAGGCCTGGGAGAAGGGGCGGCGTGCCGAGCGGGCCGCCTGGGAACAGGAGCATGAGCAGCAGCTGGCCGAACACGCCGCCCTCACCAGCGCGGCCGAGGCCGCCCGCGGACGTCTCCAGGACCGGTGGCGTCCGGACAAGGGGACGGGCAAGCACCAGCGGGCCACTCGCGCCGGCGGCGTGGTCCAAACCTTCAACCGCAGGATGCGGGATCTGGCGGCGCACGAGATCACCGTGCCGGACCCGCCCCGGTCCCTGACGTGGCCGGCCTCGACGACCAGGGCAGGCCGGCCACTGCTCAGTGCGGAGGGGGTCGGCCTGGCCGGCCGCCTCCACGGGCCGGCCTCCGTCGAGCTCCACGGCGGGGATCGCCTGCTGCTCACCGGCCCGAACGGCGCCGGCAAGTCCACGTTGCTCCAGGTCCTCGCCGGCATCCTCGAGCCCACTGCCGGCCGCATCCTGCGGCACACGGGCGCGAAGATCGCGCTGCTCGCCCAGGAAGTGCCCGCATGGAACCCGCGACACACGGCGCGGCAGGCGTTCGAGGCGCACCTGCACCGCAACGGTCTGATGGCGAGGAACAACGGTGTGCCGTCACTCGGGTCATTGGGCCTGCTAGAACCGCGGAGCCTGGACACGCCCGTTGGGCGGATGTCTCAGGGGCAGCAGCGAAGGCTCCACCTGGCGCTGTGCCTGGCTGAACAGCCGGACCTGTTGATGCTCGACGAGCCGACCAACCACCTCTCCGCCGCGCTGGTGGACGAGCTCACGGACGCCATCCGGGAGACCCGGGCGGCCGTGGTGGTGGCCACTCACGACCGCCAGATGCTCCGAGACCTGACCGACTGGCCGCGTCTCGAGCTGAGCACCGAGGGGGTGACCCGTTGACCTCGATCACCGCACTGGCACCTCTGTCCTCCCCCCGGTATCGGCCGCTGTTCCTGGCGATGGTGCTGGCCATCTTCGGCCAGGGTGCCTGGAACCTGTACCTGGCCATGCAAGTGCTGGAGCTCGGAGCTGATCCGCCGACGCTGGCCGGCGTCGTCATGTGGAGCGGCGTCGGCCTGCTGGCTGCCTCACTGCCGGCCGGCGTCGTCGCCGATCGCCTGTCGAAGAAGGGGATCCTGGTGGCCGTCCTGGTCGTCAATGCGGTGGCGGCCGGTGTCGTCTCCGGCCTCGCCACGATGGGGGCCGCTCAGTACTGGCTCCTGGGATTGTCAGCACTGATCGTCGGGGCATCGACGGCGTTCTTCTTCCCGGCCTACACGGCGTTGGTGCCGCTGCTCGTCGAGGAGGAGCAGCTGATGGCCGTGAACGGCCTCGAGGGGGCGACGCGGCCCGTCGTCGGTCAGGCCCTGGCACCAGCCCTGACCGGGGCGGTCATCGGTGCGACGACACCTCCTGCGGGCGGGCTGCTCATTGCCCTTTCGCTCGCGGCCGGCGCGGTGCTGGCCGCCCGCCTGCCTGCGGTGGGCCCTCCAGATACGAATGCGGCGCCTCAGCACCCGTTCCGGGACCTGGCCGAGGGATTCACGTACGTCCTCCGGACGCGCTGGGTGAGGAGCAGCGTCCTGTTCGCCGCCGTCATGGGCCTGGTGACGACCGGCGTCCTCGAGGTGCTGCTGCCGGTGCTGCTGCGCGACGGCCACGAGAACGGTGCCGCGGTCTACGGGGCGGTGCTGGCGGCGCTGGGCGTCGGCGGGCTGGTCGGCTCGCTGATTGCTGGCGGCATGGAGGCGCCGCGGCGGTTCCTGCCCGTAATGGTGGGAGTCTGGGCTCTCGCCTGTGTCCCGCTGGCCCTGCCTGCTTGGACGCTGAACCCCTGGATCATCGGGGCCGGTCTGATGCTCTACGGGGCCGGCATCGGAGTGGGCATGGTGATCTGGGGGACCGTCCTCCAGGCGCACGTGCCCTTGGACATGCTCGGACGGGTGGCGAGCCTGGACTTCTTCGTTTCGATCGCGTTCATGCCGCTGTCCGTCGGGCTCGTGGGGGCGGTCTCCGCCGCCGTCGCCCCAGGAGCACTGTTCGTGGCCGCGGGGATGGTCCCGCTGGCCTTGGCCGGCGTCCTGGCACTGGCCGGGCAACTGCGTTCCGACGAGCCCCACGCGGCGTGACTCGTGCCTCGCGGCGGGGTCGGGCGATGGCTCGGCCCCACCACGCGGCAGGGGGCGCCCCCTGCTGTTCCGACGCTTCAATCGACGCGCCCACTCAGGAGGCCCGCGTGCGTCCCCTGGCCCTCACGGCGCGTAGTCGCATGATGGCAACAAGTTCATTGCTGGTCACATCACGCTCCGTCAAGAGGCGAGGTGTGCGCTGTTCTATGAAACATATTTGCGCGTTTGTGAAATCTTCCCTGCATCTCGACAGCACCCCACCCTCTGATCGCCTCCCAGTACCCCCTGCCGTAAAAACGCAATCATGTGGAAGGCAGATCACCCCGGTACCCCCTTCCATGGACTTGACTCGTCGGGTAGCCTCCTCAGCGAGACGAAGTCGAGAGGAGGAGGCTAACCCGAGCGAATCAGCCCATTCCAGAGGGCAATATCTCGATTTTCTTCCTTCCCCGTCCTTCAGGATTTCCCGATGGGTGGAGGCGCTCGACTCCCGCTCTTCCCGCGGGCTTCCCGCTCGCGTTATGGCACCTGAACGGCACTCCTGCGGTGCCGTCTCCGGCGCACTTCCCGCCCCCGTGTGGCCCATGCACATCGCCTCGCCACTGCTGCTCATCCCCCGAACGGAGCCGCCCCTGATCCAGGCCCAGAGGGGGTCTCTGGGGCGTGGATCAGGGGCGGCTCGCTGGCCTGGATCTGGCGGGCCTACCTCGAGGTTCCCGTGGATCTGTGGCCGGGCAGTGGCGGCAGACTCCCCTCCCTCTGGCCCTCGTGCGGCTTGGTTTCCGCCGGGCCCCTGGCTGCCTGCTCCCGGTCTGCTCGCCCGCGCACGGCTGCGCTCTGGCTCCCGTCTACCTTCGGTGCTCCTTGGATGCTCGCCGGTCGCTGGTGCTCGTATGGCACGGCTTCCCGCTGGGGAGCTCGCGTGAAGATGTCGCAGCCGCTGGTCTACGTGTCGTAGGGCCCGGCCGGGGGGCGTCTCAGAGGCCGCCGTGCGGGGTCATGTCGATCTGTTCAACAACCCGGTTCTGGGTGGTGTCCACGACGACGGTCATGGGGCGCTCGGTCCGCGGCGCGGTGACCCAGGGGTCCTCGCCGGTGGTCTCGGTGGCCACCATGAGCGCGACGTCGACGCGCTCACCCTGAACGGTCTGCGCGCGCGACTCGAGCACCTGCACCGACGTGCTGGCCTTGGCCTGTACGAAGCGGTGCTGGGCGTCGGATTCCCAGTCCCGATCGACGTCGAGCGTCTTCAGCAGCTCAGGGCTCACCGTGGGCGCCAGCGCCTCCCGCCACTGCTGCCGGCTGGTCTGCCACGTGCGCGCGTTCATGGCCTGCGCAAACCGGCTGGCCACGTCCTCGGCACGCTTGCGGGCGTCGGGGTCCAGACCCTGCACGGCTCGCTCCTGGGCGGCCTTCTCCACCTCGATCTGGGAGCTGCGCGCCGCACTGACCGATGATGGGCTGACCTGGGCGTTTCCAGATTTCGACGGCCCCGTGGAGGGGGTCGTTTCCCGATTCGTTTCCTGACTCGCAGCGCTGGCCGGGGCGGTGCTGGCCGACGGCTGAGGCCAGGCCCCGGCCGTCGAGCTCGCGGTCGCCGCGGGGGTGGGGGCCGGCGCCTCCGGCGCCTGCTCGCCGGGGGTGCCGGTGAGCAGCCACGCGCCGGCGCCTGCCGCGGCGAGAGCGCCGACCAGGAAGGGCCAGGCCCGCCCCGTGCGGGGCTGGGGGTCCTGGGGGTGACGGGTGGTGTCCGTGCGGCTCACTTCTTCTCCTGGATCACGTCGAAGTAGACGGTGTCGGTGCCGGTCTGGGTGACCGGGTGCTTGCGGGTGCCGGCGGACTCGTTGATCGCGGAGATCATCATGCCGTCGCCGACGTAGATGCCCACGTGCTCCCACCGCCCGCGGGTGGGGTCCCACTTCTGGGCGACGATGTCGCCGGGCTGCGGGGTCTCGGTGCGCTTGCCCACGGTCCACGGGGCCTGGCGTGGCATGTCGATCCCGTTGTCCTGGTAGACGCGCGAGACCAGCCCGGTGGCATCCCAGGATCGGAACTCCGCGGCACCGTAGGTGTAGGTGCCGCCGATGCCGGCTTCGGCGCGGGAGACGATCTTCGAGCGCGAGAAGTCGGCCGGGATCTCCAGGCGCTTGGTGTCCTCGTCCAGGGCGTGGTTGCCCTCGGGGGCGGTGCTGGAGGTGGCGCTGGCCGCGGCCGCAGCCCCGCCGGCGCCCTGGCACATCATGGGGGTGGTGCCGGTGACCTGGCCCAGGATCTGGTTCGCCGCGTTCTCCCACTTGTTGTACTCGTCGGGGTGACGCGAGTTCTGTACGGCCTGGGCAGCCGACCCGGGGGCCATGCCCTCCCAACCGGGGATGTCCAGCAGGCCCGGGGGCATGCCCTTGTTCGGGCCGGTTGGGCCGCCGAAGAACGCTCGTGCGGCGTACTCGGGGTTCATCAGCTCCGGCACGCTTCCCCAGCCGGCCACGGTGCGCTGCTGGAAGACGTTGACCGAGTCCTTGTTGGTGCCGGTCTTCTGGTGCGGGAAGTTCATGGACTCCGGCAGGGTCGGGTTCGCCATGTTCTGGAGCATGGTCTCCTGGAGCCCGGTCATCAGCGCCACCTGGATCCCCTTGTCCGAGATGTTGAGCTCGCGCGCCACCCCGATGATCAGGGCCGCGTTCTCCACCTGCTCCGGGGAGAGCGTCCACTCGCTGCCCTCGGGCAAGGTGATCCGCACCGGCCCGTTGACCTTGGGGGGCTGCCCGTCCGAGGCGGCGGCGCCCGCGGGCGAGGATCCGCTGGCCAGCTTGGCCGAGGGAGCCGAACTTGAGGAGGCTGCCGCCGAGCTCGAGGACGCCGCCCCCGCGGCACCGCCGCCGGCCGGAGAGGTCAGCCGGGGCATCTGGCCCTTCTCCAGGATCAGGCCGCGCTCGGCCAGCCAGGTCTGCGGGTTGGACCGCTCGCCGTTGACATAGAGCATCAGGTGCAGGTGCACGCCCGTGGCCACGCCGGTCTCGCCGGCTCCGGCCAGGTGGTCCCCGGCCTTCACCTGCTGGCCGGGCTTGACCACGGTGGTGCCGTTGGCGATGTGGACATAGCGCCACTCGATCCCGTTGCCCGAGTCGATCTTGAGGATGTTGCCGCCCTCTTTACCCTCCATGTTGGTGCCGATGACCGTGCCGCCCATGACGGCGTTGATGGGGGTGCCCTCGGGGATGCCGCCGATGTCCACGCCACCGTGGAAAAGCAAGGGCGCCTCGCTCGTGTAGCCCGGGGGGATGTACCCGGGCCCGAAGGGGTTCGGGCGCGGCCCGTAGTCGGAGGTGACCCGGCCCATCAGCGGGATGGCCAGGGACCCGTCCGCGGCAGTCAGGCCCCCCACGACACAGGAGAGGGAGGACTGCTGCATCTTCAGCTTCTGCTGGGCGCCACCGATCATCAGGATGATCAGCAGGATCAGCACCACCACGAAGGCGACGACGGCCACCACGGCGCCGGCCCCGATGAAGACGGCGCGGCGCTTCATGCGTGCTGCCCCCGCGGGCCCTGGGCGGCCCGGAGGCGCTCGCGCATCCGCTGGGTGGCCTCCGTGCTGTCCGACCGCGGCCGCCGCGGGGGCTGCTGGGGGCCCTGGCTCGAATCCACGACGGTGCCCTCCACGACCTCGGGCCGGCGAGGGGTCACGGTGGCCTTGCCGTCGCTGCCCACCGTGATCCGGGACTGGCGAGACACCCGCTGGGGCTTGCCGGGGCCGGTGAGCTCCTTGCGGTTCTGGCGCTCGATGGACCAGGCCGCGCCCTGGGCAACGACGTTGACCGCCCCACCCATCGGACCACCGATGGCAGCCGCCCCCACACCGACGGCACGCACCAGCGGAGCCGGCGGCAGCTGCCCGCCCGGGCGGCGCCGGCGCGCGGGCCCGCTGCCGCCGTCGGCCCGCGCGGCACGGCCGAAGACCTGGGCGCCGCGGGGATCCGGCTCGCGCGGTCCTCCGCTGGGCGTATCGGAGCCACCCGAGGGGCCGGCGCCGCCGCCGGTCGGCCGGGAGCGCGCAGGCCCGTCCTGGCCGCCGCCCTTGGCCAGACCGAGACGGCCGAACTTGTAGCCACCCAGAGCCGTGCCGGCCATGCCCACCAGCGACTTCATCGGCACGCTGGACTTCTTCTCCTGGCCAGCGCCCAAGCGCGAGAGCCAGCGGGCGGTCTGGTCGCCCTTCTTCATGATCCCGTGACGCACGCGCAGCACCAGCCAGATCAGCGCGATCAGCATGAGCACCAGCAACAGCATCTGGAGGGTCACGCCGAGGGCTGCGGTGGTCAGCAACATGCTGGCCACCAGGCGTAGGGACACGGCCACGAGCACGATCGCGGCCACGATGACCACACCGCAGGCGATCACGCCGACGAACGCGCCGAAGAACTCCTTGCGGGAGGTGCCCGGCAGGATCGAGATCATCACGGCCAGCGCCTGGTAGACCCCGTAGAACAGGGCGATGAGCACGGCCAGGAACAGCACCACCGCCATGGTGGCCACGAGCACGGCGAAGGCTGCCGAGCCCAGGTTGGTCATGAGCATGGGGGCGACCTTGGTGAAGGAGGTCGACTCGGACCAGCTCTTGGCCGAATCACTGCACCCCTTGACCGGGTCCATCACCGACTTGGACTCCACGTCCATGGGGTCCGCGGCCTTCATCGTCTCGGTGAAGGTGCTGGCGCAGCCGCCCTCGAGCAACTGGCCGAAGGCGACGGCCTGGGAGGGCCCGCGCAGCATCGCGTCCGTCAGGTCGGCCATCACGGACTGGCCCAGGGCCGAGGAGGCGTCCGCACCGCCGTCCATCGCGCCCTTGCCTCCGGTGGCCTCCACGGCGATCTGCGCCGCGGTCTGCTGGGAGGTCTGGAGGACGCCGTCCGGGCCGGTGATGTAGGCGACCGGGTTCAGCGCGATGTTCGTGGCGACCACGACCATCATCACGGAGACGAACATCTCCCCCCAGGCCGCGCCGCGCTTGCGCATGAAGAACAGCAGGCCGATGGTCGTGCCGGAGATCATCGCCGCCAGCGGGATCCAGTGGATCTGCGCGACCAGCTGCCCGAAGTTCTGGCCGAGGACCTCCATCGGGCCGGAGAACCAGGAGACCCACTGGAAGCCGAGCAGGGTGTGCAGCAGCCACATGCACGTGGTCACGCACATGTAGTGCAGGCCCCAGAAGAAGTCGAGCACGGAGACCAGCGCGTCGCGGGCGGGGTTGATGTCAATGCCTCCGGCGCCGTGGTCCAGGGGCAGTGCCTCGTACTTGGAGATGGGCACACCGGAGGAGTCGGTGACCTGCTGGGACCACTCCTCCAGGCCCATCACCCCCGACTGCGCCGGGGCCGCAGAGGCGGCCGGGGCGGCCCAGAGCATGGTCAGCAACACGGCAGCGCTGACGCCAGCTCGTCGCATCCATCCGCGTGCGCTCATGCGTGCACCAGCTCCTTGGCGGCCTCGGTGGAGGCTCCACGCTTGGGCGGGGAGCTCATCACGGCCTTGAAGCGGGCCGGCGAGAGCGGAGGAAGCACCTTGATCTTGGCGACGTTTCCGTAGGCGTCACGCATCAGCGCCTCACCGCGGCGCTCGGGGGCCACCTCCTCGTTGTCGTCCAGGGGGGAGAGCCCGGAGGTGACCAGCTCGACCCACTCGTCCTGCCCCATGTCGGCCATCCAGTCGAGGTTGCGCTGGGCCATCTTGGAGTCGCGGGAACGGCAGACGATGCGCACGGGGATCAGCGCCTGGAGCTGCTGGGATCCGAAGTCCGTTGACGCGTCATGCGAGCCCAACGCCACGGCGGCCTTGTGCTTGCGGCCGTAGCGGACCACGTTGGACAGCTCCAGCTCGGTCTCCGGGGAGCCGGTGGCGTGGTGGGCCTCGTCGACGATCATCAGCGACTCGATGGAGTCGTCGGCGTAGAGCACGACGCGGCTGATGGCCACGATCAGGGCATAGAGGGCGCGGCCGATGACCTTCTCCACCGGCAGCTCCGCCTTCAGCGCGGCGGACTCCAGCTCCTGGCGTCGGGGCAGCTCCACGCCGCGGGTGCAGAAGGTGAGGAAGCGCGAGGACAGGTCCAGGGTCGGCAGGGACTCGTCGAAGAGCAGGGGCCCGAACTCGGTGGACTGCACGTTCTGGAGGCCGAACGCGATCGCGCGGGTCTGTTCCGGCTCCTCCCCCGCCAAGCCCTGGCCGGAGAGCAGGTGGGCTACCAGGGACCCCATGGAGGTGATCTGATGCTCCTCCGCGTAGTCGGGGTGCAGCAGCTGGCCGAGCAGCCGGCCCTCTGCGGAGTTCGAGCCGAAGCCCAGCAGCACGGAGACCAGGGAGCGGGTCACGCGCGCGGCGACCTTGCCCGGGAACAGGCGCAGGGGGTCGATCGACCAGCGGGTGTCGCCGAGCTCGACGACGGTGGGCTGGGAGCCTTCGCGCTCGGTGAGCAGTCGACCCAGGGCCGCCCACTCGGTGTTGTCGGAGCGGTCGATGGCCACGATCTGGCCTCCGCGGTCGAAGACGTTGCCGGCCACGATCTTCAGCAGGGTGGACTTGCCGGAGCCGTTCTCGCCGGTGACGGCGAACGAGCCGGACATGTCGGCCTCCATGAGGCCGCCGATGTTCATGAACACCGGGCTGCGGCGCGAGGAGGAGATGTTCGTGCCCAGCCGGAATCCGGTGCGGGTGCCCAGCGCGTCGGTCACCATGGGCACGCCGAAGGCCAGGTGCCGGCCGGTGACCAGCAGTTCGAGCTTCTTCACCACGGAGGAGGCCGGCGTGCCTGGCAGGCACGCCCACCACAGCGACTCCTGGTAGCCCAGGGGCGTGATCACCTTGAAGTCGCGGGCCGAGTAGGCCGCCTGGATCATCTGGGCCTGGTCCTGGGCCTGTTCGGGGGTCTCGGCGCCGACGATGAACATCACCGCGACGTCGACGGAGACCTCGGCCTCCGAGGAGTTCAGTGCGGCGTGGTAGGCCTTGAGGTCCTCGGCGATCGCGTCCAGGCGGGTGGATCCGCCGGTGATCGCGTGGGAGTCGCCCTCCTGCTGGTTGTACTCCTCGTTGAGCTTCTCCTCGGCACGCTTGTTCCGGGCGGCGGCGCGCTTGGCCGGCAGCACGTTCATGCGCATGATCCAGTCCGCGTTGACGCTGAGGGAGTCGATGTAGGAGACGTACTCGTCGTCGGGGAAGGTGAAGCCCTCGCGGGGGCCGGCGGTCAGGGCCATCACCACCTGGTACGAGGCCTGGCCTGCCGTGGTCTCGGAGGCGATCTTCACGTACCGGCGGCCGAAGGGGTTCAGCCGTTCCTTGGCGCTGACGTCGGACTGGCCGCCCTCGTCCACGAGCGGCTCGGGAAGGCTCGCCCCGGAGGTGAAAGCCTGCACGTCCTCCCCGCCGGCGGGCGCAGTGGGATCCGATCCCAGGCCCCGGCTCTGGGAGTGGGCGTAGATCCAGGCGACCTCGGCCGGAGAGGAGGGGACGGCCTTGAAGGCGGCGGGGATGGCCCGGCCGATGTGCTCGGCCGTGCGCCCCAGAGCCTGGATCTCCGCCTCCGTGGGTCGCCAGGTGGGCAGGGCCAGCTGCTCGCGCAGCTTGCCGTCGACGGAGCGGATCAGGGTCTGGAGGCGGTCGGTGATCGACTTGGACGGCAGCGGCACGGCCAGCCAGTAGGCTCGCTCGCCCACGGGGATCGTCTCGAGCTCGTCCAAAGAGAGCTCGACCTCCTCGAGGTAGTTGGGGCACTGCTCCAGGTCGACACCGTCGAGCATGCGCTCGACGACGGCGGCGGGGTCGAGCTCGGCGCACAGGCCCATGAGCATGGCCTCCCCGCGCAGGCCCTGGAAGAGGGCCTGGTGGGCGAGCATGGCCCGCTCCTTGTGCTCGCCCTTGCCGAAGCCGTAGGGCAGCCCGTGCACGCGCCACATCGCCCACACCGTGCCCGTGGAGGTCCACATGAGGTTCTCGCGCAGGTACAGGAGGGAGTTCTTCATCGCTGGGTGTCCTTGTTCTCGGTCGTGCTCTGCTGGAGGAGGCGTGCCACGGAGGAGGTGCCCATCGGCCGGTACGTCGGCGCGGGCTCGCCCTGCGGTTCGTCGGTGGCCGGCGCGCGGGTGAGAGCGGTGGGACTGGAGGGCTTCTCGGGCATCCCTGCGGGAGCCTTCTTGGGGGCGAACGTCTCGCCGCGGTAATGCCCGTGCGGGGGCTTGGACCAGGCCAGGAAGGCTCCGGTGATGACCAGGCCCAGCTCGTGGAGGTTGTCCGGGGCGAAGCGCAGCAGCCAGGTGACCGCCAAGCCAGCGGCCAGGGCGCCGGCGAAATCGAACAGGTCGAAGCCGGTGGACCAGGACCCCCGGACGGCCCACAGCAGCGCCACCGTGATCGCCCCGCCCACGCCCTGCACGAGCGTGTAGGGGCCCCCGGGCACGCGGGTGCCGTCGGGCAGCCGGTAGAGCGTGGTGGGGATGCGGCGGATGCTGCTGTAGAACCGTCCGGTCTCGGTCATGGCTTACTCCTGGCCGATCACTTGATGGTCGAGCCGGCGGAGTCCGCGGCCCACTGGACGCCGGCCACGCCGCCCCAGATGAACAGGCCGCCGGCCAGAGCGGAGAGCAGGATCGCCGGCAGGGTCCACTTGCCGCGGGCCGAGCCGATCAGGAAGATCACCACGCCCAGGAAGATGATCAGCGCGTTGAGCACGGTCTGGGCCTGGGCGATCAGGTTGTTGATCGAGGTGAAGAAGTTGGCGCCGAGCGTGAGGGAAGAGTGGAGGTACGGGGTGAAGACGTTCACGAGGTCTCCCTTTCAGAGATGAGGGGTCAGTGGGTCGGGGCGGACTGAGG
>NZ_JABFAY010000004.1:198321-211683 GCF_017168495.1 Micrococcus sp. KRD096 | reverse complement strand
CGGACGACCTGCTCGGGGGTGTGACGCTTCCTGCTGTTCGTCATGATCTGACCAGTCTCCCTGCCCGCGACCGCGGGCAACAGGACGACTCTCATAACGACTGGACCTACGAAACGGGGTCAGCCCAGGCGGTCGCCCGGGCTCCGCGTCGACTCGCGTGCCGTGGCCAGGAGCTCGGCCAGTTCCGCGGTTCTCCGCGCTTGTTGGCAGTAGTTTCGCAGCAGCCCGACCACATTCACGAGGCCGGAGTCCTGCAGCGCAGGGCTCCGGCTTCGTCGTACCCGGGGCCGGGCCACCTTTGCCGCCACTCCCCGTCGGTCGGGCGGGCGGTTCAGGCTGCGAACAGCACGTGCGTGTCCGGCACGACGGCCCGGCCGCCGAGGGCCCTGAGTTCCAGCAGGCAGGCCGCGCCCACCACCTCCGCACCCCGTGCCTCGATGAGCCGTCGGCCGGCGGCGAGGGTGCCGCCCGTGGCGAGGACGTCGTCGAGCAGGAGCACCCGTGACCCGGCCCGCAGGTCCTCGGAGACCTCGATGCTCGCGGTCCCGTACTCCAGCGTGTAGTCCGCGCGGGCTGCGGGCGCCGGGAGGCGCCCGGCCTTGCGCAGCGGCACGAGGCCGGTGCCTGTCAGGACGGCGGCCGCCCCGGCGAGCAGGAACCCGCGGGCCTCGAGGCCGGCCACGAGGTCGAACCGCCCCTCGAACGGCGCCACCAGGGCCTCAACACACTCCCTCAGGGCGCGGGCGTCGGCGAGCAGGGGCGTGATGTCCTGGAAGGCCACGCCCGGGCTGGGATGGTCGGGGACCACACGGATGAGCGAGCGGGCACGGGCGATCTCGGAGGTGACGGACACGGCCTCCACTCTAGGACGTACGCCGCCCGGGCCGCGGATGTGATCGGCGTCATCGGGCGGGGAGTTTGCTCTGGCTCCCTCAGGGGAGGACAGTAGATCGGTGGAAAATCCCCAGAATCCTCTCGCGGGCCGCGTGCCCGACGTCGAGCCGTCCGCCCGCGTGGCGGCGTCGACGGCCACCCGTCCCGACGACGCCACCCCCGACTGGCGCGGCCGCCCGTTCCTCGGCCAGCCCGGCCCGCTGGCGAACCTGTTCTCCGTGGAGCTGTGGGAGCGCTTCTCCTTCTACGGCATGCAGGCGATGCTCGTGTACTACATGTCCTGGACCGCCGCGGAGGGCGGCCTCGGGATCGACCCGGCCGTGGCCACGGGCATCGTCGGCGCCTACGGCGGCATGGTGTACGTGTTCTGCATCCTCGGCGGCTGGGTCGCCGACCGCCTGCTCGGTTCCGAGCGCACCATGTTCGTCAGCGCCGTCGGGATCATGTTGGGCCACATCGCGCTGGCCCTCGTCCCGGGCGTCCCGGGCCTGACCCTGGGCCTCGTGCTCGTCGCCGTCGGTTCGGGCGGCCTCAAGGCCAACGCCACGAACCTCGTCGGCTCCCTGTACTCCCGCGAGGACCCCAAGCGCGATGCCGGCTTCTCCATCTTCTACATGGGCGTGAACATCGGCGCCCTCTTCGGCCCGCTGCTCACCGGCCTGGCACGCGACACGATGGGCTTCCACGTGGGCTTCGGCCTCGCCGCCGCCGGCATGGCCATCGGCCTGACGCAGTACGCCCTGACCCGCAAGAACCTGCCCACGGACGTGCACCGGGTCCCGGATCCGCTGCCGCGGTCGCAGTACGGCCGCTGGGGCCTGATCGGCCTGGGGATGGTCGCCGTCGTCGTGGCCCTGTTCCTCACGGACGTCATCACCCTGGACAACCTCTCCGACGCCGTCGTCGTGCTCGCCGCCGTCGCGGCCATCGCGATCTTCGCGGTCCTGCTGACCTCGACGAAGGTCTCGGAGGAGGAGCGCTCGCGCGTGAAGGCGTTCATCCCGCTGTTCATCGGCACGTCCGTGTTCTTCGCCCTCTTCCAGCAGCAGTTCACCGTGATCGCGCTGTACTCCGAGCACCGCCTCGACCGGAACCTGTTCGGCTGGCTCATGCCCATGGAGTGGGTCAACTCCATCAACCCGATCTTCATCATCGTGTTCGCCCCGGTGTTCGCCGCGCTGTGGACCAAGCTGGGCGCCCGCCAGCCCGCCACCCCGGTGAAGTTCGGCATCGGCATCGTCCTGATCGGCATCGCCTTCCTGCTGTTCATCCCGGTGGCCGACGTCGTCGCCGTGCCGCTGCTGTGGCTGACGCTGATCCTCTTCGTCTGCACCATGGGCGAGCTGCTCGTCTCCCCGGTGGGCCTCTCCCTGGCCACCAAGGTCGCCCCGCGCAGCTACCCGGTGATGATGGTGTCGCTGTACAACCTGTCCGTCGCCCTGGGCACGGCCCTGGCAGGCTCCCTGGCCGGCTCCTACTCGGAGCAGAACGAGGTGGGCTACTTCGGCATGATCGGTGCGGTCACCCTGGGCGTGGGCCTGCTCGTGCTGGCCATCGCCAAGCCGGTGCGTCGCGGCATGCGCGGCGTGCTCTGAGCGCGCCAGTGGCGCGAATCACGTGCCGCTCGGTAGTCTGCGAGACGACGTCATCCCTCCCGACCACGCAAAGGACGCGCACTCCATGAGCTCCATCCCCGAAGGCCTGAAGTACTCCGCCGAGCACGAGTGGATCGCCGAGGCCGGTGCCGCCGGCACGGTCCGCGTGGGCATCACCGACTTCGCCCAGGATGCGCTGGGCGACGTCGTGTACGTGGACCTGCCGGAGGTCGGCACCGAGGTCACTGCGGGCACCGCGGTGGGCGAGGTCGAGTCCACGAAGTCCGTCTCGGACATCTACGCCCCGGTCACCGGCACCGTGGCCGCCGTCAACGACGAGCTCGACGGCGAGCCCGGCCTGGTCAACTCCGCCCCCTACGAGGGCGGCTGGCTGTTCGAGATCACCCTCGCGGACGAGGCCCAGCTCGAGGGCCTCATGGACGCCGAGGGCTACGCCTCGCACACCAGCTGAGCCCCGTCCGCCGTCGCCCCGCCGCTGGCCGGCGGGGCGACGGCGTCCCCTTCGTCTCTCCATCCGGCCGGCGCCGCGGCGCCGGCCCTCGCACAGGAGCACCCCATGAACCAGCCCGGACGTGAACCGGACCTGTCCACCTCCGCCATCAACCTCACCGAGCTGGCGCCGCTGGTCTCGGCGGACCTCACCCGCGAGGAGTCGGACGCGATCCGCGCCCTCCCGGCCGGTTCCGCGCTGCTGCTCGCCCACGAGGGCCCGGACCAGTCCGCCCGCTTCCTGCTGGACGAGGACGTGGTCTCCGTGGGGCGCCACCCGGACGCGGACATCTTCCTCGACGACGTCACGGTCTCCCGTCGTCACGCGGAGTTCCGGGCCGAGGACGGCGGCCATCGGCTCGTGGACCTGAACTCCCTCAACGGCACCTTCGTGAACCACGACCGCGTGGACGAGATCCTGCTGCGCTCCGGGATGCACGTGCAGATCGGCAAGTACCGGCTCACGTACTACGCCGGACCGGCGCGGGGCTGAGCCGTCATCCCCGTGACCGATCCGCGCCCGCGCCCCGACGCCGTCCCCACCGCCCGCCCTGCGGGCCGGCTGGGCATCGGCGAGGTGGTGGCCGCCCTCGAAGCCGAATTCCCCGGCGTCACCGCGTCCAAGGTGCGCTTCCTGGAGGACCGTGGCCTCGTGCTGCCCGAGCGGACCCCCGCCGGCTACCGGCGCTTCCGGCCCGAGGACGTGGACCGGCTCCGGTTCGTCCTCGCCCTGCAGCGCGACCACTTCCTGCCGCTCAAGGTGATCGCCGAACACCTGGCCGCGCTGGACCGCGGTGAACGCCCCACCGGCGTGCCCGGAACCGCGGCGGTCCCGGCGTCCTCGGACGCGGAGCGGCTCGGCCGCGAGGTCGCCGGGGGCCGCCGGTCGTGGACCCGCGCCGAGCTCGCCGCCGAATCCGGTGCGGGCGAGGAGCTGCTGGCCGAGCTGGACCAGTACTCGCTCCTGCCCGTCGACGCCGACGGCGGCTACCCGAGCCACGCCATGGACGTGGCCCGGGCCGCCGTCGTGCTCGCGGGCCACGGCCTCGAGCCGCGGCACCTGCGCCCGCTGCGGGCCGCCGCCGACCGCGAGCTGGGCCTGGTGGAGCGCGCCGTCGCCCCGCTGCAGGCCCGCCGCGACGCCGGCACCCGCCCCCGAGTGGCCCGCTCGGCACGCGAGATCGCGCAGGCCAGCCTGCGGCTGCACGCGGCCCTCGTGGCCGAGGGGCTGGAGCAGTGGGATGACTGAGCCGCGCCCCGTGCCCGCCGACGACGCCGGCGACGTGCCGCTCTCCGTGCTCGGCGTGCGCGTCGAGCTGCCCGAGCAGCACCACGTGATCCTGCTGGTGGACCCGCCCGGCCGCACGATGGTCCCGCTGTGGGTGGGCGCGCCCGAGGCCGCCGCCGCCGCGCTCGCGCTCGAGGGCGTCCGCGCGCCCCGGCCCCTTACCCATGAGCTGCTCCTGGCCGCCGTCGACGCCCTGGGCGCCGAGGTCGTGCGGGTGCGGCTCACCGAGGTCCGGGACGAGGTCGTGCACGCCGAGCTCGTGCTCTCCACGGGCGCCCGGGTCGACGCCCGCGCGTCGGACGCCGTCGTGGTCGCCCTGCGCGCCGACGCCCCCGTGCTCGGCAGCCCCGCCGTGCTCGCGGACGCCGGCATGCCGGCGCGGACGGGGGAGGAGGACGCCGGCCAGGAGCGCGCCGTCGAGGACTTCCGCGACTTCCTGGACACGGTGCGCCCCGAGGACTTCGCCTGAGCGGAGCCGGCGCGACACGGCGCGGCCGCGCCGCCGGCTTCGTTGACCGCCCCCGGACCCGCGCGTACCTTCGAGGGGAAGAGGGCCCCGCCACCCGGGGCGCCTCCGTCGTCCTCCCCACGGTCACCGGGGAGCGCCGCCACGGTCACCGGCGGCACACGACGGTCGCGTCCCCTTCCCGCACCGGGGGCCCCGCACCAGGAGGTTCCCCGTGACACCCACTGCAGGTCCTGGCCGGCCCCCCGCGCTCGGCACCCAGGGCACGCTCTTCGACGAGGGCGCGACCCGGGGCGACGACGTCGGCTTCCGCGGTCCCACCGCGTGCAAGGCCGCCGGCATCACCTATCGCCAGCTCGACTACTGGGCCCGCACGGATCTCGTGGTCCCCACGGTCCGCAGCGCCTCCGGCTCCGGCTCCCAGCGGCTCTACTCGTTCCGCGACATCCTCGTCCTCAAGGTGGTCAAGCGCCTCCTGGACACCGGCGTCTCGCTCCAGCAGATCCGCACCGCCGTGGGCCACCTGCGCGAGCGGGGTGTCGAGGACCTGGCGCAGATCACCCTGATGAGCGACGGCGCCTCGGTGTACGAGTGCACCTCGGCGGACGAGGTCGTGGACCTCGTCCAGGGCGGCCAGGGCGTCTTCGGGATCGCCGTCGGCCGCGTGTGGCGCGAGGTCGAGGGCAGCCTCGCCGAGCTGCCCCGCGAGAGCGTGGTCGGGGCCCCCGAGCCGGGGGACGAGCTGGCCGGGCGGCGTCGGGCCCGCCGCTCCGCCTGACCCTCCTCCGCGGGGCGCCCGCGGCCGACGCCGGCCCCGGCACGAGGCCGGGCCGGCGTCGGCGCCCCACAGCGCCGAGTCAGTCATCTTTCGTCTCGCAGCGGCGACTGTGCGCGACATGAGGCGGAACTCGCGTGCGGTGTGACACACTCCCAACCATGACCGCACCTGTCGAGAACTTCACCCCTCCAGAGGACGCGGCCGGGTCGACCGGAGCCGGCGCCGTCTTCTCCAAGGTCTTGGTGGCCAACCGCGGCGAGATCGCCGTCCGCGCCTTCCGCGCCTGCTACGAGCTGGGCGCCCGCACCGTCGCCGTCTTCCCCTATGAGGACCGCAATTCGATCCACCGCCAGAAGGCGGACGAGGCCTACCGCATCGGCGACGAGGGCCACCCCGTGCGCGCCTACCTCGACGTGGACGAGATCATCCGCGTGGCCAAGGACGCCGGGGCCGACGCGATCTACCCGGGCTACGGCTTCCTGTCGGAGAACGCCGGCCTGGCCCGCGCCGCGGCCGAGAACGGGATCACCTTCGTCGGCCCGCCCGCCGACGTCCTCGAGCTGACCGGCAACAAGGTCGAGGCCCTGCGCGCGGCCAAGCGCGCGGGCATCCCCACCCTGGCCTCCTCGGACCCGAGCGCCGACGTCGAGTGGCTCCTGGAGCAGGCCGAGGAGATCGGCTTCCCCATCTTCGTCAAGGCCGTCGCCGGCGGCGGCGGCCGCGGCATGCGCCGCGTCGAGCGCCGCGAGGACCTGCGCGGCTCCCTCGAGGCCGCGATGCGCGAGGCGGACACCGCCTTCGGCGACCCCACCGTGTTCCTCGAGCAGGCCGTCCTGCGGCCGCGGCACATCGAGGTGCAGATCCTCGCCGACGGCGAGGGCAACGTCGTGCACCTCTTCGAGCGGGACTGCTCGCTCCAGCGCCGCCACCAGAAGGTCATCGAGATGGCCCCGGCCCCGAACCTGGACGAGGAGATCCGGCAGGCCCTGCACCGGGACGCCGTCGCCTTCGCCAAGGAGATGGGGTACGTCAACGCGGGCACCGTCGAGTTCCTCGTGGACACGGCGGGCGAGCGTGCGGGCCAGCACGTGTTCATCGAGATGAACCCCCGCATCCAGGTGGAGCACACCGTGACCGAGGAGGTCACGGACGTGGACCTGGTGGGCGCGCAGCTGCGCATCGCCGCCGGCGCCACCCTGCCCGAGCTGGGCATCACCCAGGACGCCCTCCAGGTCCGCGGCTTCGCCATCCAGTGCCGCATCACCACCGAGGACCCGGCCAACGGCTTCCGCCCGGACACCGGCACCATCACCGCCTACCGCTCGGCCGGCGGCTCCGGTGTGCGCCTCGACGGCGGCACCATCTACGCCGGTGCGGAGATCAGCCCCCACTTCGACTCCATGCTGGTCAAGCTCACCTGCCGCGGACGCGACTACGCCACGGCCGTGCGCCGCGTGCGCCGCGCCCTGGCCGAGTTCCGCGTGCGCGGCGTGGCCACCAACATCCCGTTCCTGATGAACGTGATGGACGACCCGCAGTTCGTCAGCGGCGACGTCGCCACGGACTTCATCGACAAGCACCCCGAGCTGGCCACGGTGAACCGCTCCCAGGACCGTGGCTCCAAGGCCCTGCAGTACCTCGTGGACGTCACAGTCAACCAGCCGCACGGCCCGCGCATCGAGGGCATCGACCCCCGCGACCGCCTCCCGGAGCACCCGGGTGACAAGCACCAGGAGCCGGACCGCTCGCCCTTCGACGGCCCGAGCCGGAACGAGGACGCGGCGCCCCCGCACGGCTGGCGTCAGGTGCTGCTGGAGCAGGGCCCCGAGGGCTTCGCCCGCACCCTGCGCGAGCAGACCGCGCTGGCCGTCACGGACACCACGTTCCGCGACGCCCACCAGTCCCTGCTGGCCACCCGCGTCCGCACCCGCGACCTGCTGGCCGCCGCGCCCGCCGTCGCGCACACCCTGCCGGGGCTGCTCTCGGTGGAGGCCTGGGGCGGGGCGACGTACGACGTCGCGCTGCGCTTCCTCCACGAGGACCCGTGGCAGCGCCTCGAGCTGCTGCGCGCGGAGCTGCCGAACATCCCGATCCAGATGCTGCTGCGCGGCCGCAACACGGTGGGCTACACGCCGTACCCCACCGAGGTGACGGACGCGTTCGTGGCCGAGGCCGCGGCGTCCGGCGTCGACGTGTTCCGCATCTTCGACGCCCTCAACGACGTCGAGCAGATCACCCCGGCCATCGAGGCGGTGCGTGCCACGGGCACCGCCGTGGCCGAGGCGGCCCTGTGCTACACGGGCAACATGACGGACCCGAAGGAGACGCTCTACACGCTCGACTACTACCTGGGCCTCGCCCGCCGGATGGTCGACGCCGGCGCCCACGTCCTGGCGATCAAGGACATGGCGGGCCTGCTGCGGCCCGCCGCCGCGCGCGAGCTCGTCACCGCCCTGCGCGCCGAGTTCGACCTGCCCGTGCACCTGCACACGCACGACACCGCCGGCGGCCAGCTGGCCACCCTGCTCGCGGCGGCGGAGGCCGGCGTGGACGCCGTCGACGCGGCCACCGCGTCCATGGCGGGCACCACCAGCCAGGTGCCGCTGTCCGCCCTGGTCGCGGCGCTCGAGCACACCGAGCGGGACACCGGTCTCGGCCTCGAGGCCGCCACCGCGATGGAGCCCTACTGGGAGTCCGTCCGCTCGGCGTACGCGCCCTTCGAGGCGGGGCTGCCCGCCCCGACCGGCCGCGTGTACCACCACGAGATCCCGGGCGGCCAGCTGTCCAACCTGCGCACGCAGGCGATCGCGCTCGGCCTGGGGGAGCGGTTCGAGGCCATCGAGTCGATGTACGCCGCGGCCGACGACCTGCTCGGCCACCTCGTCAAGGTCACCCCGTCCTCCAAGGTGGTGGGCGATCTGGCGCTGCAGCTGGTCGGCTCCGGCGTGGACCCGAAGGAGTTCGCGGAGCGTCCGCAGGAGTTCGACATCCCGGACTCCGTGATCGGCTTCCTGCGCGGCGAGCTCGGCGACCCGCCCGGCGGCTGGCCGGAGCCCTTCCGGACCAAGGCCCTCCAGGGTCGCCGCGAGGGCGCGGGCATGGTGGAGATCTCCGCGGAGGACTCGAGCGCCCTCGCCGAGGCCGGACAGACCCGCCGCGCGGTGCTGAACCGCCTGCTCTTCCCCGGCCCCACGAAGGAGTTCGAGGCGCACCGCGAGGAGTTCGGGGACACCGTCACCCTGCACACCCGCGACTTCCTCTACGGCCTCGTCCCCGGGCGTGAGCACGTCATCTCGCTCGGACGCGGTGTCCGGCTGCTCGCCACCCTCATGTCCGTCTCCGAGCCGGACGAGAAGGGCATGCGCACGGTGATGGTCACCCTGAACGGCCAGCTGCGCCAGATGACCGTCCGGGACCGCTCGATCGAGTCCACCGTGCGGACCGCGGAGAAGGCGGACCCCGGCACCCCCGGCCACGTCGCCGCCCCGTTCGCGGGCTCGGTCACCGTCCAGGTGGCCGAGGGCGACGCCGTCGAGGTCGGCCAGGCGGTGGCCACGATCGAGGCGATGAAGATGGAGGCCACGATCACGGCCCAGGCCGCGGGCACCGTGCGCCGCGTGGTCACGGAGGGCGTCACGCCCGTCAACGGCGGAGACCTGCTGCTCGTGATCGAGTGAGCCCCGCGTGAGCCCGCCGCCGGCGGGCCGCCCCACGGGCCCGGACGCCACCGCGTCCGGGCCCGTGCCTATCCTGGGAGGCATGGCCACCTCTGCGGAACACCACGACCTGCTCATCATCGGCTCCGGATCGGGGAACTCCCTGATCAGCGAACACTGGAAGGGCCGGAGCGTCGTGATCGCCGACTCCGGCACGTTCGGCGGCACCTGCCTGAACGTCGGCTGCATCCCCACCAAGATGTACGCCTACCCGGCCGGCCTGGCCGCGCTGCCCCCCGAGGCCCGGAGCCTCGGGGTGGGGCTGGAGTTCACGGGCGCCGACTTCCCGGCCATCCGGGACCGCATCTTCACGCGCATCGACGGCATCAGCCGGGACGGGCTGCGCTACCGCCGGGACGATCTGGACTACACGAGCGTGATCCAGGAGGAGGTGCGCTTCGTCGGTCCCCGCCGCGTGCGCACCGCCTCGGGCCGGGAGATCACGGCGGACCAGGTGGTGGTCGCCGCGGGGTCGCGGCCCACCCTCCCGGAGATCCCGGGCCTGGACCTGCCGTCGGTGCACACCTCGGACACCGTGATGCGACTGGATCGGCTGCCGCGGCGGCTGCTCGTGGTGGGCGGCGGGTTCATCGCCTGCGAGTTCGCCTCCGTCTTCGCCGGGCTGGGGACCGAGGTCGTCCAGGTCAACCGCGGCCACCGGCTGCTCAAGCAGCACGACATGTCCGTGTCCACGACGTTCACGAAGATCGCTGCCCGACGGTGGGACCTGCGCACGGGGTGGACCCCGGCCGGGATCGAACCGGTCGAGGACGCCGAGCGGGCCGCGGACGGCTGGGTCCGGGTGCGCCTGGATCGCGCAGGGGGCCAGGAGCAGACCGGCATCGTGGAGGAGGCCATCGAGGCGGACACGGTGCTGATCGCGGTCGGCCGGACGCCGAACACGGACCGCCTCGACCCCGCCGCCGCGGGACTGGACGTCACCGACGACGGCGTCCTGGCCAGCGACGAGCATCAGCGCGCACTCTCCGACGCTGCTCCGGTGGAGGGGGTCTACGTGCTCGGGGACGTCGCCAACACGTGGCAGCTCAAGCACGTAGCCAATCACGAGGCCCGCGTCGTCGCGCACAACCTGGAGCATCCGGACGATCTCCGCGCCAACACGCTCGGCCCCGTGCCGGCGGCCGTGTTCACCCATCCGCAGGTGGCCTCCGTCGGTCTCACGGTGGAGCAGGCGCTCGCCGACTACGGCGCGGACGCGATCACGGTGAAGACCCAGTCCTTCGGGGACGTCGCCTACGGCTGGGCCATGGAGGACACCGAGGGCGTGTGCACCGTCGTCGCGGAGAAGGCCACGGGACGGATCCTGGGCGGGCACATCCTGGGGCACGAGGCCGCGAACCTCATCCAGCCGCTCGTGACCGGCATGGCGTTCGGCATCGACGCCCACCGGCTCGCGCGGGGCCAGTACTGGCCCCACCCGGCCCTCACCGAGGTCGTCGAGAACGCGCTGCTGGGCCTGGACGTGCCGGACTCCGGTCTGCTCTGACCGGAACCGCGGGGACGACGACGCCCGGCCGCGGGGCCGGGCGCCGTCGTCGAGGGGGCGTTCAGTTGTGCGGGGCGGGCTCCCCGTAGATGTCCGCGATCTGCGCGGCGAAGTCCTTCATGATCGCCGACCGGCGCATCTTCAGGGACGGGGTCACATGGCCCTCCTCCAGGGAGAAGTCGCGGTCGAGGATGCGGAACTCCCGGATCCCCTCGGCGCGCGAGACCAGGCTGTTGGCCTTGTCCACGGCCTCCTGGATGTGGCGGCGCACCGCGTCCTCGCGTGCGGCCGCAGCGACGTCGAGGTCCTTCGGCAGCCCGTTCGCGGCGAGCCACGCGGGCAGGGTGTCGGTGTCGAGGGTGACGATCGCCGCGATGAAGGGCTTGCCGTCGCCGACCACCATCACCTGGGAGACGAGCGCGTCGCTGCGGATCGCGTCCTCGAGCATCGCCGGTGCCACGTTCTTGCCGCCGGCCGTCACCAGCAGCTCCTTCTTGCGGCCGGTGATCGTGAGGAAGCCGTCGTCGTCCAGGGCCCCGAGGTCGCCGGTGCGGAACCAGCCGTCCTCGAAGGCCTCCTCGTTCGCCTCCGGCCGGTTGTGGTAGCCGCGCATCAGCGAGGTGCCGCGCGTGAGGATCTCGCCGTCCTCGGCGATCCGCACCTGGTTGCCGCCGAGGGGGTGTCCGACCGTGCCGATCTTCAGCCGGTCCGGCCGGCCCACGGTGATGGGGGCCGTCGTCTCGGTGAGGCCGTAGCCCTCGAGGATGGTCACGCCCACGCCGCGGAAGAAGTGCGCCAGGTCGGTGGAGAGGGGGCCGCCGCCGGAGACCGCGTACGCGAGCCGGCCGCCCATGGCCGTCCGGATCCGGCGGTAGATCAGCGCGGAGTAGAACGCGCGCTGCAGCCGCAGGGGCGCCGTCATCTGGCCCGAGTCCAGCGCCCGGGACCAGCGGATCGCCACGTCCGCGCCACGGCGGAAGATCTTCTCCTTGCCGCCGCTCTGCGCGTTGAGCAGCGCCGCGTTGTAGATCTTCTCGAACACGCGCGGCACGGCCAGCACGAAGCTCGGCTGGAAGGTCTGCAGCGAGACCGAGAGCCGCTTGATGTCCGAGACGTGCCCGCAGCGTGCGCCCGCGGCGACGGTGAGCACCGAGACGAAGCGCGCGAACACGTGCGCCAGGGGGATGAACAGCACGGTGGAGGTGTCCTGGCGGACGACGTCGCCGAGCGAGGAGGACAGGGTCTGGTTGACGAGCTCCGCGAAGTTCTCGTGCGTGAGCTCGCAGCCCTTGGGCCGGCCCGTGGTGCCGGAGGTGTAGATGATGGTCGCCAGGTCGGCCAGGCCGGCGGAGGACCGGCGCGTCTCGAGCTCCTCATCGGTGACGTCCGTGCCCAGGGCGACGAGCGCCTCGAGACCGGAGCCGGGGGCGCCGTCGGCCGGGTCCATCGTCCACAGGCCGATCAGCTCCGGCAGGCCCTCGCGCTGCACCGCGTCCCGCACCGTCTTGGCGAGGTTCTCGTTCCCGGTCACGACGGCGCGCACGTGCGAGTCCTCGATGATCCAGGACACCTGGCTGACGGAGGAGGTCTCGTACACGGGCACGGTGACCGCGCCGGCATACCAGATGGCGAAGTCGACCAGTGTCCACTCCAGGCGGGTGGAGGCCAGGAGACCGACCGTCTCCCCGGGCTGGATCCCGGCGGCGATGAGCCCCTTGGCCAGGGCCCGCACGCGTTCGCGGGCGTCCCGGGCGGAGACGTCCGTCCACTGGTCCTGCGCGTCGGGCACCGCGAAGAGGCCGTGGTCGGGACGCTCCGTGGCCTGGCGTTCCAGGAAGTCCGTGATGTTCGCCTCCGGGGACAGGCGGGGGTGGTGGTACGGCTCGCTGATCTCGTGCATGGGACTCCTCGGGCGTCGGGTCGGTCCCGCCGACCGATGGTCGGCGGAACGGAAGTATGTGTGAGTCGTGTCACGCACACTCTACAACCGGCAGCGGCAGGGTCCGGGCGCGACTCAGTGCGTCGTCATGGCGGCGACCGCGCTCCGGCCGTGGTCGATCAGCAGCGGCAGGTCGTAGTCGAGCGTGGCGACGTGGCGGCTGCGGGGCAGTCCCACCACCTCCACGGGGGCCTGGCGCAGGCCCCGCACCAGGGTCCGGTGGCTCGAGGCGGGCACGACGGCGTCGCGGGCGGACCGGTAGACCGTCACGGGAGCGGTGATCCGCGGCAGGGCGCGGCGGGCGGCCCGCTGGATGCGGCCGAGGGCGGCGACGCCGGCCACCGGCGTGCGGGGGTAGGCGCGCTCGCGCGCCGTCGGGTCCGCGATGTCGTCCGCGATCGGGGCGACCGTGGGGACGAACGGGGCCAGCAGCGGGGCGAAGGGGGCGAGCGGGCTGGCGAAGCGCAGCGCGGGGTTCACCACGAGCACCCCGGCCACGGGTCGGTGGGCGGCGGCGTCGAGCGCGAGGGCGCCGCCCATCGAGATGCCCGCCATGACCACGCGGCCGTGTCGGGCGAGCTCGAGGTCCACGACGGCCCGGACGGCGGCGCGGATCTCGTCCGCACCGGTGGCGGCGAGGTCCTCCCACCGGGTGCCGTGCCCCGGCAG
>NZ_JABFAY010000004.1:161677-198221 GCF_017168495.1 Micrococcus sp. KRD096 | reverse complement strand
GTCTTCGGGGGCGACGGCGACGGGGCGGGGCATGGTGCCAGGGTAAGGCAGGCGGACCATACGATGGGCAGGCACCCGACCGCCCCGACCGGAAGGCCCTCGTGTCCACGTTCTACTGGTCCGCCAAGACGTTCGCCGTGGCTCCGGCCACCCGCCTGCTGTTCCGCCCCTGGGTGAAGGGCCTCGGGAACGTGCCGGCCGAGGGCCCGGCGATCCTGGCCAGCAACCACCTGTCCGTCTCGGACTCGGTGTTCATGCCGGCCATGCTCGACCGCCAGGTGCACTTCCTGGCCAAGCGTGAGTACTTCACCGGCCCGGGCGTGAAGGGCTGGGTCACCCGCCGGTTCTTCGAGGCGGCGAACCAGCTGCCCATGGACCGCTCCGGCGGAGAGGCGTCCCTGCGCTCGCTGGACGCGGGCCTCGAGGCGCTGCGGGAGGGCCGGCTGCTCGGGATCTACCCGGAGGGCACCCGCAGCCCGGACGGGCGGCTGCACCGCGGCAAGATCGGCGTGGCCAAGCTCGCGCTGGCCTCGGGCGCGCCCGTGGTGCCCATCGCGATGATCGGCACGGACCAGGTCCAGCCGATCGGCCATGTGCTGCCGCGGATCCGGCGCCTGGGCATGATCTTCGGTGAGCCGCTGGACTTCTCCGACCGTGCCGAGGCCGTCGGCGACCCCCGGGTGCTGCGGGAGGTGACGGACGAGATCATGGAGGCCATCCGGCGCCTGTCGGGCCAGGAGTACGTGGACACCTACGCGGCGGACGTGAAGGCGGGCCGTACGGCCGCTCCGCCACGCGCCCGCGACTGAGCGGGGCCCGCGCGTCGTCATCCGGGGACGCTCAGACCGGGGCGCGGCACGCGGCCCCTAGCCTGGTGCACATGACTGAAGACCCCCGCGAGAAGATCCTGGCCTTCGGCACCGCCATCTCGGAGGGCGCCGCCGACATCCCCGGCCTGGACCACTGGCGCTCGCTGCCGATCGCGCAGGCGCCGTCCTGGGCGGACGAGGCCGATCACCGCGCCGCCGTCGCCGAGCTGAGCGCCCTGCCCCCGCTCGTCTTCGCGGGCGAGGTCGACCTGCTGCGCGCCCGTCTGGCCGACGTCGCCCAGGGCCGCGCGTTCCTCCTGCAGGGCGGCGACTGCGCCGAGACGTTCGCCGGGTCCACCGCCAACCGGATCAGCGCCCGGGTGAAGACCATCCTGCAGATGGCCGCGGTGCTGACCTACGGCGCCTCCATGCCGGTCGTGAAGATGGGCCGGATCGCCGGCCAGTTCGCGAAGCCGCGGTCCTCGGACACGGAGACCCGCGACGGCGTCACGCTGCCCAGCTTCCGCGGCGAGATCGTGAACGGCTACGAGTTCACCGAGCAGGCCCGCCGGCACGACGCCCGACGGATGGTGCAGGCCTACCACACCTCCGCCTCCACCCTGAACCTGGTCCGCGCCTTCACCCAGGGCGGCTTCGCCGATCTGCGCAGCGTGCACCAGTGGAACCAGGGCTTCATGGCCAACCCGGCCTACGCCCAGTACGAGGAGATGGCCGCCGAGATCGACCGCGCGGTCCGCTTCATGAACGCCGCGGGCGTGGACTTCGAGGCCATGCGCCGCACCGAGTTCTACTCGGCCCACGAGGCGCTCCTGCTCGACTACGAACGCGCCCTGACCCGCGTGGACTCGCGCAGCGGCGACCCCTACGCCACGAGCGCCCACTTCCTGTGGATCGGCGAGCGCACCCGCCAGGTGGACGGCGCCCACGTCGACTTCCTCTCCCGGGTCCGCAACCCGATCGGCGTGAAGCTCGGCCCGACCACCACGGTCGCGGACGCGCTCGAGCTCGCCGAGCGGCTGGACCCGGAGCGCGAGCCGGGCCGCCTGACCTTCATCACCCGCATGGGCGCGGAGCGGATCCGGGACGTGCTCCCCGGCATCGTCGAGGGCGTCCGGGACGCGGGGCTGGAGCCGGTGTGGGTCACCGACCCCATGCACGGCAACACCGTGACCGCGGCCAACGGCTACAAGACCCGCCGGTTCGAGGACGTGATGGACGAGGTCAGCGGCTTCTTCGAGGTGCACCGCGAGCTCGGCACGCACCCGGGCGGCATGCACGTCGAGCTGACCGGCGACGACGTCGCCGAGTGCCTGGGCGGCTCCGACCCGATCAACGAGGCCGACTTCGACGCCCGCTACGAGACGCTGTGCGACCCGCGGCTGAACCACCAGCAGTCCCTGGAGATGGCGTTCAAGGTCACCGAGGCCCTCTCCCACCCCGAGCGCCGCGCGCCGCGGGCCTGACCGCGCGGCCGGGCACGCCCCGGCTCAGCCGACCCAGACGTGGACCGCGGTGCCCTCGGGCAGGGCGGTCCCGGCGGCGGGGGACTGGTGCAGGACCCGGGACTCGCCCCGGCCGGAGAGCGGCAGCGGCAGGCGATGCACGCGGGCGTCCCAGCCGTCGTCCGCCAGCGTCGTGCCCGCCATCTCCGGATCCTGCCCGGTCACGTCCGGCACCGGGCGCACGGCGCGGCCTTCGGAGAGCACCACGCGGACCGCGGTGCCCGGCGTCGCCTGCTCGCCGGGGGCCGGGTGCTGCTCGATCACGGCCCCGGCCGGCACTGCGGGATCGGTGCGGCGCTCCGCGACCTCCACGGTGAATCGGGCGTCCCGGGCCACGCCGTGGGCCCGCCGGATCACGACGCCGGTCAGGTCCGGCACCGGCACCGGCGCGGGGCCGGCGGAGACGGTGAGCTCGACGGGGGTGCCGCGCCCCGCCGGCTCCCCGGCCGCGGGCGAGCTGGCGACGACCGTGCCCTCCGTGCGGAGTTCGTCGTGCCGGGCCGTGACCGCCGCGGTGAAGCCCGCGGCGGTCAGCCGTTCCTCCGCCGCCTCCCGGGCCAGCCCGTCGAGGTCGGGGACCACCGCCACACCTCCGACTCCGAGGCCGCCGGAGCCCAGCGTCCAGCCCAGCAGCAGGGCGACGCCGGTGAGCAGCAGGGTCACGGCCGCGCCGATCGCGGCGGTCCGGCCGGTGCCCTGGCCGAGGTCGAGGGCGGGGCGGCGGGCCGCCCGACGCAGCCGCCGCGGGGACTCGCGCCCCGGATGCCGGTCCGCCGGAGCGGGGTCGAGCCCGAGCGGGCCGATCGGCTCCGCCGGATGCGCGGCGGGCCGCCGGTCGGCCCCGCGCGTCGCCGCACGGGTGTCGATGACGTCGGTCATGTCCGCGTCGAGGTCGGACTCGGCCAGGGCGGGGAGCAGGCGCGTCGCGTGGTGGTCGCCGGCGTCGAGGGCCCGGGTCTCCAGGTTCCCGTCCGGGGCTGCGTCCTCGGGGCCATCGGCGGCGGGGGCGCCCACCGCCGGCTCCGCATCCGGGCCCTCGGCGGGGTGGCGGTCCGGTTCGTCGGGGTCCAGGCCCGCCGCCACGGCGTCGATGCGGTGCAGGAGCTCGCCGGCACCGGCGGGCCGGTCGGCCGGGTCCGGCTCGGTGCACCACAGCACGAGGTCGTCGAGATCCTCGGGGAGCCCGGGGTGCAGCGTGGACGGCACGGGGACCCGCTCGTGGACATGCCGGTAGGCGACCTGCAACGCGGTCGCCGCGGTGTACGGCTGGCGGCCCGTGAGCAGCTCGAACAGGATGATGCCCACGGCGTACACGTCGGAGCGGGCGTCGGCGGGCGCCCCGGCGATGTGCTCGGGGGCGAGGTAGGCGGGCGTGCCCACGACGGCCTGCCCGGCCAGGGTGTGGGCCGTGGCGGCACGGGACAGGCCGAAGTCCGCGACCGTCACCCGCCCGTCGTCGCGGACGAGCACGTTCTCGGGCTTCACGTCCCGGTGCACCAGCCCGGCGCGGTGCGCGGCGGCCAGGCCGTCGACGAGCGGACGCAGGAACCGCAGCGCCTCCCGGGGTGAGAGCGGTGCACGGTCCCGGATGACGGTGCGCAGCGTGCGGCCGGGCACGTGCTCCATCACGAGGTAGGCCAGCACGTCGCCGTCCTCGGCCTCGGTGTGGCCCTGGTCCAGGACCGCGACGACGTGCGGATGGGACAGCCGCGCCGCCGTCTTGGCCTCCTGCTCGAACCGGCCGACGAGGACGGGGTCCTCCGCCAGGTGCGGGTGCATGACCTTGAGCGCCACCTCGCGGTCGAGACGCTCGTCCACGGCCAGGTAGACGGTGGACATGCCGCCCCGGGCCAGCCGCTCGACGACTCGGTAGCGGCCGTCGACGATGTCCCCCACGAGGGGGTCCCGGCGTGCGCTGCTCATCGTCCCAGGGTAGGACAGGCGGCGGACCCCCTCGGGGCGGTCCGCCGCCGGCGGATCAGAACATCGCCATGGCGGCGCGCACCTTGGCCACGTAGTCCCGTGCCTCCGGGTTCAGGCCGCTGTCCAGCACCCCGCCGAGGCCCTGGTAGTAGGCCCCGATGCCCTCATCGAGTGTGGGGGTGCGGTCCTGCACGTACTTGATGAACGCGACGCCGGCCACCGCGTTGTCGTAGGGGTCCAGCAGGTTCAGCTCGCGGCCCACCAGCTCCGAGGCGAACTCGCCCGTGATCGGGATGACCTGCATCGCCCCCACGGCGTTGCCGGGGGAGACCGAGGCCATGCGGAAGCGGGACTCGGTGTACGCGTGGCCCAGGGCCAGGCGGGGGTCCACGCCCATCCGCTCGGCGGTCTCGCGGACGATCTGCTGCATCTGCTCGGGGGTGGGCTGCGGGACGGAGCGCAGCAGGCGCAGGTTCTCGTTCGCCGAGGCCGTGACGTGCGGCGCGTCGGTGCGGCCGAGGAAGGTGTCGCCGACCGCCTGGACGGCGGAGACCGGCTCCACCTCGAGGGTGCCGTCGGAGATCACGAGCACGTCGCCGGGGTGTAGCGTCGAGGCCCGCGTCAGGCCGTTGAGCTCGCGCAGACGGGGGATGGAGACCTCGAACCGCTGGGAGATCCCCCAGAGGGAGTCGCCGGAGACCACGGTGTACCGGACCGTCTCGCCGGCGGCCGCCGGGGCCTTCGAGGCCGGCGCGGGGGCGGTCGACGCGGGGGTCTTCGGTGCGGCGGCCGTGCGCTGCGTGGTCAGGACCATGCCCGGGTGGAGCATGCTCGACGCGCTCATGCCGTTGAGCCGCTGCAGCTGCGCGGCGGAGACGCCGGTGCGGCGGGCGATGATCCACCACCCGTCGTTCGGCTGCACCGTGTAGGTCCCGACGGCCGGGGCCGGGGCCGCCGCGCCGGTCAGGCGGAGCTCGTCACCCGGGTAGAGCACGGTCTCCAGGCCCAGGCCGTTGAACCGCAGCAGGTCGGCGACGGAGACGCCGCGGGCGGCCGAGATCCGGGTGAGGGTGTCGCCCGGGCGCACGGTGTGCACCGCAGCCTCCTGGGCGTGGGCCTGGGCGGGCAGACCGGTGAGCAGCAGCAGGGGCACCGCGCCGCCGGTCAGGACGGAGCGCAGGCGGCGGGAGCGGACGGGGTGTGGGACACGGCAGACCTCGGCATCGGATCGGACGGATGGAACACGACGGGGAAGTGACGGGCGGGACCCGTGGCCCCCCGCGGTCGACCGACGACGTCGGCGCCCGGCCGTGGAGCCTCGGCGATGTTATCGGAATGTGATCTTCGTGACCATACCGAGATCCATGCCGTCCGGGGCGCGGTGGGCCGGGCCCGTCGGCGGCCACGTAGGCTGGCGCCCGTGAGCACCACTTCCTCCGACACCCCGGTCCCCGCTGACGCGATCCCCGCCGAGCTCGACGCCCTCGTGGGCGAGTGGCTCTCCGTGCCCGACGTGGCGGAACACCTCGACCAGCGCGTGACCCGCGTCCACAACCTCGTGCATGATCGCCGCCTGCTGGCCGTGCGTCGTCCCGAGCCCGCGGTGCGGTCCGTGCCGGCCCTGTTCCTCACCGAGACCGGCGTGCTCGACTCCCTGCAGGGCACGCTCGTGCTGCTGGCCGACGCCGGCTTCTCCGACGAGGAGGCCCTCCGTTGGCTGTTCACCGAGGACGAGTCGTTGCCCGGCCGGCCCATCGACGCACTCCGGGACGGCCGGAAGACCGAGATCCGGCGTCGCGCCCAGGCCCTGGCCTGGTGAGCCGGCCCCGCGGGCGGCCTTAGCCCGCGGGGTCCGTGCCGCTCAGTGGCGGCGCGACGTGTATGCGTCGATCAGCCGCGTGAGCTCGGCGCTCACGTCCTCGGGGACGCCGTGCGCGAGCAGGCCCGCCACGGCCCCGGCCGCCTCGTGTGAGAGCGCCGTGACCCGCTCTTCGACGGCCCGGCGCGCGCCGCACGCCTCGAGGACGGCTTGCCAGTGGGCCACCCGGTCCGCACCGAGGTGCGGGTCGCCGAGGTCCGCGTCGAGCGCGGCGGCCTCGTCCGGGGCGAGCAGCTCGACGGCGCGGGCGATGAGCACGGTCTGCTTGCCCTCCCGCAGGTCGTCGCCCGCGGGCTTGCCCGTGGTCGCCGGATCGCCGAACACGCCGAGCAGGTCGTCCCGGTACTGGAAGGCCATGCCGAACGGCAGCGACACCCGGGCGAACGCGGTCACCAGCCCGTCGTCCGCCCCCGCCAGCAGCCCCCCGAGGGCGAGCGGGTGCACCGCCGAATAGCGCGCCGACTTGTGCTCCACCACCGCCTCGGCGGCCGCCTCGGCCTCGCGGGCGTCGCGCGCCGCCGGGGCCATCTCGGCCACCACGTCGAGGTACTGACCCGCCATCACGCCGAAGCGCATCCGCTCGAGCTCGACCCGCGCCCGGCCCTCCCGGGGCGTGCCGGCGAGCACGCGCGCGAAGGCCGTCTCGCTCATCCCCAGGGCGACGTCGCCGGCGAGGATCGCGGCGGAGACGCCGAAGTGCTCCGCGGCGTGGCGCCAGCCCGCCTCCCGGTGGAGGGACTCGAAGCGGCGGTGCACGCTGGGCATCCCGCGGCGGGTGTCCGAGCGGTCCAGGATGTCGTCGTGGATCAGCGCCGCGGCCTGGAACAGCTCGAACGCCGCGCCCGCCTCGGCGATGCGGGGATCCTCCGCCTCACCACCGGCCGCCCGCCAGCCGAGCCAGGCCAGGACGGCGCGCAGGCGCTTGCCGCCCGCGGTCAGGTCCGCGATCGCGTCCACGAGGGGCGCCGTCAGCGGGTGGACGTCCCGGGCGAGGTCCCGGTGCTCCGCCAGCAGGCGGTCGAGGGCGTCGGCGACGGCGGCGCGGAAGCGGTCCTGGTCGGCGGGACGGGGGCGGGGGACGGCGACGTCGGCGGGCATGGCCCCACCCTAGCCGCGCCGCGCGACGGATCGCCGGTCCCGGATAGGCTCGGTCCATGTCCGAGACCGCGCCCGCTGCACCCCGTGAGGAGGCGACGATCCTGCACGTGGACATGGACGCGTTCTTCCTGTCCGTCGAGCTGCGCGAACGGCCCGACCTCGAGGGCCGTCCCGCCGCCGTCGCCGCTCCGAGCGGTCGGTCCGTGGTGCTCTCCGCCTCGTACGCGGCGCGCGCCTACGGGGTCCGCTCGGCGATGCCCCTGGCGCACGCCCGCGCCCTGTGCCCGCCCCTCGTGGTCATCCCGCCGCGCCAACAGCTCTACCGGGCCGTCTCCGCCGAGGTGATGGCCGTGCTCGCGGACGTGACCCCCGTGATGGAGCAGCTCAGCGTGGACGAGGCGTTCCTCGACGTCGCCGGCGCCCGCCGCCGGCTCGGCCCGCCCGAGCACATCGGCCACCTGATCCGGGAGCGCGTCCGCTCCGAGCTGGGGCTGCCGTGCACCGTGGGGGGCTCGGCCGTGAAGTTCGTGGCCAAGACGGCGTCCACCGCGGCCAAACCCGACGGTCTGCTGATCGTGCCGCCGGAGCGCACCCTGGACTTCCTCCATCCACTGCCCGTGGGCCGGCTGTGGGGCGTGGGCCCCAAGGCGGCCGAGCGGCTCGCCCGGCGGGGGGTGGCGACCATCGGCGACCTCGCCCGGGTGGACCCCGCGCGGCTGGAGGCGTCGTTCGGGGCCGCCGGCCGGGAGTGGGCGTCGCTGGCCCGGGGCATCGACCCGCGCCCCGTCGCCCCGCGCCCGGCGGCCCGCAGCATCGGCGCGGACCACACCTTCGACGTCGACCCCGTCGACGTCGCGGGCGTCGACCCGGAGGTCCTGCGTCTGTGTCACCGGGTCGCGGCCCGGCTGCGGGCGGAGCAGGTCACCGCCGGCGCGGTCACGGTCCGCCTCAAGGCGCCGGACGGGTCCGTGCGCAGCCGCACCGCCCGCCTCGCCCGGCCGACCGCCACGGGCCACGACCTCCTCGGCCCGGCGCGGCGGCTCGTCCGCGAGCTGCACGCCGAACGGCCGCATCCGATCCGGCTCGTGGGCGTGCGCGCCGAGCGCCTCGGGGGCGAGGCCGATCAGCCTCCGGCCCAGGAGGCGCTCTTCGGCGGTCCCGCCTGGGGGACGGAGGACGAGGCGTCGGAGGAGGGCGACTGGGCCGGTGCCGAGGCCGCCCTGGACGCCGTCGCCCGGCGCTTCCCGACGGCGGCCGTGCGGCCGGCGTCGCTGCTGGGACGACGCGAGGCCCGCGCCGACGCCCGCCGGGACGCGCCGCGGCCGGGCCCCGGAGGCCCGGATCGGGAGTGAGGGGTTCCGGGGCCGGCGACGTCGCCACCTGGCTAGGGTGGGGCGGCAGGTCCTATCCTGGAGGGCAAGTCGGACGCGCGGGCGTCCCCTCCCGGTCCCGGAGGTGTCGGAGGCCGCGTTCGAAGGAGTCGCCATGCCCCTCTCAGAGCATGAGCAGCGGATGCTGGACCAGCTGGAGCAGCAGCTGCGCACCGAGGACCCCCGGCTGGCCACCCAGATGGCGGACACGGGGCGGCATCGGCTGCCCGTGGGTCGCGTCGTGGCCGGGGCCGTCCTCGCCGTGGTCGGGCTGCTCGTCGTGGTCCTCGGGGTCGCCCACCACGCGATCCTCCTGGGCGTGCTCGGCGTCGTCGTCATCGGGGCCGGCATCTTCCTGCTGACCACGCGGCCCCGCGCTGTCGCCTCCGGGGCCTCGGGCCCGGAGGCCCGCCGGTCGGGCGCACAGCGGCGGCAGGGGAGCGGCGACTTCATGGGCCGCCTCGAGCGGCGCTGGGACGAGCGGCGCGCCGGAGGCGACTGAGCGCCTGGCCCGCCGGGCCCCCACTATCCTCCACTCCAGGCCCCGATCCGCTCCGGATCGGGGCCTTTCCGCTGCCCGAGGCTCCGTCGTCGCCGCGGCCCTCCACCGGGGCCCACCGGTCCTCCACTTCCCTCCACGACGACACCGGTCCCGGGATCCGCGGGATGGCGCGCCGGACCCGGGGGCCTCGACACGCCCGTGGCGCCGTGACCCGCGTTCCGGGGTTGAGGGTGGAGGGAAGTGGGGTAATGTGGAGGAAAGGAGAGAGCATGGGTCCCGACCTTGGTCGGGAGGGACCGCTCGACGAGCCAGGGGGTGTGCCGTGTTCTTGGGCACGTACACTCCCCGGCTCGACGAGAAGTCCCGGCTGATCCTCCCCGCCAAGTTCCGCGAGGAGCTGGCGGAGGGGCTGGTCCTGACCCGGGGTCAGGAGCGCTGCATCTACGTGTTCAGCGCTCGTGAGTTCGAGCGGGTCCACGAGCAGATGAGGTCGGCTCCACTGTCCTCCCGCCAGGCCCGTGACTACATCCGCGTCTTCCTCTCGGGGGCGTCGGACGAGGTCCCGGACAAGCAGGGTCGGGTGACCGTGCCGGCGCCGCTGCGGCAGTACGCGGGGCTGGACCGGGACGTGACCGTGATCGGCGCGGGGACGCGAGTGGAGATCTGGGACTCGGAGTCCTGGAACACCTACCTCGCCGAGCAGGAAGCCGCCTTCTCCGAGACCGACGAGGACGTCCTGCCCGGCGTCTTCTGACCGTGACCACCCGACCTCGAGCGAGACCTCCAGCCGACGCCGCCGCACCTGACCCGTCTTCCCCTGGGCCAGGCGCGGCGGCGGACGGATGGGGATCCCGCCTGAGGTCCGCCAGGACCGCGATGTGAGCAGGAGGTCGAGAGTGGACGCAGGCCAGCCGCGCCCCGAGGACCGCCACCTGCCCGTGATGCGGGACCGCGTCGTCGACCTCCTCGCCCCCGCCGTCCAGGCCGCGCTCGAGGCCGGCCGCACGCCCGTCGCCGTCGACGGCACGCTGGGCATGGGCGGGCACACCGAGGCCCTGCTGGCGCGGTTCCCCCAGCTGCGCGTCATCGGCATCGACCGCGACGCCCACGCCCAGGCCATGGCCGCCGAGCGCCTCGGCCCCCTCGCCGACCGTCTGATCCCCTTCCACGGCACCTACGACCGGGTGCCCGAGGCCATGGCCGCCGCGGGCGTCACGAAGGTCGACGCCGCGCTCTACGACCTCGGCGTGTCCTCCTACCAGCTGGACGACCGGGAGCGTGGCTTCGCCTACTCCTACGACGCTCCGCTGGACATGCGCATGGACGACACCGCCGAGCGCTCCGCCGCGACGCTCGTGGCGGAGCTGGACGAGCAGGAGCTGCGCCGGATCATCCGTCGCGACGGTGAGGAGCGCTTCGCCGGCCCCATCGCACGGGCCATCGTCCGGGCCCGCGCCGAGGCCCCCATCGAGACCACCGGCCGCCTCGTCGAGGTGATCCGCTCGGCCGTCCCCGTCGCCGCGGGGGCCACCGGCGGGCACCCGGCCAAGCGCACCTTCCAGGCCCTGCGCATCGCCGTGAACGAGGAGCTCGACATCCTCGACGCCGCCGTGCCCGCCATCCTCGACGCCCTCCACGTGGGCGGGCGCCTCGTGGTGATGAGCTACCACTCCCTCGAAGACCGCATCACGAAGCGGCACCTGAGCGCGTGGGCCACGTCCACGGCGCCCCCGGGGTTCCCAGTGGTGCTGGAGGAGCACGAACCCGTGGTGCGGGTGCTCACCCGCGGCACCGAGAAGCCCACCGAAGAAGAAATCTCCGAGAACCGTCGCGCCTCCTCCGCGAGAGTGCGTGCGGTTGAGAAGATCAGGACGTCCAGGACCACGGCATGACGCTGCACGAGGAGATGAGCATGGCCGCACACGCACGGATCGCAGAGTCGCTGCGCCCCGGGTCGACCCCCGTCGCCCCTGCGCGGCCGACTCCGCAGGAGCGCACGCCGCTCTCGGTGGTGCCCGCCCCGCTGCCCCGATCCCGCTCCGGCGTGACCGTGCTGTGCGTCCTCGTGGTGCTCGCCGCGCTCGCGGCGGTGCTCGTCATGAACATCACGATGTCCAACCGGCAGTACGCCCTCCTGGACCTGCGCCAGGAGCAGCAGGCCGTCACCGAGACCAATGAGCGGCTGGCCGAACAGGTGGGCCACCTCGAGGCGCCGCAGAACCTGGCCGCGCGCGCCGACGCCCTCGGGATGGTCGCCCCCGCCGGCACCGCCTCCGTGGACGCGGGCACGGGCCAGTTCAGCGGCGAGGCCCAGGCGGCCCAGGACGGCGACATCTCCGCCACCTACGTCGCGCCGCCGGCGGACGCGGACGCGGTCCGCCAGGGGACGGCCGGCGACGGCCAGGACGAGATCGAGGGACCGCGCACCCTCGGCGGCGAGGACGCCTCCGCCGCCCCCGACCAGGACGCCGCCGACCGTTGATCGACCGTCCCGCCTCGCACCTTCCCCGCGGCGGATCGACGGTCGGGCCCGCTCCCGGGCACCCCGCCGTGCGCACCCGCATCCTTCTCCTGCTCGTCTTCGTCCTGCTCGGCGGGCTCGCACTGCGGCTCGTCTACGTGCAGGGCATCGACCCCACGGGGCAGGCCGCGGCGGCCATGGACCAGCGCCTGACCCACCAGGAGACCCTGCCGCAGCGCGGGTCCATCCTGGACCGCGACGGCGACGTGCTGGCCGCCAGCGTGCGCCGCTACGACATCGTCGTGGACCAGCGCCTCGTCAAGGACTTCAACGAATGGGACCGCGAGGCCCGGGAGACCGTGCTCGTGGACGTGGACTCCCGCCTGGCCAGCCTGGCCGAGGTGCTCGGCATGACGGAGGAGGAGGTGCGCGAGGCCACCATCGGCTCCCGCCCGTACGCCGTGGTGCGTCGCTCCGTGACCCCGGAGGTCCGGGACAAGGCCATGGCGCTCAACGTGCCGGGCCTGCTCTCCGAGGCGGTGGACCGCCGCACCTACCCGAACGGGTCGGTCGCCGGCAGCATCATCGGCTTCATGGGCGGTGACGGCACCGCCCTCGAGGGCCTCGAGCTCAGCCAGGACGACGTCATGACCGGCACCCCGGGCACCCGCACGTTCGAGGTGGGCGCGGACGGCATCCGCATCCCCAACGCCCCGCTCGAGGAGGTTCCGGCCGTGGACGGCGCCGACCTGCGCCTGACCGTGGACAAGGACGCCCAGTGGTTCGCGCAGGAGACCCTCGGCGCCCTCGCCGCCGAGTACGACGCGGAGTGGGCGAACGCCGTCGTGATGGACGTGAAGACGGGCGACGTGATCGTCATGGCGGACTCCACCACGGTGGACCCCGCCGACCCCGACGCCACCGAGGGGAACTTCCGCACCTCCACCGTGATGAGCACCCCGTACGAGCCGGGCTCCACGGGCAAGGCGCTGCCGATCGCGGCCGCCGTCGACGCCGGGAAGGTCACCGCCACGGACGGCTTCACCGTCCCCAGCAGCCAGGACTTCGACGGGCAGACCATCCGGGACTTCTCCCCGCACCCGACGTTCGACATGACCGTCGCAGGCATCTACGCGCGCTCCTACAACACGGGCACGGTGCAGATCGCCGAGAAGATCACGGACGAGCAGCGCTACGAGTACATGCGCTCCTTCGGGGTCGGCCAGCCCATCGACCTCGGCCTGCCGCAGCAGGCGGGCAGCGTCCTCGTCCCGCCCGAACAGTGGGACGGCCGCCAGCGCCTGACCACGGCCTTCGGCCAGGGCTACACCCAGACCACCCTGCACACCGCCCAGATGTATCAGGCCCTCGCCAACGGCGGCGTGCTGATCCCGGCCCGGCTGATCGACGCCACGGTGGACGGCGACGGCGCGGAGAAGCGCTGGGAGTCGTCCGCGGAGCCCCACCGCGTGGTCTCCGAGGAGACGGCGGCGCAGATGCTCCGCATGATGGAGACCGTCGTGACGCAGGGCACCAGCAAGGCCGCCGCGATCCCCGGGTATCGCGTGGGCGGCAAGTCCTCCACCGCCGAGGCTGCGAGCGACACCGGCACGTACGACGGCTACAACCTCGGCTTCACCGCCGTCGCCCCGCTCGACGACCCCCGCTTCGTGGTGTCCGTGTCCCTGCATCGGCCGCCGTCCAAGCAGGGCTCCCGGGACGTGTCCGTCGCGGCCGCCACGATCATGGAGTACATGCTCCGCCAGGCGGACGTGCCCGCCACCGGAGCCGAGCCGAACGACTACCGCGTCTTCGTGGACGATCCACAGGACCGGCCGTGGTGACCCACGCCGCCGGCCCCGAGCACCCCAGGAGCACCCCCATGACCCTCCCACACCCCCGCCACGCCCTGGCCCGCCCTCGCACAGGCGCTGGCCGAGGCGGGGATCGCGGCCCACGTCCACGGCGCGGCCCCGGCCGACGGCGTCACGGGGGTCAGCCTCGACTCGCGTGTCGTGCGCCCGGGCGACCTCTACGTCGCCGTCCCGGGGGCGCACGCCCACGGTGCCGCGTTCGCGGCCACGGCGCTGGAGGCCGGCGCCGTCGGCGTCCTGACGGACGCGGCGGGCCGCGCGCTCTTGGCGGAGCAGGGCCTGGCCGACGTCCCGGTGCTCGAGGTCGACGCCGTGCGCACCGCCGCCGGCACCGTGGCGGCCCGCGTCTACGGCGGCGGGGGCGACGCCGGCCCGCGCCTGCTCGGCGTGACCGGCACCAACGGCAAGACCACCACGAGCTTCCTCGCCGCCGCCCTGCTCGAGGCCCTGGGGCGCCGGTCGGGCATCGTGGGCACGATCCTGATCCGCGCGGGGGAGCGGGAGGTCCCCTCCACGCTCACCACGCCCGAGGCCACCCAGCTGCACGCCCTCATGGCGCTCATGCGCGAGGAGGAGGTGGACACCGCCGTCATGGAGGTCTCCTCCCACGCCGTGGCGTACCAGCGGATCGCCGGCCTGCGCTACGCGGTGGCCGGGTTCACCAACCTGACCCAGGACCACCTGGACATGCACGGCTCGATGCAGGAGTACTTCGCGGCCAAGGCCGGTCTGTTCGACCCCGCCCGCACCGACCACGCCGTCATCACGCTCGACGGCGGCGAGGGGCCCCGCTGGGGCGTCGCCATGGCCCGGGCCGCCGGCGCTCCCGTCACCACGCTCGCCCTCGGGCCGGCCGCGCCGACGCCGGGCGCCCTGGCCGAGCACGACCCGGGCCTCCGGGCGGACTGGGAGGTCGCCGAGCTCGCGCCGGACGGCCTCGGCCACCGCTTCACGCTGCGCCACGCGGCCACGGGCCGGGAGCTGCGGGCCTCCGTCGGTCTGCCGGGCCGCTTCAACGTGGCCAACGCGGCCCTGGCGGTCCTGCTCGTGCTGCACGCCGTGGGGGAGGAGCACCTGGACGCGCTCGCCGCCGTCCTGGACGTGCCCGCGGGCGAGGGCCCTCTGGCCGCCGCCGTCCCGGGACGGATGGAGGTCGTGGGCCGCGAGCCGGACGCCGTCGTCGACTTCGCGCACAACCCGGACGGCATGGTCCAGGCACTGCGCTCCCTCGCCGACGCCCGGGCGGCGGCCGGGACGCGCGGGCGCACCCTGATCGTGTTCGGCTCCGCCGGTGACCGTGACCGTGACAAGCGGCCCGTGATGGGCGCGATCGCGGCCCGGGCGGCGGATGTGGTGATCGTCACCGACGACACCCCCCACTCGGAGGACCCGGCCCCGATCCGTGCCCACATCCTCGCCGGCGCCCGCGCCGAGGCCGACCGCATCGCGCGGGAGGAGGGCCGCACGGTCGTGATCGAGGAGGTGGCCGACCGTGCCGCGGCCATCCGCCGCGCCGTGGAGCTGGCGGGGCCGCAGGACGGCATCCTCCTGGCCGGCCGCGGACACGAGACCACGATGGACTACGACGGCGAGCTCGTCCCGCTGGACGACCGGGTGGCCCTCCGCGAGGCCCTGGCCGCCCGTGTCGCGGCGGCCTCCGCCTCGGGCTCCGGCCCCGCCCGCGAGGGTAAGGTCATCGAGTCATGATCGCTCTCACCGCAGCCCAGATCGCCGAGGCCGTGTCCGGCACGCTCTCGGCCACCCTCGACCCCGCCACCGTGCTGGTGCACGTCACCCCCGACTCGCGGGAGGTCACCGCCGAGGGCACGCTCTACGTGGCGAAGCCGGGGGAGCGCGCCGACGGCCACGACTTCATCGACGCCGCGCTGGGCGCCGGCGCCGCCGCCGTGCTCGCCGAGCGCGCCACGCACGCCCCCGACGGCGCCGCGCACCCGGCGATCCTCGTGGAGGACGCCGTGCTCGCGATGGGCGCGCTCGCCCGGGAGGTCGTGCGCCGCGTCCGGGAGCACTCCCCGACCACCGTCATCGGCATCACCGGCTCGGCCGGCAAGACCACCACGAAGGACCTGCTCGCCGCCCTGCTGGCCACCCAGGGCCCCACCGTCGCACCGGTCGGCTCGTACAACGGCGAGGTCGGCGTGCCGCTCACGGTGTTCCGGGCGGAGCTGGACACGCGCTTCCTCGTGGTCGAGATGGGCGCGGACCACGTCGGCAACATCGCGTACCTCTGCGACCTCGTGCGCCCGGACATCGGCGTCGTGCTCATGGTGGGCACCGCCCACGCGGGCAGCTTCGGCGGCGTGGCGAACATCGCACGCACCAAGGGCGAGCTCGTGGAGGCCCTCGGCCCCGACGGCGTCGCCGTCCTCAACCTCGACGACGAGCGTGTCGCCGGCATGGCGGCGCGGACCGCCGCCCCGATCACCTGGTTCACCGCGGACGAGCGGGGCGTCGCCCGCGCGGCCGAGGACGTGGCCGCCGGCCGTGCGTCGGGCCTCGTCGCCGCACGGGATGTGCACGCCGACGACCAGGAGCGCCCCGTGTTCGACCTGCAGGTCGGGACGGAGGGGGCCGCCCTGCGGCACCCGGTCGCCTCCGGACTGACCGGCCTGCACCACGTGCACAACGTGCTGGCCGCCGCCGCGGCCGCCCACGCCGCCGGTATGGACCCGGCCGAGATCGCCCGTGGTCTCGACGGGCTCGGGCCCGCCAGCCGCTTCCGGATGGAGCGCACCGACCGCGCGGACGGCGTCACGATCATCAATGACGCGTACAACGCCAACCCCGAGTCCATGCGCGCCGCGCTCCGGACGCTGGCCACCCTCGGCCGCTCCAGCGGCCGCCGCACCTGGGCCGTCCTGGGGGAGATGCTCGAGCTCGGCGATGCCCGCGTCCGTGAGCACACCCTCGTGGGCGAGTCCGTGGTGCGCCTGAACATCGCCCAGCTGCTGGTGGTGGGCGCCGGAGCCCGGCCGCTCTATATCGGCGCCCTCAACGAGGGCAGCTGGGGCGAGGAGGCGCACTTCGTCGACGACGCCGCGCAGGCCGAGGCGTTCCTCACCGAGCACCTGCGCCCCGGCGACCTCGTCCTCGTCAAGTCCTCCAACGGCGTCGGGCTCGCGGCCCTCGGCGAGCGCCTCGCCGCGGCCGACGCCATCGCCGCCCCCTCCGCCTCCCCGAAGGAGTCCCGACCGTGATCGGACTGCTCATCGGCGGCGTGCTCGGCCTGGTCCTCTCGGCCGCCGGCACCCCGCTGTTCATCCGGTTCCTCGTCAAGCGCGGGTACGGCCAGTTCGTCCGCGACGACGGCCCGACCACCCACAAGACCAAGCGCGGCACGCCCACGATGGGCGGCGCGGTCATCATCGGCTCCCTCGTGCTGGCGTACCTGATCACCCACGGGCTGCTCGCGGTGCTCGGCGTCGACTTCGGCGGGCCCACGGCCTCCGGCCTGATCCTGCTGCTGCTCACCGTGGGCATGGCCTTCGTCGGTTTCGTGGACGACTTCACGAAGATCACGAAGCAGCGCTCGCTCGGCCTGACCCCGCGCGGCAAGATCATCCTCCAGGCCCTGATCGGCACCGCCTTCGCCGTCCTCGCCCTGAACTTCCCGGACGAGCGGGGCCTGACCCCCGCCTCGACGGCGATCTCCTTCGCCCGGGACATCCCGTGGCTCGACCTGGCCTTCGCCGGACCCGCGATCGGCGTCATCCTGTTCGTGATCTGGTCGAACCTCATCACCACCGCCACCACGAACGCCGTGAACCTCACGGACGGCCTCGACGGGCTCGCCACGGGTGCCACCGCCATGATCACGGGCGCCTACGTTCTGATATCGCTCTTCCAGTCGAGCCAGTCCTGCGCGCTCGAGGGCACCCGCGGCTGCTACGAGGTCCGCGACCCCATGGACCTGGCCCTGCTCGCGGCGATCCTCACGGGCAGCCTGCTGGGCTTCCTCTGGTGGAACACCTCCCCGGCCAAGATCTTCATGGGGGACACCGGCTCCCTGGGCCTGGGCGGCGCCCTGGCCGGCTTCGCGATCTTCACGCGCACCGAGATCCTGGTGGCCGTGCTGGCCGGCCTCATGGTCGCGATCACGCTCTCCGTCATCATCCAGGTGGGCTGGTTCAAGGTCTCCGGCGGCAAGCGCGTGTTCCTGATGGCGCCGCTGCAGCACCACTTCGAGCTCAAGGGCTGGGCCGAGGTGACCGTCGTGGTCCGCTTCTGGCTGCTGTCCCTGATGTGCGTCACCGTGGGGCTCGCGATCTTCTACGGCGACTGGCTCATCCGCCAGGGCGGCCTCGCGGGGGTGACCCCGTGACCGGCCCCGCGTCCGACGCCGCGCTCGCACCGGTGCGCCGGCCTCGCGCCGACACCGCCCGCACCGCCGACCTCACGTCCTGGGACGCCCCGGGGTGGGCCGGCCTGCGCGTCGTCGTCACGGGCCTGGGCGTCACCGGCTTCTCCGTGGCCGACACCCTGGCCGAGCTGGGCGCCGCCGTCGTGGTGGTGGACGGCGATGACGGCCCCGAGAACCGGGCGCGTGCGGAGACCCTGCGGATCGTGGGGGTCCGCGAGGTCCTGCTCGACCGGGCGGCCACGCAGGTGCTGCCCGAAGTCGACGGCGCCGCCGCGGACCTCGTCGTGACCTCCCCGGGCTGGCGGCCGGACCAGCCGCTGCTGATGGCCGCCCATGCGGCGGGCCTGCCGATCTGGTCCGACGTCGAACTGGCCTGGCGGCTGCGCGAGCGCGCCGGCCGGAAGACCGCCGACTGGGTGTGCCTGACAGGCACGAACGGCAAGACGACGACCGTGACGATGGTCGAGGCCATCCTGCGGGCGGACGGCCGTCGGGCGGTGGCCTGCGGCAACGTCGGCACCCCCGTGCTCGACGCGATCCGCGACCCGGAGGGCTTCGACGTGCTCGCCCTCGAGCTCTCCAGCTTCCAGCTGCACTGGACGCACGGCCTGGCCCCGGCGTCATCGGCGGTGCTGAACCTGGCCGAGGACCACGTGGACTGGCACGGCTCGATGGAGGAGTACGCCGCCGCCAAGGGCAAGGTGTACGCGAACACGCGGGTGGCCTGCGTGTTCAACGAGCAGGACCCGGTGACCCGCACCCTCGTGGAGCGCGCGGACGTCCAGGAGGGCTGCCGCGCGATCGGCTTCACCACGGACACCCCGGGCCTGTCCGACATCGGTGTCGTGGACGGGATCCTCGTGGACCGTGCGTTCCTGGACAACCGGCGCCACGAGGCGATCGCCCTGGCCGAGCGCGCCGACCTGGGCCCGGTGGCGCCGCGCCACACCGTGGCCAACGCGGCCGCCGCGGCGGCGCTGACCCGGGCCGTCGGGGTGAGCCCCGCGGCCGTGGCCGAGGGCCTGCGCTCCTACGACCGCGGAGAGCACCGCATCCAACTCGTGGCCACCTCACGCGACGTCATGTGGGTCAACGACTCCAAGGCGACGAACCCCCACGCCGCGGACGCGTCGCTGGCGGCGTTCAGCTCCGTGGTGTGGCTGGCCGGCGGCCTGCCCAAGGGCGTGACCTATCACGAGCTGGTGGCCGCGCACGCCCACCGGCTCCGGGCGGTGGTGCTCCTGGGCAGGGACACCTCGGCCCTGCGCGCGGCCCTGGCCGCGCACGCCCCGGACGTCCCCGTCCACGCCCCCCTCGCCGCGGCCGACGGCACCGGCCCCGCCGACGGCGCGGCCGTGATGGCCGAGGCGGTGCGCGTGGCCGACGGCCTGGCCCGCCCCGGCGACACCGTGCTCATGGCGCCCGCCGCGGCGTCGATGGACCAGTTCCGCTCCTACGCGGCCCGCGGCGAGGCGTTCATCGAGGCCGTCGCCGGGCTGATGCGCGAGCACGGCTGGGACGTGCACGACGACGCCGCGCCCGACGCCGACTGACCCGCCGCCCACCCGACCGTCTCGCTTCCCCCGTGAGGAGGGCCATGTCCCCGATCGAGCTCCGCCCGGTGCGCTCCGGCGCGGACGACGACGCCCCCGAGCACCGGGAGCGGCTCCTGCGCCGGATGTGGCGGGTCCTCGAGGGTCGCCGCGCCCTCGACCTGTCGGTCCTGCTCATCAGCGGCTGCACCGCCCTGCTCACGGTGCTGGGCCTCGTGATGGTGCTCTCCTCGTCCTCCGTCGAGGCGATCGGCACCGGCGGCGGCTCGTACGCCCTGTTCCTGCGCCAGACCGCCTGGGCGGTGGCGGGCGTGGCGGCCCTGCTCGTGTTCTCGCGCCTGCCGGTGCGCGTCTTCAAGGCGCTCGCCTGGCCGGCGTTCGGCGTGGCCGTGATCCTGCTCGCGCTGGTCGCGTTCTCCCCGCTCGGGGTCACCGTGGGCGGCAATCGCAACTGGCTCGGCATCGGCGGGTTCCGGATGCAGCCCTCCGAGGCCGCCAAGCTCGCCCTGGCCCTGTGGGCGGCGGCGGTCCTGGAGCGCAAGCACCGCCTTGTCACCCAGGTGCGGCACGCGCTGATCCCGGTGCTGCCCGGCGGCCTGTTGCTGCTGGTCCTGGTGATGGCGGGCAGCGACCTCGGGACCGCGATCATCCTCGCGCTCGTGCTGGCCACGGTGCTGTACGTGGCCGGCACCCACTGGGGGGTCTTCCTCACCTTCCTGGCGCTGAGCGTGCTGAGCATCCTGGCCCTGACCCTCCTCGCCCCGCACCGCATGGTCCGGGTGCAGGCCTGGCTGGGGGACTGCTCCGACGCCACCGACCCCTGCTTCCAGCCGGCGCACGGGATGTACGCCCTGGCCTCGGGCGGCTGGTGGGGCGCGGGCCTCGGCCAGTCCCGCCAGAAGTGGAGCTACATCCCGGAGGCCGAGAACGACTTCATCTTCACCATCCTCGGCGAGGAGCTCGGGCTCGTGGGCACGCTGGTGGTGCTGCTGGCCTACCTCGGCCTGGCGATCGGCATCTACCGCGTCGCCGCCGGGACCACGTCCACGTTCATCCGCCTGTCCACGTGGGGGATCCTGGCCTGGCTGGTGGGCCAGGCGTCCGTCAACATCGCGATGGTCTCCGGGATCATCCCCGTGGTGGGCGTCCCGCTGCCCTTCATCTCCTATGGTGGTTCCGCGCTCACCCTGTCCTTGAGCGCGGTCGGCATCGTGCTGGCCTTCGCCCGCCACGAGCGTCGCCGTGCCGCGCAGCCGGACGCCCGCCCGCAGGCGGAGGAGCCGGACACCGACCCCCTCCCCGTCCCCACCCCCGTCCTCCAGGAGCCCCGATGACGCAGACCTCTCATCCCTCCGGACCCCTGCGGGTGGTGCTGGCCGGCGGCGGCACCGCCGGCCACATCTCCCCGATGCTCGCGATCGCCCGCGCCCTGGAGGATGACGGCGGCGGCCCCGTCGAGTGCACCATGGTCGGCACCGCCTCCGGCATGGAGACGCGTCTCGTCCCCGAGGCGGGCTACGAGCTCGACCTGATCGACCGGGTCCCGATGCCGCGCCGCCCGTCGATGGACGTCGTCCGCTTCCCGGCCCGCATGCGCGCCGCGGTCGCCACGGCGGCCCGGATCCTGCGGGACCGGCGCGCCGACGTCGTCGTGGGCGTGGGCGGCTACGTCGCCACCCCCGTGTACCTCGCCGCGTTCCGGGCCGGTGTGCCCGTGGTGGTCCACGAGGCCAACGCCCGCCCCGGCCTGGCCAACCGCATCGGCGCCCTGCGGGCCACGCACGTCGGCACCGCCCTGCCGGACACCCGCCTCCGCGGCGCCCGCTGGGTGGGCATGCCGATGCGCCCCGAGATCTCCGGCCTGGACCGGGCGGCCGCCGGCCGTGCCGCCCGTGAGGCCCTCGGCCTCGACCCGGACCGGACCACCGTCGTGGTGACCGGCGGCAGCTCGGGTGCGCTGGCCGTGAACCGCACCGTGCGCGCCGCGCTGGGCGACCTCCTCGACGCCGGTCTGCAGGTCTTCCACCTGACCGGGCGGGACAAGGCCCTCACCGAGGACGACGGCAGCCTCCTGGTCCGGGACGGCTACGTCCAGCGGGAGTACCTGGCGGGCATGGAGCAGGCCTACGCCGCCGCCGACCTGATCGTCGCCCGCTCGGGCGCCGGCACGGTCTGCGAGGTGTCCGCGGTCGGCCTGCCCGCCGTCTACGTCCCCCTGCCCATCGGCAACGGCGAGCAGGCGCTCAACGCCCGCCCCGTGGTGGAGGCGGAGGGTGCGCTGCTCGTCCGCGACGACGCCTTCGGGCGCGCGTGGGTGCAGCGTCAGCTGATCCCGCTGGCGACCGACCCCGAGCGTCTGGCGCGCATGGGGGAGGCGGCCGCCCGCTTCGGCGTCCGGGACGCGGACGTCACCATGGCCGGCCTCGTGCGCTCGGCCGCCCAGGAAGGAGCCCGGCGATGAGCCGCGACGAGAGCACCCGTCCCGCGGCCGAGGGCCGCTTCGCCGACCTGGGCCGCGTGCACCTGCTGGGGATCGGCGGCGTCGGCGTGTCGGGGGTCGCCCGCATCCTCCAGGAGCAGGGCGTCGCGGTGTCCGGCTCCGACGCGAAGGACCTGCCCGTAATGCGCGAGCTCGCCGCGGGCGGCGCCCGGATCACGGTCGGCTACGACGCCGCGCACCTCGGCCGGGACGTCACCACGGTGATCGCCTCCTCGATCGCCGGGCCGGGCAACCCGGAGCACGACGCCGCCGTGGCACGCGGACTGCGCGTGCTGCACCGTTCCGAGGGCCTCGCCCTGGCCATGCGCGGCCACCGGGTGCTGGCCGTCGCCGGCACGCACGGGAAGACCACCACGTCCTCCATGGCCGCCATGGCCTTCTCCGACGCCGACTGGGACCCCACATTCGCGGTCGGCGCCGCCGTCGCCGGGCTCGGCACCAACGCCCGGGCGGGACAGGGCGAGTGGTTCATCGCGGAGGCCGACGAGTCCGACGGCACCCTGGTGAACTACCCGAGCACGATCGGGATCGTCACGACCGTGGAGGCCGACCACCTGGACCACTACGGGACCGAGGAGGCGGTGCACCAGGTCTTCCGGGACTTCGCGGGCGGGCTGCCAGCCGCCGCCCAGGGCGGGGTCCTCGTGGCCTGCCTCGACGACGCCGGCGCGGCGGAGCTCGCCGCGTGGGCCCGTGACAACGCGGCCGCCGACGTCGTGACCTACGGCACGGCGCCCCGCGACGGCGTGGTGCCGGACCTGCTGGTCACCGACCTCGCGGTGGAGCCGGGCGAGACCGGAGTGGGCCAGCGCGCCACGTTCCGGATGGCGGACGGGCCGGAGCGCACCCTGCACCTGCAGGTGCCCGGCCGGCACAACGCGCTGAACGCCGCCGCCGTGGTCCTGGCCGCCGTCCGGGCGGGCATGGCCTTCGAGGCCGCCGTGCGGGGCGTCGAGGCCTTCCGGGGCACGGCCCGCCGATTCGAGTTCCGTGGCGCCGCGCGCGGCGTGCGGGTCTTCGACGACTACGCGCACCATCCCACGGAGGTGGCCGCCGCGGTCTCCGCCGGCCGTGCCGTGGCCGGTGACGCCCGCGTGCACGTCCTGTTCCAGCCCCACCTGTTCTCCCGCACCCGGGACTTCGCCGCCGAGTTCGCCGCCGCCCTCTCCGGGGCGGACGTGGTGCGCGTGCTGCCCGTGTACGCGGCCCGGGAGGAGCCGATGCCCGGCGTCGACTCGTCCCTCATCGCCTCCCGCCTCACCACGGGTGCCGCCGAGGACCGTGTCGTCGCCGAGGACCGCGCCGAGGCGGTGCGCTCGCTCGCGGCGGGCGCCACGGCCGGCGACGTCGTCCTGACGATGGGCGCGGGGGACGTCACCGCCCTGGGTCCGGACCTGCTGGCCGAGCTCGGCCGGGACGCGGCGCCCGGCGTCGCCCACCCGTGAGGCGCGGCCGCGGGACGCCGCCGCCGGCCGGAACCGACGCCTCCACCGTCGTCCAGTTCCCGGGCCGCACCGCGCGCCGGCGCCGCGCCACCCGCTGGGGTGTGGCGGCCGCGGTGCTCGCGGTGCTGGGCGCCCTGGGCTGGGTCGTGTTCTTCTCGCCCGTGCTCGCGGTGGACCGCGTCGAGGTCACCGGCACCCGCCATGTCTCCGCCACCGCCGTCCAGGAGCGCCTGGAGCCCGTGTACGGCGTGCCGCTGTCCCGCGTCGGGGCCGGCCGTGTGGGCGAGCTGGTCGGCGGTCTGCCCGGGGTGGCCGAGGTCCATACCGTGCCCCGCCTGCCCACCGGCCTGGAGGTCGTGGTCCGGGAGCACGAGGCGCGGGCCCGGCGGGACGGTGACGACGGCGCGCAGCTGCTGCTCGCGGACGGCACCGTCCTGACGAGAGTGCCGGAGGAGCGGCTCGAGGGCGAGGACCTCCCCGCGTTCTCGGAGGAGCTGGCGCAGCGGGCACAGGAGGAGCGCGCCGAGGTGGCCGAGGTGCTGGCCGCCCTGCCGGAGCCTGTGGCCGATCGTGTCGAGACCGCCGACTCCCGGGGCCCGGGCCAGGTCCGTCTGGCGCTCGAGGGCGGGGTGACCCTGGTCTGGGGCGACGCGCAGGACGCCGGCCTCAAGGGGTCCGTGGCCGAGGCGTTCCTGGCGGACGAGCGGCACGGGTCCGCGGCGGGCGGCGTCGCCGAGATCGACGTCTCCGTTCCCACGCGGCCGATCACGCGCTGAACCGGGGCCACAGGAGTCTCCAGTAGAACGTGAAGGTGAAGGTCGGGGCGCCTGGTCTCGTGCGAGTCGGGGTGTCCTCACCGCGGAGGCTCGTCCTTCGAGTCTCACGTGAAAGTTGATGTTGAGGGCGTCTTTTCCGCGTGGACACGCCGTTTTCTTTTGCGCGTGACGCGGGCCTCCCAGTACGGTGGATCCGAACGCGCGCGAGGCTCGCTTCACGCTGTGCTTGAAGGTGTCCACCCCGGGTGGCCGCCGATCACCGGGGCGATGTGCCTCGCGCTGACCTCTCGAGATCTCGAACAAAGGGAACCAACACCGTGGCTGCACCCCAGAACTACCTGGCCGTCATCAAGGTCGTCGGCATCGGCGGCGGCGGCGTGAACGCCGTGAACCGCATGATCGAGGTGGGGCTTCGCGGCGTGGAGTTCATCGCCATCAACACGGACGCCCAGGCGCTGCTGATGTCGGACGCGGACGTGAAGCTGGACGTGGGCCGCGAGCTCACCCGTGGACTCGGCGCGGGCGCGAACCCCGAGGTCGGCCGCCAGGCCGCCGAGGACCACGCGGAGGAGATCGAGGAGGTCCTGCGGGGCGCGGACATGGTGTTCGTGACCGCGGGCGAGGGCGGCGGCACCGGCACCGGCGGAGCGCCCGTCGTGGCCCGCATCGCGCGCTCGCTCGGCGCCCTGACCATCGGCGTCGTGACCCGTCCGTTCACGTTCGAGGGCCGCCGTCGCGCCGGCTCCGCCGAGGCGGGCATCGACGCCCTGCGGGACGAGGTCGACACCCTCATCGTGATCCCGAACGACCGCCTGCTGTCCATCTCGGACCGCAACGTCTCGGTCATGGACGCCTTCCGTCAGGCGGACCAGGTGCTCCTCTCCGGCGTCCAGGGCATCACCGACCTGATCACCACCCCGGGCCTGATCAACCTCGACTTCGCGGACGTGAAGTCCGTGATGCAGGGCGCGGGCTCCGCGCTCATGGGCATCGGCCACGCGCAGGGCGAGGACCGCGCCGTCAAGGCGGCCGAGCTGGCGATCGCCTCGCCGCTGCTCGAGGCCTCCATCGACGGCGCGTACGGCGTGCTGCTCTCCATCCAGGGCGGCTCCGACCTCGGCCTCTTCGAGATCAACGAGGCCGCGCGCCTGGTCCAGGAGGTCGCCCACCCGGAGGCCAACATCATCTTCGGCGCGGTCATCGACGACGCCCTCGGCGACGAGGTGCGCGTGACCGTGATCGCGGCGGGCTTCGACAAGGTGGACGTCACCTCCGCCCCGGCCGCCCCGCAGGCCGCGCAGCAGCAGGCGGCCCCGCAGCGGGCCGCCTGCTGCCCCCGGCCCAGCCGCAGCAGGCCGAGCGCCCCGCCGTGCGCGGCACCGTGCCGCTGGCCCCGCAGGAGCAGCAGCCGCGCCGCCAGCAGGACCTGCCCACCGTGGTGGAGCCGGACCTCGGCGCCGGGTCCTCGGACCTGGACGTCCCGGACTTCCTCAAGTGACGGCCGCGGAGGGGCCGGCCGGGACCACACGGGTCCCCGCCGGCCCCTTCGTGCACCGCGAGACCGTCCGCACCGCGACGGGCGCCGTGCACGTCGCCTGGACCTCCGTGGCCGCCGGCAACCTCGCGCTGCACGTGGTCCCGCCGGACGAGGCCGAGGGGCTCGCCCGCGTCAGCGCCGCCCGCCGCGCCCTGGAGCGCGTGATGGGGGTCCCCGAGGGCGCCACGCTCTATCTGGACCAGGTGCACTCGGCCGACGTCGTGTGGGCGGACGGGCCCGGGCGCGGCGGCGCCCCGGCCCCCGTGGCCGACGCCGCCGTGAGCCGCGACGGGTCCCGGCCGCTGGCCGTCATGGTGGCCGACTGCCTCCCCGTGGTCCTCGTCGACGAGACGACCGGCGCGACCGCCGTGGCCCACGCCGGGCGACGCGGGCTGCTGGACGGCGTCCTGGAGGCGACCGTCGATCGGCTGCTCTCCCTGCGTCCGGAGGCCGACCGAGCCGGTCCCGGCCTGCGCGCCTGGATCGGCCCCGGCGTGTGCGGCCGCTGCTACGAGGTGCCCGCGGCCATGCGCGACGACGCCGCCGCCCGCCTCCCGGCGACCGCCGCCACCACGTCCTGGGGCACCCCCGCCCTCGACCTGCCCGCCGGCGCCGCGGAGGTCCTCCGTGCCCGCGGGGTGGCCGCCGCGACGATCGACGTGTGCACGCGGGAGGACGAGCGCCTGTTCTCGCACCGTCGGGCGCCCGGTGAGGGCCGGTTCGCCGGCCTCGTCTGGCGCGCCGACCCCGACGCCACCACCCCGAGAGGAGACGCATGACCGCCCCCGCCACTGCCGGGCCGACCCCGACGGACCCCCGCGCCCGGGAGATCGCCGACGCGCTCGCCGCGGTGCACTCCCGCATCGCCGACGCCGCGCGGGACGCCGGGCGCGAGGCGGAGCCCGCGCTCGTCGTCGTGACCAAGACCCACCCCGCCGAGGACGTCGTGCGCCTCGCCGCGCTCGGCGTGACCGACGTGGGGGAGAACCGCGACCAGGAGGCCCGGCCCAAGGCCGAGGCCGTCGCCGCGGCCCTGGGGGCGGACGCCCCGCGCTGGCACTTCGTGGGCCAGCTGCAGACCAACAAGGCCAAGTACGTGGTGCGCTACGCGTCCGTGGTGGAGTCGGTGGACCGACCCGAACTGGCCGAGGCGCTCTCGCGGGCGCTCGTGCTGCGGCGCGAGCGCGAGCCCGAGGCCGCGATCCCCGACCTGGAGTGCCTCGTGCAGGTGGACGTCGACGACCGCGCCGACGAGGACCGTCCCGAGGGGATCGGTCCGCGCGGCGGCGCCCGCCCCGAGGACGTCGCCGCCCTCGCGGCCGTCGTCGCCGGCCTGCCGGGTCTGCGGCTGGGCGGGCTGATGTGCGTGGCACCGCGCGGCCTGGACCCGGAGGACGCGTTCCGCCGGCTCGCCGCTCTCGGCGCGCGCGTGCGGCAGACGCATCCGGAGGCCACCGCGCTGTCGATGGGGATGAGCGCGGACCTCGAGGCGGCCGTGCGCGCCGGGGCGACACAGGTGCGCATCGGCTCCGACGTTCTGGGGGCCCGGGACGCGGTGGGCTAACGTTGACCCCGCGCGTCCCGGCGGGACGCGACAGGACCGTGCGGAAGCACGCGCACCGACGACGAACGACGGCGGCCCCCGGGGCCGGAGGACGTGGTGAAGGAAGACTCATGGCTGGTGCCCTGAAGAAGACGATGATCTACCTCGGCCTGGCCGACGGCGACGAGTACGACGAGCAGCCCCGTGCCACCGAGCGGGAGACCGCGCCCCGACACGAGGTCGTCGAGGCGCGCCGCCCCGCGGAGCCGGACACCGACCCCCACATGGAGGCCGTCCGCCCGACTGCGGTCCGCGATCCCGAGCCGGCCGAGCGGCCGGAGCCCGTGACCCCGTCCGGCTCCACCGCGGCCGATCCCGTCGAACCCCGGCGTCCGGCGCGTCCCGAGCCGGCCGACCCGGGCTACCGGGCCCCGGTGACCCCCATCAAGCGAGCCGCAGCGTCGTCTGCCGAAGGAGCCTCCGTGCACACCCTGTCCACCGTCCACCCCCGCTCCTACAACGACGCGAAGGCGATCGGCGAGGCCTTCCGCTCCGGCGTCCCCGTGATCATGAACGTGACCGACCTCGGTGAGAACGAGGCCAAGCGCCTCGTGGACTTCGCGGCCGGCCTCGTCTTCGGCCTGCACGGCTCGATCTCCCGCATCACCAGCAAGGTGTTCCTGCTGACCCCGGCCACCGTGGACGTCGTCGGCGCCGAGCAGGGCGAGTCCGGCGCGGCCGACTCCCCGTTCGACGGCGACTGAGGCGCCCATGCAGCTGCTCCTCGCCCTCGCCTACCTCGCCCTGACGGTGGTGCTCGCGGCGCTGACCGTGCGGATCGTCCTGGACGTCACGCAGTCGTTCGCCCGCCACTGGCGCCCCACCGGGGCGGCCCTCGTGCTGGCCAGCGGCGTGTACGGGGCCACCGACCCGTTGCTGCGCCCCGTGCGTCGTGCCGTGCCGCCGGTGAACCTGGGCGGCATCGGCCTGGACGTGGCCTTCCTCATCGTGTTCCTCGGCGTCGTCCTGCTGCGGGTCCTGGTGCTGAGCCTGGCCGGCGTGGCCTGACCCGCGGCCCGGGGCGGCTGTCGGCCCCGGTGGTAGTCTTCGCGGCAGGATCGGCGCCGCCCCTCACCGGCGCGCCGACCGCCGACGCGCCGGGCCGCCCGGCCGTCCCCGAGCACCGAGCAGAGAGCGAGACGGTTCCATGGCGCTGTCCTGGGAAGACGTGGTCAACAAGCAGTTCCAGCCCACGAAGTTCCGCGAGGGCTACGACCAGACCGAGGTGGATGACTTCCTCGACGAGATCGTGGCGGAGTTCAAGCGCCTGATCGCGCTCAACGAGCAGCTCGAGTCCGAGAACGCGGAGCTGCGCGCCGGCGGCGCCGCCCCGGCCGCCGGCCCCGCTGCGGACACCCCGGAGGCCGCCGCGACCCCGGCCTCCGCCGAGGAGTCGGCCCCGGCCGCCGCCCCCGAGTCCGCCGACGCGGCCGCGACCTCCGCCGCCGGCGTCCTGGCCATGGCCCAGCGGCTGCACGACGAGCACGTCGCCGCGGGCGAGCAGCGCAGCACCGAGCTCGTCGCCGAGGCCGAGGCCACCGCGGCCCGGCTCGTCAGCGACGCCGAGGAGCAGAAGGCCCGCACCCTCGAAGCCCTGGCCGAGGAGAAGGCCGGCCTGGAGGGCGAGGTCGAACAGCTGCGCAGCTTCGAGACCGACTACCGCAGCCGCCTCACCTCCTACATCGAGGGCCAGCTGCGCGAGATCCGCGCCCAGAAGCGCGTCGAGCCCCCCACGCCCACGGCGTGAGCCGAGCCGTCGACGCCGCGCCGGCCCCGCGATCCCCTCGCGCGGGCCGGCGAGCCGTGCTCACCGCCCTCATCGTGGCGGTGCTGGCCTACGCCCTCGACCAGCTGACCAAGTACGCGGTCGAGAGCACGATGCAGCTGGGGGACTCCGTCGCGGTGATCCCCGGGGTGCTGCGCTGGCACTACATCCTGAACCCGGGCGCGGCCTTCTCCATCGGCGAGGACCACACCTGGGTGTTCACCATCATCCAAGCCGTGGTGGCGGTCGCCGCCCTCGTCGGGATCGCCCGCGTGCGCTCGACGCCGTGGGCCCTGGCGCTGGGCGGGCTCGCCGGCGGCGTGCTCGGCAACCTCACGGACCGGCTGTTCCGGCCCCCGGCGTTCGGGCGCGGCCACGTGGTCGACATGATCTCCGTGCCGCACTTCGCGATCTTCAACGTGGCGGACTCGTTCATCGTCTGCTCCGTCATCGGCGTCGCCCTGCTCGTGATGACCGGCCGCCGCCTGGACGGCACACGGGAGGCGTGAGGACATGGGCATGAGACCGGGACTGACCGAGCGGCTCGAGGTCACCGAGGCCGAGGCGGGCCGGAGGGTCGACGCGGTGCTCGCCGACGCGTTCGGCGTCTCCCGCTCGCTGCTGGCGGACTGGTTCTCCCGGGGCCTGGTGCGGGCCGAGTCGCGCTCCGGCCGCCGGGACCGTGTCCTGGCCAAGTCCGCGAAGGCCGTGGCGGGGGAGACCCTCGCCGTCGACGTCCCCGACGACCCCGACCCCCTGGAAGTGAGGGCAGAGCGCGTGGACGCGCTGAGCATCCTGTACGAGGACGAGGACCTGGTGGCCGTGGACAAGCCCACCGGCGTGGCCGCACACCCCTCGCCCGGCTGGGTCGGGCCCACCGTGGTGGGCGCCCTGGCCGCCCTCGGCTACGACATCACCACCTCGGGCGCCCCCGAGCGCCAGGGGATCGTGCACCGGCTCGACGTCGGCACCACCGGGGTCATGGTCGTGGCCAAGACCGAGCGCGCCTACACGGCCATGAAGGACCAGTTCCGCGAGCGCGTGCCGGAGAAGGTCTACCACGCCGTGGTCCAGGGCATCCCGGACCCGCTGAGCGGCACCGTGGACGCGCCCATCGGGCGGCATCCCGGCCACCACTGGAAGTTCGCGGTGCTCGAGGACGGCCGGCCGTCCGTGACCCACTACGAGACGCTCGAGGTGTTCGGCCGGGCCACCCTGCTCGAGGTCCACCTGGAGACCGGGCGCACCCACCAGATCCGCGTGCACACCTCGGCGCTGCGCCACCCGTGCGTCGGCGACCTCACGTACGGGGCGGATCCGCGCCTGGCGGCCGAACTCGGGCTGACCCGCCAGTGGCTGCACGCCCACCGGCTGGCGTTCCCGCACCCGGTCACGGGGGAGCCGGTGACGATCACCTCCCCGTATCCGGACGACCTCGCCCACGCCCTGGCGGCGCTGCGCGGCGACGAGGACTGACCGGCGCCGTCGACGTGACCCCCGTCCCGGTCCGGCCCCGCCGCCCGGGCACCACGAGTAGGCTGGTGCGGCCCCGCCGTCCTCCCCGTCGAAAGGCCCACCCCGCATGACCGTGTCCGCCGACGCCCGCCCCGACGCCGTGAAGGACGGCGGCTTCGTCCACCTGCACACGCACACCGAGTACTCCATGCTCGACGGCGCCGCGAAGCTGGACGACCTGTTCGCCGAGGCCCAGCGGCTGGGCATGGACTCGCTGGCCATCACGGACCACGGCTACCTCTTCGGCGCCTACGACTTCTGGTCCAAGGCGAAGGCGGCGGGCGTCAAGCCGATCATCGGGCTCGAGGCCTACGTGGCCCCCGGGCAGCAGCACCGCACGGACAAGGAGAAGACCCGCTGGGGCGAGCCCCACCAGCGGGGGGACGACGTGTCCGGCGGCGGTGCGTACACGCACATGACGCTGCTGAGCGAGACCACCGAGGGGATGCACAACCTGTTCCGGATGGGCTCGATCGCCTCGCTGGACTCGGTGTACGCCAAGTGGCCGCGGCTGGACCGGGAGCTGCTGAGCCAGTACTCGAAGGGCCTGATCGCCACCACGGGCTGCCCCTCCGGCGAGGTGCAGACGCGCCTGCGCCTGGGCCAGTACCGGGAGGCGATGCAGGCGGCCTCGGACTTCCGGGACATCTTCGGCAAGGACAACTACTACTGCGAGATCATGCACCACGGCCTCGACATCGAGCGCCGGGTGATGACGGACCTGCGCCGGCTCGCCAAGGACCTGGGCCTGCCGTTCGTGGCCACGAACGACCTGCACTACACCCACGAGCACGACGCCAAGGCGCACGAGGCGCTGCTGGCCCTGCAGTCGGGCTCGAAGCTCAACGAGCCCAGCTACGACCAGGGCGGCTCCCGCTTCGCGTTCTCCGGCACCGAGTACTACCTGAAGTCCCCGCGGCAGATGCGCGAGCTGTTCGCGGAGCTGCCCGAGGCCTGCGACAACACGCTGCTCATCGCCGAGCGGTGCGAGGTCGAGTTCGACACGAAGGCCAACTACATGCCGGTCTTCCCCACGCCGGAGGGCGAGGACGAGACCAGCTGGCTCATCAAGGAGGTCGCCTCCGGTCTGGCCTACCGCTACCCGGACGGGGTGCCGGACCACGTGCGCAAGCAGGCGGACTACGAGCTGGACGTCATCATCTCGATGGGCTTCCCCGGGTACTTCCTCGTCGTGGCCGACTTCATCAACTGGGCCAAGGAGAACGGCATCCGGGTGGGCCCGGGCCGCGGCTCGGGCGCCGGATCGATGGTGGCGTACGCGCTGCGCATCACGGACCTGGACCCGCTCAAGCACGGGCTGATCTTCGAGCGGTTCCTCAACCCGGACCGCGTGTCCATGCCCGACTTCGACGTCGACTTCGACGACCGCCGTCGCTCCGAGGTGATCGACTACGTCACCCGCAAGTACGGCGACGAGCGCGTCACCATGATCGTCACGTACGGCACCATCAAGACCAAGCAGGCCCTGAAGGACTCGGCCCGCGTGATGGACCAGCCCTTCTCGATGGGTGAGTCCCTCACCAAGGCGCTGCCGCCGGCGGTGATGGCCAAGGACATCCCGCTCAAGGACATCGAGGACCCCGCGGCCCCGCGCTACGGGGAGGCCGCGCCCTTCCGCGAGCTGATCGCCACGGACCCGGTGGCGAAGGAGGTCTTCGAGACCGCCAAGGGCCTCGAGGGCCTGAAGCGGCAGTGGGGCGTGCACGCGGCCGGCGTGATCATGTCCTCGGCGCCGGTGATCGACGTCATCCCGATCATGCGCCGCCTCCAGGACGGCCAGGTCATCACCCAGTTCGACTACCCGATGGCGGAGTCCCTGGGCCTGATCAAGATGGACTTCCTGGGGCTGCGCAACCTCACGATCATCTCGGACGCGCTCGAGAACGTGAAGGCGAACCAGGGCGTGGACCTGGACCTGGAGACCCTCGACGTGGACGACCCGGCGGCCTACGAGCTGCTGGCCCGCGGCGACACCCTCGGCGTGTTCCAGCTCGACGGCGGCCCCATGCGCTCGCTGCTGAAGATGATGCGCCCGGACAACTTCGAGGACATCTCGGCGACCATCGCCCTGTACCGCCCCGGCCCCATGGGCGCGAACTCGCACACCAACTACGCGCTGCGCAAGAACGGGCAGCAGGAGATCACCCCGATCCACCCGGAGCTGGAGGAGCCGCTGCGGGAGATCCTGGACACCACCTACGGCCTGATCGTGTATCAGGAGCAGGTCATGGCGATCGCCCAGAAGGTGGCGGGCTACTCCCTCGGCCAGGCCGACATCCTGCGCCGTGCGATGGGCAAGAAGAAGAAGTCGGAGCTGGACAAGCAGTACGAGGCGTTCCACCAGGGGATGCTGGACCGCGGCTACTCGGAGGCCGCGGTGAAGGCCTTGTGGGACATCCTGCTGCCCTTCTCGGACTACGCGTTCAACAAGGCGCACTCGGCCGCCTACGGCCTGGTCTCCTACTGGACGGCCTACCTCAAGGCGCACTACCCGGCGGAGTACATGGCCGCGCTGCTCACCTCGGTGGGCGACGACAAGGACAAGCTAGCCATGTACCTCAACGAGTGCCGCCACATGGGCATCACCGTGCTGCCCCCGGACGTGAACGAGTCCCACCTGACCTTCACCCCCGTCGGCCGGGACATCCGCTTCGGCATGGGCGCCGTCCGCAACGTGGGCGCCAACGTGGTCAAGGGCATGGTCCAGGGGCGCGAGGAGAAGGGCTCGTACACGGGCTTCGGGGACTTCCTGGCGAAGGTGCCGCTCGTGGTGTGCAACAAGCGCACCATCGAGTCCATGATCAAGGCCGGCGCCTTCGACTCCCTCGGCTACGCCCGCCGCGCCCTGCTGGCCGTGCACGAGGAGGCCGTGGACGCCACCGTGGCGCAGAAGCGCAAGGAGGACCACGGCGAGTTCACCTTCGACCTGTTCGCGCTCGGCGGCGGCGACGAGGACGACTCCGACGCCGCGGACGGCGTCGCCGTCCCGGACCTGCCGGAGTGGGCCAAGAAGGAGAAGCTCGCGTTCGAGCGCGAGATGCTGGGCCTGTACGTGTCCGACCATCCGCTGCAGGGCCTCGACGGCGTCCTGGCCCAGCACGCCGACGTCCAGATCACCCGCGTCCTCGACGACGACGGGCCCGCGGACGGCGCGATCGTCACCATCGCGGGCCTGATCACCACGCTCGAGCGCCGCATCGCCAAGTCCTCGGGCAACGCGTACGCGCGCTGCGAGATCGAGGACCTCGGCGGCTCGATGGACGTCATGTTCTTCGGCCAGGTGTACGCGCCCATCGCGATGATGCTGGCCGAGGACCTCGTCGTCGCCGTCAAGGGCAGGGTCCAGCGCCGCGACGACGGGTCGGTGTCCCTGTCGGCGATGGAGCTGACCATCCCGGAGCTCTCGGACGGCCCCGGCGGCCCCGTGCGGATCACGCTGCCCGCGTTCAAGGCCACGGAACAGGTCATGGGCCAGCTGGCGGACGTGCTACGCACCCACGAGGGCTCCTCGGAGGTGCGGCTGTCCCTGGTGGGCCAGCGTGCCACGCAGGAGTTCCAGCTGGGCCCGCAGTTCCGGGTGAGCCCGAACCCGGCGCTGTTCGGGGACCTCAAGATCCTGCTGGGTCCGGCCTGCCTCGGCTGAGCGGACGTAGCATGGGAGTGCCCCGCCCAGGAGGAGAGAGCTGATGCACTGCCCGTTCTGCCGTCATGAGGACTCGCGCGTGGTGGATTCACGCTCCCTCGACGACGGCTCCGCCATCCGTCGGCGTCGGCAGTGTCAGGCCTGCGGCAAGCGGTTCACCACCATGGAGACCACCGCCCTGACCGTCGTCAAGCGCTCCGGGGTGGCGGAGCCGTTCGACCGCTCCAAGGTGATCAACGGCGTCCGGAAGGCGTGCCAGGGGCGGCCGGTGACGAGCGACGACCTGGCCATGCTCGCCCAGGAGGTCGAGGAGACGGTCCGTGCCACGGGCAACGCCGAGGTGGACGCCCACGACGTCGGCCTGGCCATCCTCGATCCGCTGCGCCGTCTCGACCAGGTGGCCTTCCTGCGCTTCGCCTCCGTCTACCGGGACTTCGAGTCCCTCGACGACTTCGAGGAGGCCATCGCGGAGCTCCGGGCCGGTGACGGGGACGACCGCGGCCGTCCCGCCGTGCAGCCGCGGCTGTTCACCCGCTGACCTGGGCCGATGCGACGGCGCGGCCGGGATCGACGCTGCAGTGGTGCGCACGGCCTCCAGGCGCTACAGTGATCCCCGGGTCGACCTCGGTCGGCCCGGCAAGACTGCCGAGGGCGGTTCCGGAGGGGAAGCCGGAACCGCCCTCGGTGTCTGCGCCCTCAGTTGCCGTCGGCGAGCGAGCCGTGCGCGGCCAGGGCGGCGCCCACGATGCCCGCGTTGTTCTGCAGCTGGGCCGGGACGATCGGGGTGCGCAGGCGCAGCAGCGGCAGGTAGTCGTCCGGCCGCTTGGAGATGCCGCCGCCGACGATGAACAGGTCCGGCGAGAAGATCCGCTCCACGTGGGAGAAGAAGCGCTGCAGTCGCTCGGCGTACTCGGCCCAGCTGAGCTGATCGCGCTCCCGGGCCTTCGCGGAGGCCCGCGACTCGGCCATCACGCCGTCGAGCTCCAGGGAGCCGACCTCGAAGTTCGGGACGAGCACGCCGTCGTGGATCATCGCGCCGCCGATGCCGGTGCCGAGGGTGATCACGTGCACCAGGCCGCGCACGCCCCGCCCGGCCCCGTAGCGGGCCTCCGCGAGGCCGGCCGCGTCGGCGTCGTTGACCACGGTCACGGGGCGGCGCAGGTGCTCCTCGAACGTGCCGCGCAGGTCCGTGCCGATCCACGAGTGGTCGATGTTGTTCGCGGACAGGCACACCCCGTCCTTGACGATCGAGGGGAAGCACACGCCCAGCGGGGCGGAGGGCTTCGGCGCCTTCTCGCGCCCGTCGAGCTCGGCGGTGATGGCCGCCAGGGTCGCCGCCACGGGCTCGGGCATGGCCGGCTGCGGCGTGGGGATGCGGAAGCGGTCCCCGCGCAGGGTGCCCGCCTTCGGCCCCGACCCGAGGCGGACCAGGCCGCCCTTCATGCCGGTCCCCCCGACGTCGATGCCGATCGTCGTGGGGTATTTGGAGGAGCGCTGGGCGGTGCTGGTGTGCGTCGTCACGGCCCCCAGCTTAGTGCCGAGTCACGGCAGCGTGAGAATCTCCGCGCCGTCGTCCGTGACCACGATCGTGTGCTCGAACTGCGCGGTGCGACGGCGGTCGCGGGTCACCACGGTCCAGCCGTCGTCCCACTGGTCCCACTCGATCGTGCCGAGGGTGAGCATCGGCTCGATGGTGAACACCATGCCGGGCACGAGCAGGCGGTCGTGGGCCGGGGCCGCGTCGTAGTGGGGGATCACGAGGCCGGAGTGGAAGTCCACGCCCACGCCGTGGCCGATGAAGTCGCGCACCACGCCGTAGCCGAAGCGCTTGGCGTAGGACTCGATGGCGCGGCCGATCACGTTGACCTGACGGCCGGGCTTCACGGCGCGGATGCCGCGGCGCAGGGCCTCCTCGGTGCGCTCGACGAGCAGCCGGGACTCCTCGTCCACGTCGCCGACCAGGTAGGTGCGGTTGTGGTCCCCGTGGACACCGTCCAGGTACGCGGTGATGTCCAGGTTGACGATGTCCCCGTCCTCCAGGACGGTGCCGTCCGGGATGCCGTGGCAGATGACCTCGTTGATCGAGGTGCAGATGGACCGCGGGAAGCCGCGGTAGCCCAGGCAGGACGGGTAGGCGCCGCGCTCCACGAGGAAGGCGTGCGCGATCCGGTCCAGCTCGTCCGTGGTGACGCCCGGGCGGATGTGGGCGGTGGTGTGCTCCATGGCCTGCGCGGCCAGGCGGCCGGCGGCGCGGATCCGCTCGACGCCGGCGGCGTCGTAGACGTCCGAGGCCTTGCCCTCGTCCGGGGTGGCCTTGCCGACGTACTCGGGCCGCGGGATCGCGGCCGGCACGGGCGGGGCGGGGG
>NZ_JABFAY010000004.1:149279-161577 GCF_017168495.1 Micrococcus sp. KRD096 | reverse complement strand
GCCCGCAGGGCGGGGACCGTTGTGGCTGGACGGGGCGACGGGGTTCTGACGCTGGGACATGTCCTCCAGCCTATCGGCCCGGCTACTGTGGCCCCCATGACCGAGACGAGCGAGTTCTGGTACAACGTCAACACGCATCAGGTGGAGGTGGGCGCCCAGTCGGACTGGTCCCAGCTGCTGGGCCCGTTCGGCACCCGTGAGGAGGCCCAGGCCGCGATGGACCGCGTGCGGGCGAACAACGAGACCGCCGACGCCTGGGACGAGCGCGACGACGACTGGGACAGCCGTCCCGTCGACGACGCCTCCTGACCGCGGCGCCGGACGACACCGGGCCCCCGTCCCTCGGACGGGGGCCCGGTCGTCTCACGGGGCGGGTTCAGCCCTCGAAGCCGTGCTCCGGGGCCGGGAACGCGCCGTCGAGCACGTCCGCGCGATAGGCCCGGACCGCGTCGCCCACGACCTCGTGCAGGCGGGCGTACTGACGGACGAACCGGGGCACCCGTCCCTCGCGCAGGCCGAGCATGTCCTGCCACACGAGCACCTGGCCCGTGGTGCCCGGGCCCGCGCCGATGCCCACGGTGGGCACCCGCAGCGCGGCGTCGACGGCGGCGGCGACGTCCGAGGGGACCATCTCCATCAGGACGGCGAACGCCCCCGCGGCCTCGAGGGCCCGGGCCGACGCCGTCATCCGCTCGGCCGCCCCCGCGCCGCGGCCCTGCACCCGGTAGCCGCCGAGCACGTGCTCGGACTGCGGGGTGAAGCCGATGTGGGCCATGACCGCGACGCCGGCTGCCGTCATCGCGGCCACGTGCTCGGCGAAGCGCTCGTCGCCCTCCACCTTGACGGCGTGCGCGCCGGACTCCTTCACGAGGCGCACGGCCGACTCGACGGCCTGCCGCGGGGAGGCCTCGTACGAGCCGAAGGGCAGGTCCGCGACCACGAGGGCACGCTCGGCACCGCGCACCACGGCCTGGGTGAACAGGATCATCTGGTCCAGGGTGACCGGCAGGGTGGTGGGATGGCCCAGCACGGTGTTGCCCACCGAGTCGCCCACGAGCAGCACCTCGACGCCGGCCTCGTCGAACAGGGCCGCCGTCATCGCGTCGTAGGTGGTGAGCATCGCGAAGCGCCGGCCCTCGTCCTTGGCCCGCTGCAGGTGGACCGTCCGGTACCGGGACGGGGCGGGCGGACCGTAGGGGGCGTCTAGAGTGGCGGCATGGATCGACAGCAGGACTACGTGCTCCGCACCATCGAGGACCGGGACGTCAGGTTCGTCAGGCTCTGGTTCACGGACGTGATCGGTACGCTGAAGTCGGTGGCCCTGTCTCCGGCCGAGGTGGAGAACGCCTTCACGGAGGGCCTGGGCTTCGACGGCTCCTCGATCGACGGATACACCCGCATCTCGGAGTCGGACATGCTGCTGCAGCCCGATCCCTCGACCTTCCAGATCCTGCCCTGGCGCGGCGACCAGGGACAGAGCTCCCGGATGTTCTGCGACGTGCTCACCCCGGACGGCCGCCCCGCCCCCGCCGACCCGCGGCACGTGCTGCGCCGCGTGCTGGACCGGGCCGCGGACCGGGGCTTCACGTGCTTCACCCACCCGGAGATCGAGTTCTACCTCCTGCAGTCGGACCAGCCCGGCCCGGACGGGGAGCCGGTGCCCGTGGACCGCGCGGGCTACTTCGACAACGTGCCCGGCTCCGACGCGGCCGACTTCCGCCGCGACGCCGTCAGCCTCCTCGAGGGCATGGGCATCTCCGTCGAGTTCAGCCACCACGAGAACGGCCCCGGCCAGAACGAGATCGACCTGCGCGCGGCGGACGCGCTCACGACGGCGGACAACGTGATGACGTTCCGGACCGTCGTCAAGGAGGTCGCCGCCGCCCAGGGCACCTACGCCACGTTCATGCCCAAGCCGTTCTCCCACCACCCGGGCTCCGGCATGCACACCCACTTCTCCCTCTTCGAGGGCGACGCGAACGCGTTCTACGACCCCGCGGACGAGTTCCGGCTCTCCGTCACGGGCCGCCGGTTCATCGCGGGCCTGCTGCGCCACTCCGTGGAGATCACCGCGGTGACCCACCAGTTCGTGAACTCCTACAAGCGCCTGTGGGGCGGCGGCGAGGCGCCCTCGTACGTCTCCTGGGGCCACAACAACCGTTCCGCGCTCGTGCGCGTGCCCCTGTACAAGCCGGACAAGGCCGGCTCGGCCCGCATCGAGTACCGCGGCATCGACGCCTCGGCCAACCCGTACCTGGCCTACGCCCTGCTGATCGCGGCCGGGCTCAAGGGCATCGAGGAGGGCTACGAGCTGCCCGAGTCCGCCGCCGAGGACGTCAGCGCGCTGACCACCCACGAGCGGCGCGTGCTCGGCCACGTCCCCCTGCCCGGCACCCTGCACGACGCCCTGCGCGCCGCCGAGGAGTCCGAGTTCGTGGCATCCGTGCTGGGCGAGCACGTCTTCGACGCCCTGCTGCGCAACAAGCGCCAGGAATGGGACGACTACCGGGTGGAGGTCACGCCGTACGAGCTGCGGCGCTACCTCTCCGGCCTCTGAGGCGCCGGCCGTGTCCGCCCTGCCCGACGCGGCGACCGCCGACGCCCCGGACCGCCGCACCCTCGCGCACGCCGGCGTCGCCGACGCCGGCCGCGTGCAGACGCTGCTCACCTCGCCCGAGTTCGAGGGCGTGGACGTGCGTCCCCTCGTCGAGCTCCTCGGCCACGCCGCCGATCCCGACCGGGCCCTGCTGCTGTGGGTGCGCCTGGCCGAGCGCGAGCCCCGCGTCCACCACGCCCTCCGGGACCCCGGGACGACGGCCCGCCTGCTGCGGCTGCTCGGCGCCTCCGAGGCCCTCGGCGAGTTCCTCATCCGCCGTCCCGAGCACCTGGACCTCGTCCTCGACCCGGACGCGGCCGCCGCCACCGCGCCCGCCCTCGCCCAGCCCGACCCGACCGCCGGCGAGCCCTGGGGTGATGCGTCCGCCGCCCTGCGCCGCCTGCTCCTGGACTCGGTGGGCGCCGACCCGGACGCCGACCGCCCCCTCGCGGCCGTCACCGGCAAGGACGCCGCCGTCGCCTTGCGCCGCGCCTACCGCCGCCAGCTGGCCGCGATCGCCCTGCGCGACCTCGACTCCGCCGAGCCCACGGCGGCCATGCCCTCGGTGGGCCGCTGGCTCGCGGACCTGGCCGGCGCCACCGTGGACGCGGCGCTCGCCGTCTCACGGGCCGTCCTCACCGAGCGGGAGGGCCCCGTGGTGGACCGCGTGGACCTCGCCGTGATCGGCATGGGCAAGTGCGGCGCCGGCGAACTCAACTACGTCTCAGACGTGGACGTCGTGTTCGCCCACGCCGTCCGCGAGGCCGCGGACGGCGCGGACCCCGACGCCGAGGTCCCGGACGGGCCGCGCGCCGCCGCGCTCGCGGCCGAGCTGGCCGCGGGCATCGGCCGCGTGATCCAGGGCGCGGCCCCCGAGCCGGGACTGTGGGAAGTCGACGCCAACCTGCGTCCCGAGGGCAAGGACGGCGCCCTGAGCCGCACCGTGGAGTCCCACGCCGAGTACTACCGCCGCTGGGCCCACGGCTGGGAGTTCCAGGCCCTGCTCAAGGCCCGCCCCATCGCGGGCTCGCCACAGCTCGGCGAGCGCTACATCGCGGAAATCTGGCCCCGGGTGTGGGAGTCCTCCGCGCGCGACGGGTTCGTCGAGTCCGTCCGGGCCATGCGCGCCCGGGTCCTGGACACCCTCGCCCCCGCGGAGCGCGAGCGGGAGATCAAGCTCGGGCCCGGCGGCCTGCGCGACGTCGAGTTCACGGCCCAGCTGCTCCAGCTCGTGCACGGCCGTGCGGACGAGTCGCTGCGGGTGCGCGGCACGCTCGACGCGGTGCGGGCGCTGCACGCCGCCTCCTACGTCACCACGCGAGACGCGCGGGCGTTCGACGAGCACTACCGGTGGCTGCGCACCCTCGAGCACCGCATCCAGCTCGTGCACCTGCGGCGCACCCACCTGATGCCGGTCAAGGAAGAGGCCCGCCGCGTCGTCGCCCGGTCGATGCGCGGCGCCGCCGACCGGGGCCCCGCCACCGGCGAGGACCTCCAGGCCGAGTTCACGCGCGTGCGCCGCGCCGTGCGCGGTCTCCACGAGACCGTGTTCTACCGGCCGCTGCTGTCGACGACGGCCGCCCTGTCCGCCGAGGACGTGCGGCTGTCCGCGGAGGCCGTCCGCGACCGCCTGGCGGCGCTGGGCTACCGCGACCCGCAGGGCGCCCTGCGGCACATCGAGGCCCTCACGCAGGGCGTCTCGCGCCGGGCCGCGGTCCAGCGGCAGCTGCTGCCGGCCATGCTCGGGTGGTTCGCGCGGGGCGCCGACCCCGACGGCGGCCTGCTCGCCTTCCGCCGGCTCTCCGAGTCGCTCGGCGGCACGGCCTGGTATCTGCGGATGCTCCGCGACTCCTCGGACGCCGCCCGGCGGCTGTGCCTAGTCCTGTCCGGCTCCCGGTTCGTGGGGGACCTGCTCGAGCACTCGCCCGAGGCCGTGGCCTGGGTGGGGGACGACCGGGAGCTCGACCCCCGGGGCGCCATACAGCTCTGGCGCCAGGTCGACGCGCGGCTCGACCGCCGCGTGGCCGCGCAGGAGGCCCCGGCCGCCGTCCGCCACGTGCGGCAGGTGCGCCGCAGCGAGACCCTGCGCGTGGCCCTGGCGGACATCTCGGGGCTGCTGGACCTCGAGGCCGTCACCGGGGCCCTGTCGGACATCGACCAGATCACCGTCGTCGGCGCCCTGCGCGTGGCCTCGCGCGCCGTCGTCGGGGACGCCGACCCGCTCACCGACGTGCTCGTGGTGGCCATGGGCCGCCAGGGCGGCCGGGAGATCACCTACGGCTCGGACCTCGACGCCCTGTTCGTGCACCGGCCACGCCCCGGCGTCGACGAGGGGCGGGCGCGCGAGCAGGCCGAGGAGGTCGTGCGGACGCTGATGTCCCTGCTGCACCGCCCCGCGACCCCGCCGCTGCCCGGCGAGCGGCCGCTCGAGGTGGACGCCGACCTGCGCCCCGAGGGGCGCCAGGGGCCGCTCGTGCGCACCCTGGACTCGTACCGGGAGTACTACGGGCGCTGGGCCGAGGTGTGGGAGCGTCAGGCGCTGCTGCGCGCCCGCCCCCTGGCCGGCGACGACGACCTCGCCACCGACTTCCGCCGCTGGGCCGACGGCGTCCGCTACGCCGGGGACCTGACCACCGCGGACGCGCGGGAGATCCGGCGCATCAAGGCCCGTGTGGAGGCCGAGCGCCTGCCCCGCGGCGCGGACCCCTCCCGGCACGTCAAGCTCGGCCGCGGCGGGCTCTCGGACGTGGAGTGGCTGGTGCAGTCCCTGCAGCTGCGCCACGCGGGAGAGGTCGAGGACCTGCGGGTCACCGGCACGCTGCCGGCCCTGCGGGCGATCGCCCGGCACGGGCTGCTGCCCGAGGCCGAGGTCGCCGTGCTGGAGGAGGCGTGGCTGCTGGCCACCCGGATCCGCGCCGCCCTGCTGCTGTGGACGGGCAAGGTCTCGGACGTGCTGCCCACGAACATGCGCGACCTCGAGGCCGTGGCCCGCCTCAGCGGGGTGGGCACGGCCGGCGGGGAGCTCGAGGAGCGCTACCTGCGGGTGACCCGCCTGGCCCGTCAGGTGTTCGAGACCCGGTTCTACGGGCTCTGAACGACGCCGGCCCGCCACCTCGACGGGGTGGCGGGCCGGCCGTGCTCCGGTGTCGCGAGCGCCGGCTCAGGCGCGCACGACGTGCTCCCCGAGCAGCTCCAGGGTGCGTCGCCGCACGCCGGCGTCCTGGGCCGCCGTCGTGATGATCAGCTCGTCCGCCTGGACCCGCGCCGCGAAGTCGTGCAGCCACGCCGCCGTCGTCGGGCCGGTGCCCACGGCCGTGCACTCGAGCATCCCGAGCACCTGCTGACCGGCGGGGGAGTGCAGCAGCATCTCGACCTCGTCGTCGGTGAGGGTGCGGCCCCGGCCGAGCATCATCCGGATGCGCGCCCGCTGCGCGGCCTGCCACTCCCGCTCGGCCATCTCCTCGGTGTCCGCAGCGATCACGTTGGCCGCCGCGATGAAGTGCGGCTCCGCGAGGGCCTCGGAGGGCTCGAAGTGCTCCCGGTACAGGCGCGCCGCATGCTCGAGCATCTGCGGTGCGAAGTGGCTCGCGAACGCGTAGCCCAGGCCGAGCTGCGCGGCCAGCTGGGCGCCGAACGCCGAGGAGCCGAGGATGTACAGCGGCACGTTGGTGCCCTTGCCGGGGTAGGCGTCGATGCCGGGGATCAGGCTCTGGCCGGTGAGGTAGCCCTGCAGCTCGAGCACGTCCTGCGGGAAGCGCTCGGCCGCCGACGGATCCCGGCGCAGCGCCTGCAGCGTCCGCTGGTCGGTGCCGGGGGCGCGACCCAGGCCCAGGTCGATGCGGCCGGGGTGCAGCTCGGCCAGGGTGCCGAACTGCTCGGCGATCACCAGCGGCGAGTGGTTGGGCAGCATGACGCCGCCGGAGCCGAGGCGGATCGAGTCGGTGTGCGCGGCCACGTGCGCGATGAGTACGGCCGTGGCGGAGGAGGCGATGGAGGGCATGTTGTGGTGCTCCGCGTACCAGACGCGCCGGAAGCCGGCGGCCTCGGCGACGCGGGCCTGCTCCACGGATTCGGCGAAGGCTTCGCCCATCGGGGCGCCGTCGCGGACGAGGGCGAGGTCCAGCAGGGACAGCGGCAGGGGGGTGGGGGCGGTGTGCTCGGTCATGGTGCTCCTGGTCTGCGGGCCGCCCGGCCGGGCGGAGGTCTCCACAGATCCAGCGCCCACCGGCCCCGGACTATTCCGCGGCCGGGCACGACGACGGCCGCCCGCCTCCGGCGTGGGAGACGAACGGCCGTCGTCGGGGCCGCGGCGGGCGGATCAGACCGAGTAGTACAGCTCGAACTCGTAGGGGTTCGGGCGCAGGGCCAGCGGGGCGATCTCCATCTCGCGCTTGTACGCGATCCAGGTCTCGATCAGCTCCTCGGTGAACACGTCGCCGGCCAGGAGGAACTCGTGGTCCTCCTCGAGGGCGTTCAGGGCCTCGTCCAGGGTGGCGGGTGCCTTCTGGATGTCGGCGGCCTCCTCGGCCGGCAGCTCGTAGAGGTCCTTGTCGATCGGCTCGGCCGGCTCGATGCGGTTGCGGATGCCGTCCAGGCCGGCCATCAGCTGCGCGGCGAACGCGAGGTACGGGTTGCCCGAGGCGTCCGGGGCGCGGAACTCGATGCGCTTGGCCTTCGGGTTGGAGCCGGTGATCGGGATGCGGATGCCCGCCGAGCGGTTGCCCTGCGAGTAAACCATGTTCACGGGGGCCTCGAAGCCCGGCACCAGGCGGCGGTAGGAGTTCACCGTGGGGTTGGTGAAGGCCAGGACCGCGGAGGCGTGCTTCAGCAGGCCGCCGATGTACCAGCGGGCGGTGTCCGAGAGGTTCGCGTAGCCCTTCTCGTCGAAGAACAGCGGCTCGCCGCCGTTCCACAGGGACTGGTGGCAGTGCATGCCGGAGCCGTTGTCGCCGAAGACGGGCTTGGGCATGAAGGTCGCGGACTTGCCGAACATGTTGGCGACGTTCTTGACGACGTACTTGAACTTCTGCAGGTCGTCCGCCGAGTGGGTCAGCGTGTTGAAGCGGTAGTTGATCTCCGCCTGGCCCGCGGCGGCCACCTCGTGGTGGGAGCGCTCTACCTCGAGGCCGACCTCGGCCAGGACCGAGCAGATCTCGTCGCGCAGGTCGGCCTGCTTGTCCGTGGGGGAGACGGGGAAGTAGCCGCCCTTGAGGCCGGTCTTGTGGCTCAGGTTGCCGCCCTCGTCCTCGCGGGAGGCGTTCCACCAGGCCTCGTCCGAGTCCACGGCGTAGAACGAGCCGCGGGGGGAGGACTCGTAGCGGACGTCCTCGAAGATGAAGAACTCGGCCTCGGGGGCGAAGAACGCCGTGTCGGCGATGCCGGAGGAGCTCAGGTAGGCCTCCGCGCGCTGGGCCACGCCGCGCGGGTCGCGCAGGTAGGGCTCGCCGGTGCGGGGGTTCACGATGGAGAAGTTCATCGTGAGGGTCTTGCGGACCCGGAAGGGGTCCACGAAGGCGGTCGCCACGTCCGGGATGAGCTGCATGTCCGAGTCCGCCAGGCCGGCGAAGCCGCGGATCGAGGAGCCGTCGAAGAGCTGGCCGGTGACGAAGAAGTCCTCGTCGACGCTCGAGGCGGGCACGTTGAAGTGGTGCTGCAGCCCGGGGAGGTCGGTGAAGCGGACGTCGACGAACTCGACCCCCTCTTCCTGGATGTACGTGAGGGCTTCCTGGGGGGAGGTGAACATGGTTCGCTCCTGGCCTTCCTGTGTGTGGCGGCGACGCCTGCGGCGGCGGACGCCTCTACACTACGCGCCCGGCGGGGCCCCGCCAGACCGACGCGCGTCCTGGGGTCGCGCACTACGCTGGTGGGGTGGCACGCAGAGCACCCGACCCCCAGGACCGCATTGAGACGACCGGCCGAGCGGAGCCGCTGATCACGCGCCGCGACCTGGCTGGCTGGGTGGACGGTCCCGGCGGGGGCCGCGCGGGCGGCCGCTGGCCGGGGGACCTGCTCGGCCTGCCGGAACGGGGTCCGGCCTCCATGGCGACGGCGGCCCGCCGGATGGGCGCCCTCGTCCTCGACTGGTTCATCGCCCTGGGCATCTCGTGGCTGGCCTTCGACGGCGACGCGATCGCCACCCTCCTCGTGTTCGCGGCGATGCATGTCCTCGGGCTCACCCTGCTGGCCACCACGGTGGGCAAGGCCGTGTGTCGCATTCAGGTCGTCCGCGTCGGCGGCCGCCCGGCGGGCCTGCCCCGGATCCTGCTGCGCACGGCGCTGCTGTGCCTCGTGCTGCCGGCCGTCGTCGTCGGGCCGGACGGGCGCGGCATGCACGACAAGCTCGCAGACACCGTCGAGATCCGCATGTGACCGTCCCGCCCGCACACGATAGGGGCGCCCCGCCGTGCGTCGGCGGGGCGCCCCTGTCGTCTGCGGCCGGTTCAGCGGCCGCGCATCGCGCGGCGGCTCGGGCGCACCTTGTTCGGGTCGATGCCCTTGGGGATGGGCAGCCGGTTGGTGTTGAGCGCGGTCAGACGCTTGTCCACGGCCTGGACCTCCTGCGCCGTGAGGGCCTTCTTCATCCCCTTGAGCGTGCCGGGCAGTTCGTGCAGCGGGACCTGGCCCTGACCGTTGCCGGACTCCACCACGGTGACGGGCACGCCGGGCAGGAAGCGGCGCATGGCCTTCTCCTCCTTGCCCACCAGCGCGGCGACGCGGGGGGAGGGGCCCTCCGTCACCAGCACCACGCCCGGCCGGCCCACGGCCCGGTAGACGAGGTCCTGGGTCTTCGGGTTCACGGCGGCCGGCTGCTCGGACACGATCCAGCCGCGGCCCAGCGTGGAGAGCGCGGCGCCGGCGGCGCCGGGGCGGCCCTCGAGCTGGGCGAACCCGGCGCGGCGCGCCTTCCGGTTCAGGATGACGACGGCGGCGAGCACACCGAACGGGATCGCGATGAGCAGCCATGTGATCCAGTTGTCCAGCAGGAGGCCGACGACGAGGCCGACGACCAGGGCGACCAGGAAGGCCAGCAGCATCCACAGGCCGACCTTGGGGTCGTGCGCCTTGGTCATGGCGTAGGCCTGCTTGAGCTGGGAGATCACACCCGGACCCTTCGCCGCGCGCTTGTCCCGGCGCTGCGCCTTCGTCTGCTCCTTCTCGCGGAGGCGACGCTCGCGCTGCATGGCCTTGACCTCCTTGAGCGTGGCGGAGGTGGAGCCGGAGGAGGACGCGGGGGGCTGGCTGTTCTTCGTCATGACGGGGTCCAGTCTAGTCGGGCGGCTCAGGACATCTGGGCGACGACGGCGGAGGCCTCCTGGCGGGCGGTCTTCTCCCCGGCCAGGTGCGCCAGGTTCTCCGGCAGGGCCCGGCCGAGGCGCTGCATGGCCTGCGCATAGAGCTTGCCCGCGCGGTACGACGAGCGCACCAGCGGGCCCGCCATGACGCCCTGGAAGCCGATCTCCTCGGCGCGCTGGGACCACTGGACGAACTCCTGCGGCTTCACCCAGCGGTCGATGGGGTGATGCAGCTTCGAGGGCCGCACGTACTGCGTGATGGTGATGATGTCGCAGCCGGCCTCGTGCAGGTCCACCAGGGCCTGGTCGATCTCGTGGTCCTCCTCGCCCATGCCGAGGATGAGGTTGGACTTGGTCACGAGCCCGTCGGCCTTGGCCATCGTGAGCACCCGGAGGGACTTCTCGTACGTGAAGGCCGGGCGGATGCGCTTGAAGATGCGCGGCACCGTCTCCAGGTTGTGCGCGAACACCTCGGGCCGCGCGTCGAACACCTGCTGGACGAGCTCCGGCACCGCGCCGAAGTCCGGCGGCAGGATCTCGACGCCGGTCCCCGGGTTGAGCGCGTGGATGCGGCGGATGGTCTCCGCGTAGAGCCACGCCGCGCCGTCCTTCTGGTCGTCACGGGCCACGCCCGTGACGGTGGCGTACCGCAGGTCCATCTCGCGGATGTTCTCGGCGACCTTCTGCGGCTCCTCCATGTCCAGGGGGCGCGGCTTGCCGGAGGTGATGTCGCAGAAGTCACACCGGCGGGTGCAGATGTCCCCGCCGATGAGGAACGTGGCCTCGCGGTCCTCCCAGCACTCGAAGATGTTGGGGCAGCCGGCCTCCTCGCACACGGTGTGCAGGCCGGCGGACTTGACCTTGTTCTTCAGGCCGATGTACTCGGGGCCCATGTGGACCTTGGCCTTGATCCACTCGGGCTTGCGCTCGACGGGCACCTCGGCGTTGCGCGCCTCCACGCGCAGCAGGCGGCGTCCTTCGGGGGCGAGGCTCATGCGGGGATTCCTTCCGTGGGGGTGACGGCGATGTACGCAGGCCCGAGCTCGTCCAGATGACGGGTGAGCACCGGCACGACGTCGGCCGGGGTGATGGTCCGGCCCGTCTCGACCGACAGGGTGGTGGTGGCGGCGTCCGTGATGCCGCACGCGATGATGCCCTCGTAGGGGGCCAGGGAGTTGGAGCAGTTCAGTGCGAAGCCGTGCATCGAGACGCCGTCGTGGATGGACAGGCCGATGGCGCCGACCTTGCGGTCCGGGCGGGCCGTGCCGTCGTCGTCCCGGTCCGCGAGGACCCAGATGCCTGCCCGCCCGTCCACGCGGACGGCCGTGACGCCGAACTCGGCGGCGGTGCGGATCAGCAGCTCCTCGAGGAACCAGACGTAGTCCTTGACGTGGGCACGGTCGCGCAGCCGGACCACGGGGTAGCCGACCAGCTGGCCCGGCCCGTGCCATGTGATCTTGCCGCCGCGGTCCACGTCCACGACGGGGGCGCCGTCCGTGGGGCGCTCGGCGTCCTCGGTGCGGCGACCGGCCGTGTAGACGGCTTCGTGCTCCAGGAGGAGGAATTCGCCGTCGGAGCGGCCGGCGACGACGTCCGCGTGCAGGGCGCGCTGGGCGTCCCAGGCGGCGTGGTAGTCCACCAGGTCGGGCGCCAGGCCGAGCACGCGCAGGGGCGGCAGGGGTGTCTCGGGCATGACGTCCACTGTAGTCCTCGGGCCCGGACCTGTGGACAACCGCCGTGACGCTCGGGGACATGCGGCACCCTGGGCTGGAACGGACGGCGCGGCGGAGAGGGGAGACCGATGCGGGACTGGGACGAGGCGGACGGCGGCGCGGCCGGACGCGTCGGCGGCGGGCCGGAGACCGAACCGGAGAGGTCGTCGGAGCCGGGCACGGCTGCGCCGCGCGCCCCGGGCTGGGAACCCGTCCGCCTGCTCGGCGCGGGCGCCCAGGCGGAGGTCTGGCTCGTCGAGGACGGTCGGGGCGTCCGGGCCGCCCTGAAGGTGCCCCGTGCCGGCGCGGCGCCGGATGCGCTGGCGGCGGAGGCGCAGGCCGGACGGGTCGCGCATCCCCATCTGCTGCGCGTGCTCGGCGTGGTGGAGACGGACCGGGGCCTCGGGGTCCTCACCGAGCACCGCGCGGCCGGCACGCTGCAGGACATGGTGCAGCGGGTCGGACCCCTGAGCCCGGGGCAGGCCGTCACCGTGCTCGTCCCGATCGCCCAGGCTCTCGCGTCCCTGCACCGCGAGGGGGTGGTGCACGGCGACGTGTCCCCGGCGAACGTCCTGTTCGGCGTCGACGGCAGCCCGGCCCTCGCCGACCTCGGCGTCGCCCGGGTGGTCGGCGGGGCGTCGGGGGCCGGGGCGACGCCGGGCTTCGCGGCCCCCGAGGCGCTCGCCGCGGTGGAGGGG
>NZ_JABFAY010000004.1:131024-149179 GCF_017168495.1 Micrococcus sp. KRD096 | reverse complement strand
GCCGAGTGACGTCCATGCGTGGGCCGCCCTGGGCTGGTACGCGCTCACCGGTCGGGCGCCGGGCGCCGCCGGGCATCGGGCGCCGCTGCCCGTCCTGGTCCCCGAAGCGTCCCCCGAGCTCGCGCTGCTGCTCGATGCGGCGCTCTCCCCGGACCCGGCGGCGCGGCCGAGCGCGGAGGAGGCCGCCGCAGCCGTATACGCGACGGCCCGGCCCGAGCCGGTCCCGCTGGGAGAGGCCGCCCCCGCCGAGGTGGCGCACCTGCTGCCCACGGTGCTGCCGGGCTCCGGGCCCACGCGGCGACGCCGGGGACGACGCGCGGCTCCGAGACGGCGCGCGCTCGCGCGCCGACGGGGGGCGGCGCCACGCCGGGGCGTCCTCGTGGCCGCCGGGCTGGCCACCGCGCTGGCCGTCGGCGGCGGCACCGCCGGGCTGTGGTGGCCGGCGTCCCTGGGCGACGCGACGGAGGGGGCGCCGGAGCCGGCGGGCGCGGTGCCGGCCGGCACCTCGGTGGACGCGGCGCGCCCGGCGGACGGGACGCCGGAGAGCGGGACGCCGGCGAGGGTGCCGGACGCGGGTGCCCCCGGGGAGGACGCCGCCGGGGAGGACGCCGTCGACGTGGGCGAGGCGCTGGCCGCGGTCGGCCACGCCCGGACTGCCGCGCTCATCGACCCGGAGCCTGCGCGACTGGACGCCTACGCCGTGCCCGGGGGACCGGCGTGGGAGAACGACCGGGATCTGCTGCGCCGGCTGACGGACGAGGGGTTCGCCTTCTCCGGCCTCGAGGTGACGGTGGAGCAGGCCGGACCCGCCCGGCGGGCCGGGGACGACGCGCTGCGTGTCGACGCCGTGCTCCGGACGTCGGCCCACACCGTGCTGGACCGCGCGGGACGCGTGGCGGCCCACCGGGAGGCGACGGCCGACGAGGTCGTGCTGGTCCTGCGCAGCGGCCACGGAGAGGACCCCGAGGCGCGGGACGGCGGTGCGGCGGGTCGGACGTGGCGGGTCGAGACCGTCGATCCGCGCTGACCCCGGGCCCGGATCCAGCGCCGGAGGCCGGCGGTCCCGACGGGCCAACGCCGCGGGCCCCGGGGAGAAGCTCCCCGGGGCCCGCGGCGTGGTGCGGCGTCAGCCGCCTGGGCCGGTCACTGCCAGAGGACGGCGACCAGGATGTTGACCAGGCCGAGCCCACCGACCGCGTGGGCCAGCCCGGTGGGCACGAGCTCCCCGCGGTTGGACTTGCGGCGGCCGATCAGGGCGGCCACGAAGACGATGACGCCGATCAGGAACTTGACGCCCAGCTTCATGTGGTTCGGCTCCCCGCTCATGGCGAGGCCGAAAAGCACCACGCCGGAGACGATCATGCCCACGGAGCCCCACCACTGCGAGGTGGTGACGGTCGGGTTGCGGAAGTGCGCGAACCAACCGCCCACGATCGCTGCGGCGGACACGATGTGCACGGCCACCAGGATGCTGTGCAGGATATCCACAGTCCTTCTCCCTTTCCGTCAGAGACCCAGCTCGTTGGCGAACTCGCCGCCCTCGAGACGCTGACGCAGCGTCGTCAGGAAGCGGCCCGCGTCGGCCCCGTCCACCAGGCGGTGGTCGTAGGTCAGGGACAGGTACATCATGTGGCGGATGGCGATCGAGTCGTTGCCGTCCGCGTCGGTCACCACCATGGGACGCTTCACGATCGCACCGGTGCCCAGGATCGCGACCTGCGGCTGGTTGATGATCGGCGTGTCGAACAGCGCGCCCACGGAGCCGATGTTCGTGATCGAGAACGTGCCGCCCGAGAGCTCGTCCGGCGAGATCTTGTTCGTGCGGGTGCGCTCGGCCACATCGGCGATCTTCTGGGCGAGGCCCGTCAGGTTCAGGGAGCCGGCGTCCTTGATGACGGGCACCAGCAGCCCCTTCTCCGTGTCCACGGCGATCGCGATGTCCTCGGACGCGTGGTACGTGATCTCCTTGTTGTCCTCGGAGAACGACGCGTTCAGCTTGGGGTGCTGCTTGAGGGCCTCGGCGACGGCCTTCGTGATGAACGGCAGGTACGTCAGGTTCACGCCGGCCTGCTGCTGGAAGGAGGCCTTGGCCTTCTTGCGCAGCTGCACGATGCGGGTGACGTCCACCTCGTGCACCTGGGTCAGCTGGGTGGACAGGTCGAGGGACTCGCGCATGCGCTGGGCGATGACCTGGCGGATGCGCGGCGCCTTCTCCACCTCGCCGCGGACCGAGGGGTCCACGGAGGAGCTCGTGGCCGGGGCGGACGCGGCCGACGACGGGGCGGCAGCCTCGGAGGCCTGCTCGGCCGGAGCCTCGGACCCGCCCGCGGCGGCCTGCGAGGCCAGCGCGGCGGCGAGCACGTCCTGCTTGCGGATGCGGCCGCCGACGCCCGTGCCGCGGACCGTGGACAGGTCCACGTTGTTCTGGTGGGCCAGGCGGCGCACCAGCGGGGTCACGTAGCCCTGGCCGGGCTCGGTGGCGGCGGGCGCCTCGGCGGACTCGCCCTGCGCGGAGTCGCGCTCAGCGGACTCGCGCCGGGAGGCCTCCTCGGACGGGGACGCCTCGGGCGTCTCCTCCGACTTCTCGGCCCCGGCGGCCTCGGCGGCCTCCTCGGTCTCCTCGGGGGCCTCGGCCTCGGTCGCCTTGTCCTCGATCTCCTCGGCGGACGCCTCGTCCTGGCCGGAGGAGCTCTCCGACGGGGCGGTGCCGCCGCCGGCGGAGCCGGAGCCGACGAGTGCGAGGACGGCGCCCACCTCGACGGTGTCGTCCTCCTCCGCACGGATCTCCAGGAGGGTGCCCGCCACGGGGGAGGGGATCTCGGTGTCGACCTTGTCGGTGGAGACCTCGAGCAGCGGCTCGTCGACCTCGACCTCGTCGCCGACGGACTTCAGCCAGCGGGTCACAGTGCCCTCGGTCACGGACTCGCCCAGCGCCGGCAGGGTGACCTCGGAGGCCTCGCCGCCGGCCGACGGGGCCTCGTCCGAGCCCTGGTCGGTGGAGGCGCGCTCCTCCGGGGCCGGCTCGCCTGCGGGCTCCTGCTGGGCGTCGTCCTGCTGCGCCTCCTCGACGGCGGGCTCCTCTGCCGAGGCGTCGTCCTCCGACGCGTCGGCGGAGCCGCCGCCGGAGCCGTCGCCGATCGTGGCCAGCGGGGCGCCGACCTCGACCGTGTCGTCCTCCTCGACCAGGATCTCCTCGAGCACGCCGGCCACGGGGGACGGGATCTCGGTGTCGACCTTGTCGGTGGAGACCTCCACCAGGGGCTCGTCGACGGCGACCTCGTCGCCGACGGCCTTGAGCCAGCGGGTCACGGTGCCCTCGGTGACGGATTCGCCCAGGGCGGGCAGGTTCACGGTTTCAGACATGGTTCCGATGCTCCTCATGAGGGGTGGGCGCCGGGGGCGCCCACCCGGGGTTGCGAGGTGGGCCCGACGCACGGACCCGGGATGGTCAGTGCGGTGGGTCAGCTGTGCAGCGGGTGGCCGAACAGGGCCATGGCGGCCTCGCCCAGGGCCTCGTTCTGCGTGGGGTGCGCGTGCACGAACTGGGCGACGTCCTCGGGGTAGGCCTCCCAGTTCACGATGAGCTGCGCCTCGCCGATCTGCTCGCCGATGCGCTTGCCGATGCCGTGCACGCCCACGATCGGGCCGTTCTTCTGGCGGATCATCTTGATGATGCCGCCGGTGCCGAGGATCGAGGACTTGCCGTTGCCGGCCAGGTTGTACTCGGCGACCTCGACGTTGTCCTTGCCGAACTTCTCCTCCGCCTTGGGCTGGGTGTAGCCCACGGACATGATCTCCGGCTCGGTGAAGGTGACCTTCGGGATGTTGATGTCCTCGACGACCATCGGCTTGTTGCCGGCGATCTCCTCGGCCACGAAGATGCCCTGCTGGAAGCCGCGGTGCGCCAGCTGCAGACCGGGAACGATGTCGCCCACGGCGTAGATGTTGCCGACGCCGGTGTGCAGACGCTCGTCGGTGAGGACGAAGCCGCGGTCCATCTTGACGCCCTGCTCCTCGTAGCCGAGGCCCTCGGTGTTCGGGCCGCGGCCGACGGCGACGAGGCAGACCTCGGCCTCGAACTCCTTGCCGTCCGCGAGGGTCACCTTGACGCCCGAGTCGGTCTCCTCGACCTTGTCGAAGAACGTGCCCAGGTTGGTCTTGATGCCCTTCTTCTTGAACTCGCGCTCGAGGACCTTGATGATCGCCGGGTCCTCGTTGGGGACCAGGGTCTTCAGGCCCTCGATGATGGTGACGTCGACGCCGAAGGAGTTCCACAGGGACGCGAACTCGGAGCCGATGACACCGCCGCCGAGCACGATGGCCGACTTCGGGGTGTAGTCCAGCTCGAGGGCCTCCGTGGAGGTCATGATCTTCTTGGAGATGGGCAGGCCCATGGTCTTGGCCACGGAGCCGGAGGCCAGCACGATGTTCTCCGCCGTGTAACGGGTGCCGTCAACCTCGACCTCGTTCTTCGAGACGAGCTTGCCCTCGCCCTCGATGACCTGGACCTTGCGCATCTTCAGCAGGCCGGCCAGGCCCTTGTGCTTGCCGGCGACGATGCCGTCCTTGTAGTCGCGCACCTTCGCCATGTCCACGGACTCGAGGGTCGCGTTGACGCCGAACTTGGCGGCGTTGCGGGTCTCATCGGCCACCTCGGCGGCGTGCAGGTAGGCCTTCGTGGGGATGCAGCCCCAGTGCAGGCAGGTGCCGCCGACCTTGGACTTCTCCACGAGGGCGACGGACTTGCCGTACTGCACGGAACGCAGGGCTGCGGCGTACCCGGCGGAGCCACCGCCGAGGACGAGGACGTCGAATTCCTGAGCGGTTGCCTTGTCGGCCACGGTGTTGCTCCTTGGTGCTGGGGTCGGTGGATCGTGGTGGTGGTGCGTCACCGCCACCCCCGGCCGTCGGCGGCGGGCCGCGCGGCCGGGGACGCGGTGGACATCGGGACCAACCTTACCGGGCACGCCCCTCGATGAGACCCAACAGGGTCCGCACCATCACGCCGGTGGCGTCCTGCGGGGTGTAGCCGTACGCGGCCGACTCGTTGAAGGAGGGGCCGGCGATGTCGAGGTGGGCCCAGGGGGTCCGTGCGGCGGCGTCGCCCTCCGACCGTCCGGCGTCGACGAATTCGCGCAGGAAGGTGGCGGCGGTCATCATGCCGCCGAAGCGGTCGCCCATGTTGGAGATGTCCGCGACGCGCGAAGCGAGCGAGGCGCGCAGCTGCTCCGGCAGGGGCATGCCCCACGCGAGCTCCCCGGCCGCGTCGGCCGCGGCGACGACCTCGTCGCGCAGCGCGTCGTCACCCATGACGCCCGTGTGGCGCACGCCGAGGGCGACCAGCTGGGCACCGGTGAGGGTGGCCACGTCGAGCACCGCGTCGGGTCGCTCGTCGGTGGCCGCCACGAGGGCGTCGGCCATGACGACGCGGCCCTCGGCGTCCGTGTTCATGACCTCCACGGTCTTGCCGCCGTACATCGTGATGACGTCGGACGGGCGGATGGCGGTGCCCGAGGGCATGTTCTCGGCCAGCGCCAGCCAGCCGGTCACCTTCACAGGGACGTCCAGGGCCGCGGCGGCGCGCACGACGGCGAAGACGGTGGCGGCGCCGGCCATGTCCGACTTCATCGTCATCATCGAGGCGGCGGGCTTCAGCGAGATGCCGCCCGTGTCGAAGGTGATGCCCTTGCCCACCAGCGCGATGTGCGCGGCGGCGTCGGCCGGCGCGTGCTCGATGCGCACGAGCCGCGGCGGGCGGGAGGAGCCCTGGCCGATCGCGAGGATGCCGCCGAAGCCCTCGGCGCGCAGGCGGTCCTCGTCCCACACGTCCACGCTCACGGACGAGTCCGCGAGGTCCTCCGCGACGGCGTCCGCGAACGTGGCCGGGTAGAGGTGCGAGGGGGCCGTGTTCACCAGGTCGCGCACGGCGCAGACCGCGTCGCCCACGACGGCGGCCCGGCGCAGCACGGGGTCGGCGTCCGCGGCGGCGAGCGGGGTGACGACCTCGAGCTCGCGGACGGGACGGGACGAGTCCGCCTCGGCGCGGGCGCGCTCGGACTTCTGGGCGGTGAAGGCGTACGCACCCAGGACGGCGCCCTCGGCAACGGCGGCCAGTCGGGCCGGGGTGTCGGCCGGCAGGGCCAGGGCCACGGCGTCGGTGCCGGCCAGGGAGCGCACGGCAGCCCCAGCGGCGCGGCGCAGGGACTCGTCCGAGGCCTCACCGTCGTCGTCCAGGCCGCCGACGCCGGCCAGGACCAGCAGCGGCACCGGCACGCCGCCCAGGCCCGGGAGGCGGTGGACCTCGTCCTCGGCGCCCCGCACGCCCAGCAGCTCGAACGAGGCCTCGAGGGCGGTGGCCGCCTCGGCCGGCAGCGCGTCCGTCAGGAGCACGGGGCCGTCCCGCGTCATCCTAGCCAGAGGGCTCGCGCGCCCGTCCAGGGCGCGCGGGCGCGGAATAGGAGGGTGCCGTGCCGTGGTTGACTGACGCCAGAGGACAGGGAGGGATGTGCGTCCGTCGCCATCCGGGCGGCGGGGACGGCTCTCCCGCAGACAGACCACCGGAAGGGGAACGAGACGTGCAGGACGCCGCGCCGCTGTACACCCGTCATGAGGGGGCGCCCGTGCCCCCCGGCCTGGGCATGCTCGTGGCCCTGACCGGGCACATGGACGCGGGCCGGGTTGCTCGGCAGGTGCGGGCCGCCCTGCACGAGCACCTGACCCATCGGACCGTCGTCTCCTTCGACGTCGACTCGATGTTCGACTACCGCGCCCGGCGTCCCCGGCTCCGGTTCGACCGGGACCGCTACCGCGATCTGCGCCTGCCCGCGCTCGAGGTGCAGCTGGTCGAGGACCTGCTCGGCCACCCCTTCCTGCTGCTGTCCGGCCCCGAGCCGGACTTCCGGTGGCAGGCGGTGACGGAGGCCGTGCTCGGCCTCGCGCAGGAGTGGGAGGTGGACTCGCTCACGTTCCTCGACGCGGCCCCGCTGCCCGTGCCGCACACGCGGCGGCTCGGGGTCACGACCCACGGGTCCCGCGCCGAGGCCGTCGAGGGGCTGTCCACCTGGAGCCCGCAGGCGGACATCGTCGCGGGGCTGCTGCAGATGCTGGAGCTGCGCGCCGAGGAGGCGGACCTGCCGACGGCGGGCTACACCGTCCATGTGCCGCACTACGTGGCCGAGGCGTCCTTCCCCCAGGCGGCCGTGGCCGCGCTCGAGTACGCGGGGGCCGCCATGGGGCTCATGCTGCCCTCGGACGACCTGCGAGACGCCTCGCGGGACATCGAGGCCGAGCTGGAGCGCCAGGTCTCCGGGTCCGGGGAGATCCAGCAGATGATCGCCGGCCTGGAGCGCAACTACGACCAGAACGCCGAGGACCAGGAGCGGTCGCTGCTGGAGACCGAGCAGGGCCTGCCCGACGGGGACGAACTCGCCTCCGCCGTCGAGGCGTACCTCGCCGCGCGGGACGCCGGCGGCGGGTCCGCTCCTGCACAGGAGGACGGACCCGGCCGTCCGTCCACCGACGACGGGGACTGATCCCCCCGCGGGCGCCCGGTCGGCGAGGGTGGCGGCATGGAAGCCCCCACCTCGCTCGACGTCCCCGTCCTGCCGGCCCGCGGCCCGGAGGACCTGCTCGCCTACGTCGGCCACGCCCTCGGGCGGTTGCCCGAGGCCAGCCTCGTCCTCCTCACCCTGCGCGACGGGCGCCTGCGCGCCGTGGTGCGGGTCGACCTGCCTCCCGAGGAGGTCGACGTCGGTGCCTGGGCCTGCGCCGTGGCCGAGGTGTGCCGGCGGGACGCGGCCGCGGACGCGACGCTCTGCCTCGCGCTGCCGGACGGCCCCCGGGCCCCGCTGACCCGTCCCGGCTGGGCCGCGGCGCTCGACGACGCCCTGGCGTCCGCGGGTCGCCCCCTCGCCGCGGCCTGGACGTGCGCCCAGGGACGGGCGCGCCCCTGGTGGGGGAGCGGCGTCGCCGAGGAGGGCCCGCTCGACCCCCGAGCCGCGCCCCTGTCCCTGCACCTGATGACCCGCGGTTCGGTCTGGGACCGTGCGGCGGTGCCCGCCCCGGTCCCGCGCCGCGGTCCCGCCGCGGCCCGGCCCGACGACGCGCGGTGGCGGGCGCCCGAGCAGGACACGCCCCGGGCGCGCCGCGCGTGGCTGGCGCAGTGGGAGTCGGTGCTGACCGGCGCGGCGCGTGGCCGCGGTGCGCCCGCCCCCGCCGTGCTGGGCTCTCCGCTGACGCGTCCGGCCTGGCGCGACGGCCTGCTGCTCCATGCCGCCGCGCCGTCCGGCGCGGCCACGGGGGATCCGGAGGACGAGGAACGGATCCTCACCGCGGCCTCGGGCCGGGCTCCGGCCTGGGACCGGCTGGACGCCCTGCGGGCGGGGCTGCGCGCGCTGGTGCCCGTCGCGACGCCGGCCGTGGCGGCGCAGGCCCTGGCGCTGGCCGGGTGGGTCGGCTGGGCCCGCGGCCACGGCTCCGACGCGGACGCCCACCTGACCGCGGCGGCGGCGCTGAGCCCCGGCGACCCGTTCGTCTCCGTCCTGCGACGCATCGTGGCCGCGGGGTGCGTCGCCGGCTGGGCGACCGACCCGGCCACCGCGTGGCGGCCCGACGGTGGCGGCCCATGAGAGAATGATGCGGCTTCACGACGGCACGGCCGACCGCACCCCGTTTCCCGGATTCGGAATAGATCGGTCACAGCCGTCGTTGACGCACACGGACCCTGCAGTCGACGGGCCCGGACGACGTCGGTCGTCCGAGGCCGGGACTTGACAGGGTCACGTGTCTATGGACTGCAAAGATCCGCGGGTGGCCGCGGACGAGACGGAAAGGCCTCGAGTGACCACTTCGACGACCAGCGGTGCGCAGGACGGCAAGGAGACCACTGCCTCCGGGGCCACGACCACGCGCACCCGCTCCACGGCAGCCAAGAAGTCGGCAGCCAAGAAGTCGGCAGCCACGAAGAGCGCCACGACCAAGGGCGCCACGACGCGGACGACCGCGACGAAGTCGGCGGCGACCAAGACCGCTGCCACGCCGACGGCCAAGAAGAAGGCGACCCGGAAGCCCACCGCGGCCAAGACCACCGCCACGGCCAAGACCACCGCCGCGAAGAAGACCGCCACGACCGGGGGCAAGAAGGCCACCGCGTCCGCCGCCTCCGCCGAGCAGGCCGAGGACGACGAGGAGCTCGTCCAGGCGCGCGAGCGCACCGAGGCCGCGGACGCCGTCGAGGAGGACGTGGTGGCGGACGAGACCGCCACCGAAGACTCTGATGATGAGGACGCGGACGGCTCGGACGCTCCGGAGCGTCCGGCGATGGACGCGGAGGCCGTGACCGGCACGACGGCCGCCACAGGCCAGAAGGTGGCCCAGTCCAAGGGCGCGTTCGTCATGGACGACTCCGAGGACGACGCCCCGGTGCAGCAGGTGGTCGTGGCGGGCGCCACGGCGGACCCGGTGAAGGACTACCTGAAGCAGATCGGCAAGGTCGCCCTGCTCAACGCCGAGCAGGAGGTGGACCTGGCCATGCGCATCGAGGCCGGCCTCTACGCCGAGCACGTCGTGCAGCACGAGGCCTCCGACGACTACCGCGAGCGCCGGGACATCCAGCTGATCATCGCGGACGGGCGCAAGGCCAAGAACCACCTGCTCGAGGCCAACCTGCGTCTGGTGGTCTCCCTGGCCAAGCGCTACACCGGTCGCGGCATGCTGTTCCTGGACCTCATCCAGGAGGGCAACCTCGGCCTGATCCGCGCCGTCGAGAAGTTCGACTACACCAAGGGCTTCAAGTTCTCCACGTATGCCACGTGGTGGATCCGTCAGGCCATCACCCGCGCCATGGCGGACCAGGCCCGCACCATCCGCATCCCGGTGCACATGGTGGAGGTCATCAACAAGCTGGCCCGCGTGCAGCGGCAGATGCTCCAGGACCTCGGCCGCGAGCCCACCCCGGAGGAGCTGGCCAAGGAGCTGGACATGACCCCGGAGAAGGTCGTGGAGGTGCAGAAGTACGGCCGCGAGCCCATCTCCCTGCACACCCCGCTCGGCGAGGACGGCGACTCCGAGTTCGGCGACCTGATCGAGGACTCCGAGGCCGTGGTGCCCGCGGATGCCGTCTCCTTCACGCTGCTCCAGGAGCAGCTGCACTCGGTGCTGGACACCCTTTCCGAGCGCGAGGCCGGCGTCGTCGCCATGCGCTTCGGCCTGACCGACGGCCAGCCCAAGACGCTGGACGAGATCGGCAAGGTCTACGGAGTGACACGAGAGCGCATCCGCCAGATCGAGTCGAAGACCATGTCCAAGCTGCGTCACCCCTCCCGCTCGCAGGTGCTCCGGGACTACCTGGACTGAGTCGGAGCGGCATGATGAAGGGCCGGACCCCCGCGGGGGTCCGGCCCTTCGTCATGCCGGGCGCGTCAGGCGCCGGCGGTGAGGCGGTCCGTCTCGTCCTGCCACAGCGCGGCCTGGGGACGCAGCGCGTCCTCGACGGCGCGGGCGTGGTGGGCGCAGAACTGGAGGGCACCGCCCGAGTGCAGCACGGCGCGGACGTAGGCCTGCGCGCCGCAGCGGTCGCAGCGGTCGGAACGGGTGAGGGCGGCCGGCTCGGCCACGGCGGTGATGGACATGGTGTCCTCCTCGGGTCTCTCGGGGCTGGAGGGCGACGACGCCGGTGGGGCGGGTCGGTCCTCCTCTTGTCCCATGGAACAGCAAGGATGGCAGGGAACTTCCCCGCGCGCCCGCCCCGCACCCGCGTTTCGCCACCCGCGTACGCGAGCGGCCGGGCCGGGCGGCTCGGGAGGTCCGGCGCGGAGCCTGGCGTGTCCGGCCCGCGGAGTAGGCTGGACCGGCCGCCGTCGTCCACCGAAAGGCCCGCCCCGTGCCCGCGAACACCGAGTACAACGCCCGCCACCTCTCCGTGCTGGAGGGGCTCGAGGCCGTCCGCAAGCGGCCGGGCATGTACATCGGCTCCACCGATTCCCGCGGCCTCATGCACTGCCTCTGGGAGATCATCGACAACTCGGTGGACGAGGCTCTGGCCGGCTTCGGGCAGTCGATCGAGATCACCCTGCATCCGGACGGCTCCGTCGAGGTCGAGGACAACGGGCGCGGCATCCCCGTGGACGTGGAGCCGCGCACCGGCCTGTCCGGTGTCGAGGTGGTGTTCACCAAGCTCCACGCCGGCGGCAAGTTCGGCGGCGGTTCCTACGCCGCCTCGGGCGGCCTGCACGGCGTGGGCGCGTCGGTGGTCAATGCCCTGTCCTCGCGCCTGGACGTGCAGGTGCTGCGCGGCGGCAAGGTCCACCAGATGTCGTTCCGGCGCGGCGAGCCGGGCCGCTTCCAGGACGGGTCGCGCCCGTCGCCAGACGCCCCGTTCGAGCCGTCCACGGACGCCTCGCCGCTGGACGTCGTCGGGAAGGCCAAGCGCGGGCAGACCGGCACGCGCGTGCGCTACTGGGCGGACGAGCAGATCTTCGTGAAGGACGCGACGTTCTCCGCCGAGGAGCTCCAGGCGCGGGCGCGCCAGACCGCCTACCTGATCCCGGGCCTGCGGATCACAGTCAAGGACCTGCGCCGCCGACCCGGCACGCCCGGCGCCGACGGCCCGGTCGAGGAGGTCTTCCAGTACGACGGCGGCATCTCCGAGTTCGTGGAGCACCTCACGCCCGCCACCCCGGTGACGGACGTGTGGCGGATCCAGGGCTCCGGCACCTTCAAGGAGCGGGTCCCGGTGCTCGGCGAGGACGGGCGCACCTCCATGCAGGATGTGCAGCGCACGTGCGAGGTGGACGTCGCCCTGCGCTGGGACGTCGGCTACGACACCGTGTTCCGGTCCTTCGTGAACATCATCGCCACGCCCAAGGGCGGCACCCATCAGTCCGGGTTCGAGGCGGCACTGCTGAAGGTGTTCCGGGCCCAGGTGGAGGCCAACGCGCGCCGGCTCAAGGCCGGGTCGGACAAGGTGGAGAAGGACGACGTGCTGGCCGGCATGACCGCCGTCCTGACGGTGCGGCTCGCCGAGCCGCAGTTCGAGGGGCAGACCAAGGAGATCCTCGGCACCTCCGCGGTGCGGCGGATCGTCTCACAAGTGGTGGAGAAGCAGCTGACCGCCCGCCTCACCTCCACGGCCCGCGCCCAGAAGCAGCAGGTGCACACGCTGCTGGAGAAGGTCGTCGCCGAGATGAAGTCGCGCATCTCCGCGCGCACCCACAAGGAGAACCAGCGGCGCAAGAACGCCCTGGAGACCTCGACGATGCCGGCCAAGCTGGCGGACTGCCGCAGCAACGACGTCGCTTCCTCCGAGCTGTTCATCGTCGAGGGCGACTCGGCGCTCGGCACCGCCAAGCTGGCCCGGTCCTCCGACTTCCAGGCCCTGCTGCCGATCCGGGGCAAGATCCTGAACGTGCAGAAGGCCTCGGTCTCGGACATCCTGGCCAATGCCGAGTGCGCGGCGCTGATCCAGGTCGTCGGAGGTGGTGCGGGGCGCAGCTTCGACCTGGATGCGGCCCGCTACGGCAAGGTCGTGCTGATGACGGACGCGGACGTGGACGGTGCCCACATCCGCACCCTCCTGCTGACGCTCTTCTTCCGCTACATGCGGCCCATGGTCGAGGCCGGGCGCGTGTACGCGGCCGTCCCGCCGCTGCACCGGATCGAGGCGGTGACCCGCGGCGTCAAGGAACGCGAGGTCATCTACACGTACTCCGAGCAGGAGCTGCACGCGACGCTCGCCCGCCTGGAGCGGGAGGGCCGCTCGTACCGCGAGCCGATCCAGCGCTACAAGGGCCTGGGCGAGATGGACGCCGACCAGCTGGCCGAGACCACGATGGACCCGCGCCACCGCATGCTCCGCCGCGTGAACATCACCGAGGTGGAGGCCGCCGAGCGGGTCTTCGACCTGCTCATGGGCTCGGCGGTGGCCCCGCGCAAGGACTTCATCGTCTCCCACGCCGACGAGCTGGACCGCGCGCGCATCGACGCCTGACCCTCCGCTTTCGTTCGGGAAACGGCGGCGCGGCCGCCGCCGTTTCCCGAACGAAAGCGGCGTGACCCGCGCCGTTTCCCGAACGAAAGCTCGGGACGGGCGCTCGTTCCGGCCGCGGCGGGCGTCAGCGGTCGCGGTAGTACGCCGCGACGCGGTGCAGGCCCTCGTCGATGCTCACGGTCGGCGTCCACGAGAGGACCTCACGGGTGCGACGCTGGTCGAACCAGTGGGCGGTCGAGAGCTGCTCGGCGAGGAACTCGGTCAGCGGCGGCTCGCCGTCGTCGGAGCCGACGCCCCGGGACCGCAGCCCGAACAGATCCCGCTCCCACGCCCGCTCGATCAGGGCGCCGGCGCGCCGGGCCAGGCCCGCCGGGACGCGGCGTTCGGGCTCCGCGGCGCCGCCCGCCAGCGCGATCTGGCGGATCAGCTCGCCGACCGGTCGCGGCTCGCCGTTGGTGACCACGAGGGCCTCGCCGTGGTGCACGTCGGCCGCGGACACAGCCGCCACCACGGCCTCGACGGCGTTGGCCGTGTACAGCGTGTCGACCAGGGGAGCGCCCGTGCCGAGCACGGGCATTCGCCCGGCCCGCGCGCGCTGCACGATCCGGTCGGTGAGCTGCAGGTCCCCGGGCCCCCACATCAGGTGGGGGCGCAGCACCAGGACGCGGAAGTCGTCGCGGTCGGCGGCCAGGGCCAGTCGCTCGCCGGCCGCCTTCGTGCGCGCGTAGGGTCCGCGCGCGTGCTCGGGGCTGGCGGCTCCGGCGCCCTCGCCGACGATGGAGTCGCCGGCGTGCGCCACGGAGGGGGAGGAGACGTGGACGAAGCGTCGCACGCCGTGGCGCTGTGCGGCGTGCAACAGGATGCGCGTGCCCTCCACGTTCACGGCCTCGTACTCGTGCTCGGGGCCGGACACGGACACCTTCGCGGCCACGTGCACCACGGTGTCCGCGCCGGTCAGGGCCTCCTCGACGGCGGCCGGGTCGGTCACGGACCCGCGCACGTCCCGCGCACCGGGCACGCCCGAGGGACGCCGCTGCAGGGTGGTCACGTCGTTGCCGGCATCGGCGAGCACCCGGGCGACGCCCGCACCCAGCAGCCCCGAGGCGCCGGTCACCAGGACGCGGCGCGACGCGAGGCGCTCGACGAGGTCGGGCATCCCGGCGGCGTCGAGGCCGACGTCGTAGCCGAAGCCGCTCACAGCGCACCCACCTTCCCGCCGGCGAGCACGGCCTCCGCCCAGTCGGCCACCCGGGCGCGGTCGATCTTGGAGTTGTGCCGGATGTCCGTGGGGATCTCATCGGCCACGAGCACCGCGGCCACCGGCAGCGGCTCGAGGGCCGCGCGCACGGCGGAGGCCAGCGCGGTCGGGGCGAGGCCCTGCTTGGGCCGGCCGTCCCGGTGGTGACCCGGGCGCCGCGCCGGGCGCGTGGCCGGCACGGCCGCCTCCACGACGACGACCACGGCCTGCGTGCCCCGGGGCCCGACGCCGACGACGGCGCTGCGCCGCACCGGCCCGAGGGCGTCGACGGTCTTCTCGGGCCCGCCCGGACCGACCGGGCCCTCGGGCGTGGTGATCACGTGCTGGAGCCGACCCTCGAGCCAGACGCGGCCCTCGGCGTCGAAGTGGCCGACGTCCGCGGTGCGGTGCCACACCCGGCCGTCCCGCCGCCACAGCCCGTCGCGCTTGCTCTGCTGGTCGGTGTGCCAGAGCGCGTCGTAGCGGTCCTTCAGGTGGGGGGCGCTGACCACGATCTCGCCGAGGACGCCGTGGCCCCGCGCGGGGTCGAGGATGACGTCCTCGGCGCTGCCGTCCTCGAGCAGCGGCGCGATGGCCAGGGACACCGTGGGCAGCGCGGAGCCCACGCAGACGCCCTCGTCGTCGGCGGCGCGCAGGCGCTGCACCTCGGCGCCGTCGATGTCCGTGAGAAGCAGACCCTCGGTCATGCCCCACGGCGTGTGGACCCGGGCGTTCGGCATCAGGTCCGAGACCTGCCGCATCAGCTGCGGGTGCACGGGGGCGCCGGCCGAGAGCACGAGCCGCACGGCGTCGAGCGCCTCGCGCTGGGGAGCGTCGAGCCCGTCGGCGGTCGCGACCACGTTCGCCAGGGCGGCGGGGGAGGCGAACAGCACGCTCGACTGCCCGGCGATCGCGGCGTCGGCCAGCTTCTGCGCGGTGAGGGTGGCCGGCTGGGTGACGTCCATGTCCGGGGAGACGGACGCGGCGCCGAGGGCGGGTCCGAGCAGCGCGAACGGGGCGAAGCCGGCCAGCAGGGACCCGCCCGGGCGGATGCCCAGGGTGCGGGAGATCAGCGCCACGAGGCGGCCCAGCCGCTCGTGCGTGTACACGACGCCCTTGGCCGGGCCCGTGGAGCCGGAGGTGAACAGCACCGCGGCGTCCGCGTCCAGGGCGGGCTCGGGCAGCACGGTGCCGTGCTCGTCGACGGCGTCGCCCGCGGCCGGGTCGCGGTGGCGGTCCACCATCGCGTAGAGCGAGTCGGAGACGTCGAGCAGGCGGCGCTGGGCGGCGCCCGGCTCGGTCACGGAGATCCGGGTGCCCGGCCAGGACTGGGCGCGGGCCAACGTCAGCCCGGGGGTGCGGCCGATGATCCAGCGGGGGCGGGCCGACTTCATCGCCCGGGTCATGCCCTTGACCCCGAGGCCCTGGTCCGCCACCACGGCGACGGCGCCCACGCGCAGCACGGCGTACAGGGCCGCCGACAGGTCGCGACCCGGCGGCACGAGCATGGCGACCCGGTCGCCCGGCCGCATGCCCGCGGCCCACAGCCCGGTGGCGATGGCCGAGACCATCTCCTGCAGCTCACCCCAGGTGACGGCCACGGGGCGGCGGGCGGTGCCCACGAGCGAGCGGCCGGCCTGGGCGCCGGCCATGTCCACCAGCGCGGTGTACTCGCGGTGGTCCGAGCCGGGGGCGCCCCAGTCGCGCAGGTGGTCCCAGAGCCGGACCACGCCGGGCTCGCGGGCTCCGGGCTCCTCCCCGAGGTCCACCTCCAGGCCCGGGTCGGCGGCCGCGTCGGCGGTGGCGTGCGGGACGGGGCCCGGCAGCCCCGAGGCGGGGTCGGAGAGCTGGCCGCCGCGCAGCAGCTGGGCCCACTGCAGCAGGGGCGCGGTGATGTCGCGGTCGTCCACGAGCAGGTGCCCCGCCCGCTCGTAACGCTGCACGCGCGCGTGGGGCAGGCGGTCGCGGAGGTCGTCGAGGTAGCGGTCCAGGAAGACCGGGTCGTCGGCGCCCCACAGGATGAGGGCGGGCACGTCGGTGCGGCCCAGGGCGGCGAGGTCCTCGCCCACCCGCTGCAGTTCGGGATGGCTGCCGTGGCCGGGGTCGGCCGGGATGTCCGCGACGAAGCCGCCGACGCCGCCGCGTCGGGCCGCCGTGTCGTAGGGCAGGTGGTAGGCGGCCCGCGTCTCGCGGTCGAGGGCCGGGGTGGCGAGGGAGGTCGTCACGGAGAGGAAGGCGTCCGTGGTGACGGTGGAGGCCGGCAGGACGGGCCCGGCGAGGGCGGCCTGCAGCGGGGCGGGGATCGGCGCCCCCTCGGGCTGGTGGACCGCGGTGTTCAGGGTCGCGACGCCGGCCACCAGCTCCGGATGACGCGCCGCCCAGCCGAGGGACACGACACCGCCCCAGTCGTGGCCGAGCGTGATCAGCGGGTGGCCGGTGGCTGCCAGGTCGCGCAGCCCGAGAGCCGCCAGCAGGGCGTCCAGGTCGGCGATGCGGCCGCCCAGCGTGCGGTAGGTGTCGCCGGCACGGCCCATCGACGCGGCGGACGGGGAGCCCGCGTGCGCGAGGCGCTCGGAGAAGCCCATGTCCAGCTGGTCCGGCGCCACGACGCGCCACGCGGCCATGCCCCGGCGTGCCCGGCGCACGGTCTCCGCGAGCAGGGACCGCCACAGCCAGGACCACGTCGGGTTGCCGTGCACCGCCACGATCGTGCCGACGATCTCCGCCCCGGCCGCGGCGAGCACGGGACCGGTGTCCGCCACGTGCAGCGTCCGCACGGTCCCCTCCGGGTCCGCGGCGGAGCGGATCTCCACGAGGCGGGACCACGCCGGGTCCCAGCGATCTGGGGCATGGCTCTGGCTCCTTCAGCTCACCATTCGATCTCGAGCATCGCGGTGTTCAGGCCCGAGCCCACGCCCAGGCAGACCACCGTGTCCCCGTCCTCCAGGGCGTCCATCTCCCGCACGAGGGTGATGGGCAGCGACGCCGGGCCGACGTTGCCCAGCGTGGGGAACGTCGTCGGGATGCGCGCCGGGTCCAGGTGGGCGGACTCCGCGATCGCGTCGGTGTGCATCTGCGAGACCTGGTGGGTGATGAACCGGTCGGCCTCCGGCCACGCCCACTCCGCCGGGACGTCGTGCCACGCGTCCATCACGAGCTCGAGACCGTCCTTGAGCAGGGCGGTGGAGTCGGTGTACATGCCGTGGTGGTCGCCCACGCACAGGCCGTGGTGGTCGGTGCCGGCGCGGGTGATCCCGCGGACGATCCGATGGGCGTCCGGGTGGTCCTCGATGCGGCCGACGACGGCGGCGGCGGCCCCGGAGCCCAGCGTCAGGGACGCGAACTGCTCCATGAAGTTGCCGCGGTGCGTGGTCTCGGCGTGCAGGTTGGCCACGGTGGCGGCCTGCACCTTCGAGGCGTCCTCGGCGGCGACCACGACCGCGTAGTCGATCTGGCCGGCGTCCACGAGGGTGGAGGCGAGCATGAGGCCGTTGACGAACCCGAGGCACGCGTTCGTGATGTCGAAGTTGGTCGCCGAGGTCGGCAGCCCCATGAGGTGATGGATCCGCACGGCCACGGAGGGCTCGAGCGTGGCCCGGGTGACCGACGTGTTCACGAGCAGGCCCACCCGCTCCCGGGGGACGCCGGCCTGCTCCAGGGCCGCGACGCCGGCGCGGGCGGCGGCCTCCTGGAAGTCCTCGGTCTCGTCCCAGTTCCGTCGGCTGCGCACACCGGCCACCCGCTCCAGGAGGGAGCCGGGCAGGCGCAGGCGGGTGAGCACCTCCGCCAGCTGGTCGTCGAGGTCCCGCGAGGTGACTTCGACGGGGGCCTCCACCTCGGTGACCGCCAGGAGGGCGGCGCGGGAGTACTCGTAGCTGGCGTTGCCGGACACGTTCGTCACCAGGACCAATCTGCGGGGGGTCGGGGGAGGGG
>NZ_JABFAY010000004.1:100333-130924 GCF_017168495.1 Micrococcus sp. KRD096 | reverse complement strand
GCCCACTGTATCGGAGGGGTCGGGCGGGGCGCCCATCCGGGGCGTCGATCGGCCCGAGGCGAACAGGCTCGCCCCGGACCGGGGTCAGTCCGCGGACACGGCCACGGCGTCGTCCTCGGCGGGCGGGACCGAGACGAGTTCGGGGGAGGCGCCGGCGCCGACGGCCTCGATGCGCTGGTCCACGGGCACGCCCGAGCCGTCCCGGCGCCCGTACTCGATCGGCAGCGCGCGGGCCACGCCGGCCCGGGAGGCCGCGAGCGCGGGCGCGGCGCCGATCCAGCCGAGCTCGAGGCCGCTCTCGCCCTTGAGCAGCCGGTGGGCGCGCACGCCGCCGGTGCCGCGGCCCTTGGCCGGATACTCCCCGAGCGGCGTGACCTTGACGGAGCCCGGGGCGGAGCCCAGCACGTCCGCTTCGCCGTCCGTCACGGTCACCACGACGGCGGGCCGCGGGTGGGCCGCGGCGTCCGCACCGGTCTCGGTGATGGAGGCGGCGGGGGCCACCCCGAACGCGAGCACCGTGTCCCCGGCGGCCAGCCGGATGCCCGCGACACCGCCGCCGGCCGGGCCCTGGGGGCGCACGGCGGAGGCGGCGTAGCGCAGCAGCTGGCCGGTGCGGGTGAGGAAGACGAGCTGGTCGGCCTCGTCCGGGGCGGGGGCGGCGCCGACCACCGCATCGCCGTCCTTCAGGGCGACGGCGTCGACGACCTGGCGGTTCAGGGGCCATTCCGGCCGGACGCGCTTGACGACCCCGTGGGCGGTGCCCAGCGCCAGGACGGCGTCCAGGGGGACCAGGGCCACGAGCGTCTCGCCCTTGGCCAGGGGCACCAGCTCCGCGGCGGGGACGGCCGCGGTCATCGCGGGGGCCGCGGACGGCTCGCCGGCCGCCGGCAGGTCGACCGCCTGGAGGCGGTGCAGCGCGCCGGCGGAGGTGAGGGCCCCGATCTCGCCGCGGGCCGTCGTCGGGACCACGGAGGCGAAGGCGTCGTGCTTGCGGCGCCGGTCCTGCGGGGCGATCGGCGTGCGGTCCGCGGTGCGCAGCAGGCGTCCGGAGGTGGAGAGCAGGGCCCAGCACGCCGTGTCCGGGACCATCAGGTCCGCCCCGGCCTCAGCGGCGCCGGCGGGGGTCGGCCCGGACGGTGCGGGCCCGGCGGCGGGGGCCGCGGCGGTCTCGGCCTCGAGCAGGACCGTGCGCCGGTCGTCGCCGTGCTCGTCGGCGACGGCCTGCAGCTCGGCCGAGACCACCTCCCGCAGCCGCGCGTCGGAGGCGAGGATCGCCTCGAGCTCGGCGATCGCGGCCTGCAGCTCGTCGCGCTCGGCCTCCAGCTCGATGCGGGAGAACTTCGTCAGCTGGCGCAGCCGCAGCTCCAGGATGTGATCGGCCTGCACCTGAGTGAGGTCGAAGACGCCCATGAGGCGGGTGCGCGCGGCCGCCGTGTCGTCCGAGGAACGGATGATCTCGATGACCTCGTCGATGTCCACGAGCGCCAGCAGCAGGCCCTCGACGAGGTGGAGACGATCGCGGTGCTTGCCGAGGCGGTGCCCCGTGCGGCGCCGCACCACGTCCAGACGGTGGTCCACGTAGACCCGCAGCAGGGGCAGCAGGCCCAGGGTCTGCGGCTGGCCGTCGACGAGCGCGACGTTGTTGATCCCGAACGTCTCCTCGAGCGGGGTGTGCCGGTACAGGGCGGCCAGCACGGCCTGGGGGTTGAACCCGGACTTGAGCTCGATCTGCAGGCGCAGCCCGTTCTTGCGGTCCGTCAGGTCCACGACGTCGGCGATGCCGCTGAGCTTCTTCGCGTCGACGCCGGCCTTGATCCGCTCGATGACCTTCTCGGGGCCCACGCCGTACGGCAGCTCGGTGACGACCAGGCCGGTGCGACGCGCGGAGACCTGCTCCACGGCGACGGCGGCCCGCATGCGGAACGTGCCGCGGCCGGTCGCGTAGGCGTCGCGGACGCCGTCGAGCCCCACGATCCGGCCGCCCGAGGGGAGGTCGGGGCCGGGGATGTGGGCCATGATCGCCTCGAGGTCCGCCTCGGGGTCCGCGAGCAGGTGGCGCGCGCCCGCCACGACCTCGCGCAGGTTGTGCGGGGCCATGTTCGTGGCCATGCCGACGGCGATGCCGGTGGTGCCGTTGACGAGCAGGTTGGGGTAGGCGGCGGGCAGCACGGCCGGCTGCTGGAGCTGGTTGTCGTAGTTGGGGACGAAGTCCACGGTGCCCTCGTCGAGGTCCGCGGTGAGCGCCAGGGCGGCCGGGGCCATGCGGGCCTCCGTGTAGCGCGGGGCCGCGGGGCCGTCGTCGAGCGAGCCGAAGTTGCCGTGCCCGTCCACCACGGGCAGGCGCAGGGAGAACGGCTGGGCGAGGCGGACCATCGCGTCGTAGATCGCGGCGTCGCCGTGGGGGTGCAGCTTGCCCATCACCTCGCCCACCACACGGGCGGACTTGACGTGGCCGCGGTCCGGGCGCAGGCCCATGCGGGCCATCATGTAGAGGATGCGCCGCTGCACCGGCTTGAGGCCGTCGCGCGCGTCCGGCAGGGCGCGCGAGTAGATCACCGAGTAGGCGTACTCGAGGAAGGACGCCTCCATCTCCTCGGAGACGTCGACGTCGACGATGTTCTCCTGCTCCAGCGGCAGCGGGCGCGGGGCGTCCTGCTCGGCGGGGCGGGAACGGGATGAACGGGCCATCATGGTGGTCGGGGAGTCCTCACGGCGTCGGGGATTGTCTACAGTGATCCTATGGGTGAGACCGAAGCCGTCCGCGGATATCCCTCCCACTGGGAGGCCGATGTGGTGCTCCGTGACGGTGCGACGGCCCACCTGCGGCCCATCTCGCCCGAGGACGCCGCCGAGCTGCAGCGCATGCACGCCGGGCAGTCCGAGAACTCCATCTACCTGCGCTACTTCACGTACAAGTCCGAGCTGAGCGCCAAGGACCTGGACCGGTTCACCCACGTGGACCACCGGGACCGGGTGGCGTTCGTGATCACCCGCGGCGGCCGACTGCTCGGCGTGGGCCGCTACGACCGCTACGGGGACTCCGACGCCGCGGAGGTCGCCTTCAACATCTCCGACGCCGCGCAGGGCCGCGGACTGGGCTCCATCCTCATGGAGCACCTCGCCGTGGCCGCCCGCGAGAACGGCATCCGCCGCTTCACCGCCGAGGTCCTGCCCGAGAACCGCAAGATGCTCTCGGTGTTCCAGGAGTCCGGCTTCGAGGTGACTCGCCGCTTCGAGGACGGCGTCGTGGCCGTCGAGTTCCCCATCGACCCCACCGCCCGGTGGCGCGCCGTCGTCGAGTCCCGCGAGCACCGCGCCGAGTCCCGCAGCGTCGCCGAGCTGGTCGAGCCCGCGTCCGTGGCCGTCGTCGGCGCCTCCCGCGATCCGCAGGCCGTCGGCTCGCTCGTGCTGCGCCACGTCCTCGAGGCGGGCTTCACGGGAGCCGTCCACGCCGTGAACCGCGCCGCCGAGGACGTCCAGGGCCTCACCGCCCACCGCTCCCTGGCCGACATCGGCGAGCCGGTCGACCTCGTCGTCGTCGCTGTGCCCGCCGACGAGGTCGAGGCCCTCATCCCCGAGGCCGCCGCGGCCGGGGCCCAGGGCCTCGTGGTCCTCACCTCGGGCTACGCCGACGCCGGCGCCGAGGGGCTCGAGGCCCAGCGCCGCCTGGTCTCCCTCGCCCGCGCCCACGGCATGCGCGTGATCGGCCCGGCCTCGGCCGGCCTGGTCCGCACCGACCCCGCGATCCGCCTCAACGCCTCCCCGTCCCCGGGCCTGGCCCAGCGCGGCCCCGTCGGGCTGTTCAGCCAGTCCGGCGCCGTCGGCGCCATGGTCTCCGCCGGCGTCAAGCGCCGCGGGGTGGGGATCTCCACCTCGATCAGCGCCGGCAACCGTGCGGACGTCTCGGGCAACGACGCCATGCAGTTCTTCGAGGCGGACCCCCACACCGCCGCCGTCGGTGTGTACCTCGAGTCGTTCGGCAACCCACGCAAGTTCTCCCGCATCGCCCGGCGGCTCTCCCGCACCAAGCCCGTCGTGGTGGTCCGCTCCGACGTCACCGGGCGCTTCCTGCCCCCGGGCCACGAGACCCGCACCACCCAGGCCCCCGAGGGCACCGTGGACTCGATGCTCGACCAGACCGGCGTGCTCGAGGCCCACACGCACGAGGCCATGCTCGACATCCTCATGGCCGTGGCCAGCCAGCCGCTGCCCACGGGCCACCGCGTCGTCCTCGTGGCCGACTCCCTCGCCCTGGACCGGCTGGGCCGCGACGCCGCGGCCGAGGCCGGGCTGGAGGTCACGGCCACCGTCGGCCTCGTCGGCAGCGAGCAGGGCATCGCCCCGCCCGCCGAGACGCTGGTCTCCGCCGTCCGGGACGCCGTCCGCCACGAGCAGGCCGACGCCGTCGTGGTGCTGGCCCGCCTCGGCCTGCACCAGGCGGACGACGAGCCGGAGCGACTGGCCCACGCCCTCGCGGACGCGACCCGGGACGCCCGCATCCCCGTGCTCGGCTGCCTGACCGACGTCGTCTCCCCGCGCTACCGCGGCGCCACGCTCGGCGCCACCGGGCCCGTGGGTGACGACGCCGAGCCCGGCTCCCTGCAGCCCGGCCTGCCCTTCTACCCGTCGCCGCAGCAGGCCATGACCGTGCTCGGCGCGCTCGCGGACTACGTCCACTGGCGCCGCCAGGAGGTCGGCGAGCCGCTCGAGCCGACCGGCCTGCACCCGCACGAGGCCGAGGAGCTCGTGGAGGCGGCCGCCGCGCGTGCCGAGGGCACCGAACTCGTCCGGCTCTCCGACGAGGAGACCGAGACGCTGCTGGGCCACTACGGGATCACCGTGCTGCCCTCGGCCCGGTTCGAGACCGCCGACGAGGCCGTGGCGGCCGCCGAGCGGCTCGGCTTCCCCGTGGCGCTCAAGGCCGTGGACCCCCACCTGCGGCACCGACTCGACCTGGGCGGCGTCCGCCTGAACGTGGTGGACGCCGATTCCCTGCGCCGCAACGTCGAGCACATGCGCCGTCTGCTCGCGCCGTTCGGCGTGCGCGAGCTCGAGGTCCAGGCCATGGCCCCCGCCGGCCAGGCCTGCATGCTCACGGCGCTCGAGGACCCGCTGCTGGGCCCCGTGGTCTCCTTCGGCATCGCCGGCGACGCCACGGACCTGCTGGGGGACTGGGTGCACCGCGTGCCCCCGCTCACGGACCGGGACGTGGCCCGCATGGTCCGCGCCCCCCGCGCCGCCTTGAAGCTGCGCGGCACCGGCGGGGTGCCCTCCGTCGACCTCGCCGCGCTGGAGGACCTCGTGGGCCGCGTCAGCGTCCTCAAGGACGACCTGCCGCAGGTCGCCCGCCTGCGCTTCGCGCCCGTGCTGGCCGCCCCCGAGGGCGTGACGGTGCTGCAGGCCGAGGTGCACGTCGCCAACGCGGCCCGCCGCACCGACTCGGCCCGGCGCGCGTTGCGCGGCCGCTGACCGGGCCGTCCACAGCGGGCCCGGACGGCCCGGCGCCGGACCCGTAGCATGGGGGACATGAGCCCGTTCCGCAGGAGTCACGAGCCAGGCCGTCCCGACCACCGCCCCGACGCCCCCGAGGCCGAGGGCCGGCAGCGCGAGGCCCGCACCCTGGACGGCAGCGGCGGCCTCGACGCCTCACTCGTCCGCGCCGGCTTCTACCCGGACCTCGTGGCGCACGCCATCGCCCTCGAGCTCGAAGGCCGCACCCCGGACGCGCACCTCGTCCACGTGGACACGCACTTCGACTACGAGGAGATCCACCGGCACATCACGGCCCTCGTGCTCGCCGGGGACACCCTGCTGGCCGTCCACCTCGACGACCACGCCGCCGACCCGGCCGGCCAGGCGGTCCTCGCCCAGGTCTCCACCGAGATGGTCCCGGTCCGCGCCCTCGGCTCCGTGGTCCTGACCACCGGCCACGCCGACCCCGCCCGCTTCCGGCCGTCCGACCCCGTGGCCGAGATGACCCTCGGGCTGATGTGGGCCGGAGGCCAGCGACTGGACCTGCAGCCCGCCGGCTGCGCCGACCCCCAGTGCGACCTCGACCACGGCTACACCGGCACCGCCACCCGCGAGGACCTCGTGATCCGCGTCGCCGCCGACGCCGACGGGCAGGGGGCCGTCGACGGCGCCCTGGCCTTCGCCCGGGCCCTGCGCCGCGCCCACCTGGCGGCCACCACGTGACGGGGCCCGCCCTCCCCGACGGCGTGGTCCCCGCCGACCGTGCCCTGCGCTCCGTCCTGACCTCCGCCGCGGCCGCCCTCGGTGTCCCGGGCTGTGAGAACGCGCTCGCGGTCCCGGCGGGCCGCCGCGTGGTCGTCGCCCTGGTGGACGGCCTCGGACGGTCCCTCCTGAAGCGCTTCGGCGGCCACGCCCCCACGCTGCGCTCGGCGATGGCCGACGGCGGCCGCGTCCTCGAGGCGGCCGTGCCCACCACGACGGCCGCGTCCCTCACGAGCCTGGGCACCGGGCTGGACGTCGGGGAGCACGGCGTGGCCGGCTACGACGTGCTCGACCCGGACCGGGACGTGGTGATCAACCAGCTGGGCGGCTGGGACGAGGCCACCGACCCGGTGGGGTGGCAGCCGAAGCCCACCGTGTTCGAGCGCGCCGCCGCGGCCGGCGTGGACGCCGTCACGGTCTCGCTGCCCGCCTTCGAGCGTTCGGCCCTGACACGGGCGGGGCTGCGTGGCGGCCGGTTCGTGGCCGGCCGCGCCCTGATCGCCCGCGCCCAGGCCGTCGAACGCGTGCTGAAGGACGCCCGCGTGCCCACGCTCGTCTACTTCTACGTCAACGAGCTGGACAAGGCCGGCCACCGGGACGGCGTGGGCTCGGACCGGTGGCTGCACGCCCTCGAGGAGATCGACGCGGCGGTGCGGCGCCTGGTGGACCGCGTGCCCGCCGGGACGGTGGTGCTCGCCACCGGCGACCACGGCATGGTCGACGTGCCGCCGTCGCGCCGCGTGGACTACGCCGCCCTGGACGAGGCCGGGGAGCTCGCCGACCCCGCGCTGCTCGAGGGGATCGCGCACACCGCGGGGGAGCCCCGCCTCGTGCAGCTGCACTTCCGATCCGACGCGGGTCCGGACGTGCGCGAGAGGGTGCGGCGCACCTGGGCCGAGCGCTACGGGGCGCACGCGTGGGTGCTCACGCGGGACGAGGCCGTCGACGCCGGCTGGTTCGGCGCCGTCGTCGAGGACCGGGTCCGTGCCCGCATCGGGGATCTGCTCGTCGCCGTGCACGGGGATCTTGCCCTCTACGACGGCCGGCGGGTGCCCCCGCACGCCTTCGAGATGGTGGGCCAGCACGGCGCGCCCACGCGCGCCGAGCGGGAGGTCCCGCTGCTCACCTGGCACCGCTGAGCCCGCCCCGCGGCCGGGGCCGGGCCGGGGTCAGTCGCCCTTGCGGCCGAAGACGATCTCGTCCCAGCTGGGCACGGACGCGCGGCGAGCGGCCGAGCGGGCCCGGGGGCGCGGCGTGACGGCCGGCATGGCAGGGCGCGCGGCACGCTCGCGAGGCGCGGGCTCCGCCCCCTCGTCCTCGACACCCGCGTCCGCGACCTCCGCGTCCGCGACGTCTGCGGCAGTGTCCTCGGCGCGGTCGGTCTCGGCGGCCGGTTCCGGCTCGTCGATGCCCGGGGCGTCGTCGGCGGTCGTCAGGGCCCCCTCGGCGTCGACCGGGGCGAGCGGCTCGGGCGCCTGGGCGGCCTCGCGCCGACTCCGGTCCTGGTGCTCGCGGGCGATCAGGTGCGCGAGCGTGTCGTCCGACTCCAGGTCCGCGCCCACACGCTGACCCCGGCGCACCCGCAGGATCTCCAGCAGATCGGCGTCGCGGTCGGCGGCCGGGGAGTGCGCACCCGCGGGGGTCACGGCGTCCTCGGCGTCCACGTCGTCCGTCACCGGTTCGGCCGCGGGGGCGCGGGGGACCAGGTCCCAGGCCTCCGCCTCGGACAGGGCGCGGGCCCAGGCGTTCTCGGGTTCGAGGTGGCGTCCGGCCGGGCGGAACGTCCAGAGCGCCGGCGGCTCCTCGCGGGTGGGCAGACTCCCCGCACCGGACACGGCGAACCGGGCGGCCACGGTCCAGCCGGCCTGGTCCTCGCGCCACGCGTCCCACTCGAGGCTCGCCTCGTCCACGCCCAGCTCGGCGAGCCGGTGCGCGGCGAGCTCCCCGAGCGTCGTGGGGCCGCCGTCCTGGACGAGGTCCGAGTAGAGGTCGGGCCCGCCGACCCAGACCTCGACGGCGCGGGCCTGCCGGGCGATCCAGTCGCGCTCGGCCAAGACGGGGTGACCGTAGGTGCGGATGCGCGAGAACGCGTTCCCGCTCTCCCGGGCCACCTGCTCCACGGAGGCGCCCGCACGGATGCGCTGCTGGATCTCCCGGGGGGTGAGGGGCACGGCCTCCTGGGTCGCGGCGGCCTTGACGGACTCCTGGTCGGTCAGCGGCGCCGGGGTCGGTCCGTCCGCGGTCGAGTCGTCGGCCACGGGCCGCGGGTCGATCCGCGGGGTGAGCGCGAGGTCCTCGTCCGGCCGGGCCGGGCCGGAGGGCGCCTCGGGAGCCCGCTCGTCCTCCTCCGCGGCATCGTCGGCGTGCGTCGCCGCGTCCACCGGTCCCTCGGCGTCCTCGTCGTCCGCCCCGGGGACGTCCATCTCCGTCATGTCGTGCCAGGCCGCGGGGCCGTCCTCGGCCGGTCGCCCGTCCTCGGGCGCGGCGCCCTCGATGACCAGCCGGCGCAGATAGGGGGAGAGGGGGAGCGTGTGCTCCTCGCCCTCGGGCCCCGACAAACGCAGCGCGTCGCCGTCCTCGGTGGGTCCGGTCAGTCGCAGCTCTGCCATGGCGGTGGTCCCTCCCACATCGTGTTCTGGTCACCGGGCATGCGGACGCCCGGCCGGGCATGCCCCGATCCTAGCCGCCGGGCCGCAGACCACGGCCCGGGCGAGGGGCGCGCGCCCGCGCGAATCCGCCCTGGGCGAGCATGCCGGTCAACATTTGGCACGGGTTCGGCCATGGTGCACAATCTACGCGCAACGGCGCAGGCCGGTGATGCGTGGCCCGCCCACGACGCCGCCTGCGCAGTGCCGGCACCGGTCCCGGTGCCGTCCCCCACCAGCGGAGCGTGAAACCCCATGGCCACTGACTACGACGCCCCTCGCAAGAACGAGGAAGAGCTGAGCCAGAACTCCATCGAGGAGCTGAAGGCACGGCGCACGGACACCCAGTCCGCCGTCGTGGACGAGGACGAAGCGGAGGCCGCCGAGGGGTTCGAGCTGCCCGGCGCCGACCTCTCGGGTGAAGAGCTGATGGTGCGGGTGCTGCCCGCCCAGTCGGATGAGTTCACCTGCGCCTCCTGCTTCCTGGTCCGCCATCGCTCGCAGGCCGCGCGTGAGAAGAACGGCCTGATCTACTGCACCGACTGCGAGGGCTGAGCCCCCGCCGCCGGGGCGGTCAGCGGCCCTCGGCCGTCCCCTCCTGCCGGGCCATGGTCCCGCCGAGGGCCGCGACCAGCTCCTCCGGACGCCGGGTGCTGGTCAGCCAGTAGGGTGTGCGGTCGCGCTCGTCGGTCAGCTGGATCCGCACGACGGGCGCGATCCAGCCGCGCACGTTCACGAAGGCCAGCCCGTGCAGCAGCGGGCCGCGCTGGGCCCGGGCGTCCTCGCCGCGATACCCCGTGACCTGACCGACGTGGTGCCGTTCGATGCTGGCGCGGCCCACCTGGAGGGTGCGTTCGCGCACCACGATGCGCGGGGTGGTGGCCACCAGGATCAGGACCTCGACGGCGAAGAACGCGACGGCGGCCGCGATGCCCACCCCGAGGTCGATCGGCGCGAACACGAGTATCGTCAGCGCCGCCAGCATGAGCGCCACGGCCCAGACCCCCGGGGAGGGCGTCAACCGCTCCTCGAACAGGACCGGATCGGGTCCCGCCGCAGCGCCCTCGGGGGCGCGGCGGGAGGCATCGGCGACGGGGTGCTGCTGGGGATCACGCATGGGTCCCAGCTTCCCACATCCGGACTCCGGTCCCGCCGCGCGGCACCGGTGAGGGCGCCCGCCCGGCCGCCTCGACGCGGCCCCGGGCCGACGGGTGCTCGTGTAGGGTCGGGCCTCGTGACCGACTCCGCCGAGCTGCCCGTGCCCCTGCACGCCCTCGATCCGGGCCTGGCCCCGCCCGCCTACGCGCAGCCGGGCGACGCGGGCGCGGACCTGCGCACCGCCGTCGACGTGACCCTGGCCCCGGGTGAGCGTGCCCTCGTGCCGACCGGCGTGGCGCTGGCCATCCCGGAGGGCCACGCGGGGTTCGTGCACCCCCGCTCGGGCCTCGCGGTCCGCCACGGCCTGAGCGTCGTCAACGCCCCCGGCACCATCGACGCCGGCTACCGCGGCGAGATCAAGGTGCCCCTGATCAACCTGGACCCGACCGAGCCGATCGTGCTGCGCCGCGGCGACCGGATCGCCCAGCTCGTGCTGCAGCCGGTCGTGCGGGCCCGCTTCGAGCCCGTGGACGCGCTGCCCGACTCCGAACGCGGGGCCGGCGGCTTCGGCTCGACCGGCGGCTTCACCGCCGACACCACCCCTGGGAGGACGTCGTGATCTTCGGACGCAACCGCACCGTGCGCCACGAGCAGGTCAGCCTGCCGGCCGAGCTGCTGGAGGAGCGCGACCTCGAGATCGCCGCCGCGCCGGAGGCAGCCGACGTCGGTCCGCACGACGTCGCCACCCGCCCGGATCCCGCCGGCATGATCGACCTGGGGTCGCTGCGCCTGCGGGCGGTCCAGGGCATGAAGCTGCGCCTCGACGTCGAGGACGCGACGAAGCGGATCGTCGCCGCCACCGTCAGCCTCGGCCGCTCGGCGCTGCAGGTCCAGGCGTTCAGCGCCCCGCGCCGCACGGGCCTGTGGGACGACCTGCGCGCCGAGCTGCACGACTCCCTGTCGACCACCGCCCACGCGACCGTGCAGGAGCAGACCGGCCGCTTCGGCATCGAGATCCTCACGCGCGTGCCGGCGGCGCTGCCGGACGGCTCGCCGGGGTGGAACGTCGCCCGGTTCGTGGGCGTGGACGGTCCGCGCTGGTTCGTCCGCGGCGTGTTCCACGGCGAGGCCGCCTTCCAGCCGGAGGCCGCCGAGCCGCTGGAACAGGTGTTCTCCGACCTGGTCGTGGTGCGGGGCGACGAGCCGCTCCCGCCGCGCGAGCTGCTGCCCCTGCGTCCGCCTCCCAACGCGCGCCCGCTGCAGCGTCGCCGCCCGGCCCCGGACGAGGGCCGGGACGTGCTCGCGGACACCGCCGCCGGCCCGGGGGACGGCGCGGCACCGGAGGCCACCGCGCTGCCCGAGCGCGGTCCGGAGATCACGGAGACCCGGTGAGCCCCGCCGTCGCAGCCCGCCCGACCGGCGCCGCGGGCCGCATCGAGCGCCGCGGCGTCATCGCCTCCGTCACACTGCCCGGCGCGGACGAGGCGACCGTCTTCCGCGCGGTCTTGGCCGACCGCCTGCCCGCGCCCGGGAGCATGGCGCCCGCGGAGACGCTGCAGCTGGTCTGGCACGGGCGGCGCCGCGTGCCCGGTGTCATGCCGGGGGAGTGGCTGACGGTCCGCGGCCGCGTCACCCAGATGGACGGCGTGCCCACCCTGCACAACCCCGAGTTCGACCTGGTCGACGCGCCCGAGGCCACGCGCTGAGCACGGCCCCGAGAGGAGAGCCCATGACCGAGCCGCGTGGCCCCGTCACCGCCGCCCCGGACGGGGCCGGCCCCCTGCCGTCTCGAGCCCGCCTGGACGAGCGCGGCCGCCTCGACGCGCTGGGCAGCGTCGGTGGCTGGCGCGGCATCGTCGAGGCCTCCCTGCCCACCCTCGTCTACATGGTCGGCTACGTCGCCACCCAGCAGGTGTGGCCCTCCGGCGTGGCGGCCGTCGCGGTCGCACTCGTGCTGGGCGTCGCGCGCCTCGTCCAGCGCCAGTCGCCGGTCCAGGTGCTGGCCGGCCTCGCCGTCGTCGTCCTGTCCGTCGTGGTCTCCCTGACCACCGGCCAGGCCCGCGACTACTACCTGTGGGGCTTCGTCACCAACGCCGCCTACGGCCTCGCGTTCGCGGTGTCCGTCCTCGTGGGCTGGCCCGCGGCGGGCCTGGTGCTCGGCCTCGTGCGCGCCGAGGGCACCCGCTGGCGGGCCCACCGGCGTCGGCGCCGCGCCTACGCCGCGGCCACCTGGATCCTCGTGGCCGTGTTCGCGCTGCGCCTGGCGGTGCAGGTGCCCCTCTACCTCGGGGACGCCGTCACCGCGCTCGGGGTGGCCCGCCTGGTGATGGGCCTGCCGCTCTATGCCCTGGGGCTCTGGCTCGCCTGGTCCGTCAGCTCGCCCGGTCAGGACGACGGCGTGCCGGCAGACTCCGCCGCCTCCGAGCGTCCCTGAGCGCGGCCCTCGCCGACGAGGAGGCGACGCAGGGCCGGCTCGGCGGAGCCGGCGGCCAGGAAGAAGAGCTCGTCGCCCACCTCCAGGACCTCGTCCGCCGACGCCTGCCGGGGGGCGCCGTCGCGCACGACCGCCACGAGCGGAGCCTCCTGCGGCCAGGACACGGTGCCGATGCGCCGGCCCTCGAGCCAGTGCTCCGCCGGGACCCGGAACTCGGACAGCGCCGCGCCGCCGGCCTCCAGTCTGAGCAGGCGCACGAGGTCCCCGGTCTCCACGGCCTCCTCCACGAGCGCCGTCATGATCGAGGGGGTGGACACGGCCACGTCCACGCCCCACGACTCGTCGAAGAGCCAGTCGTTGAGCGGGTTGTTGACGCGGGCCACGGTGCGGCCGACGCCGAACTCCGAGCGGCTCAGCAGGGAGCACACGAGGTTGACCCGGTCGTCGCCGGTCGCCGCGACGAGCACGTCCGCCTCCAGGGCGCCGCACTGCTCGAGCACGGTCAGGTCGCACGCATCCCCGAGGACGAGGCGTGCGCCGCCGACGTCGGCCTTGCGGGCCGCGTCCGTGCGCGCCTCGACGACGACCACCTCGTGGCCGTGCGCGTGCAGCTCCCGCGCGATGGAGGCGCCCACGGCGCCGGCTCCGGCGATGACGGCCCTCATGCCCGTCCCTCCTCGTCCTCGTCCGTGCCGTCCGGCACGCGTGCCTCGCCCTGCAGGGCGGCCTCCACCTGGTCCCGGCGGTCCACCGGGTAGACGGCGTGCAGCACGTCGCCCTCCTGCAGGCGGTCGCCCGGCCGGGGCAGCTGGCCGTCGCCGAGCCGGGTGAGGTAGGCGATGCGCATCCCCACCGTGGACTCGACGTCGGTCAGCCGACGGCCCCACCACGAAGAGTGGGGGACCAGCTCGGTCACGAGCAGCCGGCCGGAGGCGTCGCGGTGCTCCGCGTCGGCGGTGCCGGCCGGCAGCAGCCGGTGCAGCACCTGGTCGGCCGTCCACTGGATCGAGGCGACCGTGGGGATGCCGAGGCGCTGGTACAGCCGGGCCCGGTCGGCGTCGTAGATGCGCGCCACCACGTGGTCCACGTGGAAGGTCTCGCGGGCCACGCGGGCGGCGATGATGTTCGTGTTGTCGTCCGCGGTCACGGCCGCCAGGCCCTGCGCGCGGTCGATGCCGGCGGCGAGCAGCGCGGAGCGGTCGAAGCCCACGCCGGCCACGAGCTCGCCGGAGAAGCCGGGGGCCAGCCCCTCCACGGTCCGCGGGTCGCGGTCCACGAGGGCGACGCCGTGACCGGCCGCGTCCAGCGCGGCCGCCAACCGGGTGCCCACCCGTCCGCCGCCGACGATCACGTAGTGGGCCATGCCCGTCCCTGCCTCTCGTGCGGTGCTCCGTGCGCCGGGGAGCCGACGCGCGCTCCATCCTCGCATCCGGCGGGCACGTCCGGGAGCATCCGCGTCGCCGCGGCGTCCGGGCCCGGCGGGGGTACCGTGGTGCGGTGGCCACGCTGTCCTCCCTCCTGCGCCGCGGCCTCCTCGGTCGCCCCGTGACGTCGCACGCCGCCGACGAGCCCCGCATGAACCGGTGGCGGGCGCTGCCCGTGACGTCGTCGAACGCCCTGTCCTCCCTCGCCTACGCCCCGGACGAGGTCATCCTCACCCTGGTCGCGGCCGGCACGTCCGCGCTCGCGCTCGGACCCGCCGTCGGCTGGGCCGTCGTCGCGGTGATGCTGCTCATCGTCGTGTCCTTCCGCGCCGCGGTCGCCGCCGTTCCGCACGGCGGCATCTATCACATGGCCGGCATGAAGCTGGGCCCGAGGGCCGGCGTCGTCGCCTCGGCCGCGCTCCTGCTGGACTTCGTGTTCACCGCCGCGGTCTCCGTGGCCGCCTTCGCCCACTTCGTGGCGGCGCTGGCCCCCGGACTCACCGTCGGCAGCCGCGTGCTGGTGGCCTCGGCCGCGCTCGTGGGCGTACTGCTGGCCGCGCTCCGCGGGGTGCGGCTGTCCCGGTGGGTGCTGCCCGTGCTCGTGAGCGTGTTCGTCGCCCTGACCGCGCTGCTCGTCCTGGCGGGCCTGTGGCAGGAGGGCCGTGGGCTGCTCGGCGCGGCGCCGACGGCCGGCTGGACGCAGGAGGGCGCCGGGGTCGGCGGGACCGTCAGCACCGTGGCGACGGCGCTGCTCGCCCTGCGCGCGTTCAGCGCGGGATCGGTGCTGCTCACCGGCGTCGAGGTGCCGGTCTCGAGCACCCGCCTGATGGCCCGGCCGGCCGTGCCCACGGTGCGGTGGGTGCTCACCGTGATGGCCCTCACCCTCGGCGCGCTGACCGTGGGCGTCATGCACCTGGCTCAGCGCACCGGCGTCGTCGTCGGGCTGGAGCTGGAGAACCTCCGGGACGCCGCGGGTGCCGAGGTCACGCCCGACCGCGCCCCCGCCCCCGTGCTCGCCCAGCTCGCGGACACCGTGTACGGCCCGGGCAGCATCCTGTCCGTCGCCACCATCGCGGCCACCGCCCTGCTCCTGCTGTTCGCGGCCAAGTCGGCGTTCCGCTCGTTCCCCGCCCTGGCCGCGCGCGTGGCCGAGGACGGCTACCTGCCCCGGCAGCTGAGGGTCCGCAGCGACCGGCTGGTGCACACGTGGAGCGTCCTCGGGATGGGGGCCGTGGCCCTCTCGCTCGTGCTGTTCTTCGAGGCCCGGACCGCCCTGCTCGTGCAGCTTTACGTCATCGGCGTGCTGCTGGCCTTCACGCTCGCGCAGGCCGGCATGCTGCGGCTGTGGCGCCGCCGGCTCGTGCACACACCGGGCGCCCGGGCCCGCGCGGCCGTCCGGCTGCGCCTGATCATCACGGCGGTGGCCTGGGTGGTCACGGCGCTGGCGGGCGTCGTCGTCCTGGTCACCCGCTTCACGCAGGGCGCGTGGGTGGCGCTGCTGGCGATCGTGCTCGGCTCGCTGGTGATGGGGCGGATCCGCCGCCACTACGCGGACGTGGACCGCGAGCTCGCACCGGACCCCCAGGACGACGCGCGGGCCCTGCCCTCGCGGGTCCACGTGGTGGTCGTCGTGACCACGCTGGACCGGCCGGCGCTGCGGGCGCTGGCCTACGCCCGCGCGTCGCGGCCGTCCTCCCTCGAGGCCGTCGTCGTGGACGCCGAGCGCGCCGCCACCCTGGAGGTGATCGACGCCTGGGAGCGTGCCGGCCTGCCGATGTCGCTCACCGTGATCGCCTCGCCCTACCGCGACACGGTGGCCCCCCTGGTGCGGCATGTGCGCGAGCACCGACGCCGCTCCCCGCGGGACCTGACCATGGTGTTCATCCCGGAGTACGTGGTCCGGCCGGGCTGGCGCACGCTCCTGCACAACCGGACCGCCACCCGCCAGACGCGGCGACTGCAGCGGGAGCCGGGCGTGATGGTGGGCTCGGTGCCGTGGCAGGTCCACGAGGGCCAGGGCTCTTGACCGCCCCGGCGCCCCCGGGGAGCGGCGGATGACGCCGTCCGACGGCGCGCCCACGATCGAGGCGACACAGCCGCATCGGTCTGCAAGGATGATGATGATCTGACCAGTCGATGCTCAGGGCAAGACCTGAAGCGCGCTGCGATGCGAGAGGAGCCAGACATGGCAGTCGTCGACACGTCCACAGACGTCACCGGGATCGGGAGGACCATCGAGGTGGAGGTCGGGGCCATGGCCCACGGCGGCCACTGCGTGGCCCGGCACGAGGGGCGGGTCGTCTTCGTGCGCCACGCCGTGCCCGGCGAGAAGGTCCGGGTGGCCCTGACCGAGGCCGAGGACGGGGCCCGCTTCTGGCGCGGCGACGTCGTGGAGGTGCTGCGGCCCTCCGAGTTCCGCCGCATCCACCAGTGGAAGCTCGCGGACATGCTGCGCGCCCACGCCTCGGGTCGCCCGCCCGTGGGCGGCGCCGAGTTCGGCCACATCGTGGTCCCGCACCAGCGCCGGCTCAAGGCCCAGGTCTTCCGGGACACGGTGCACCGCATCGCCGACCTCGCGGTGGAGCCGGAGGTGTGCTTCGCCGGCTCCGAGGACGAGCCCACCGGCCAGCGCTGGCGGACCCGGAACGCGTTCGCGGTGACCCCCCAGGGGCACATCGCGATGCACGCCTACCGTTCGGCGACCCTCCTACCCGTGCGCAACATGCCGCTCGGCGTGCCGGCCCTCGATGCGCTCGCCCTGTGGGACTGGGACTTCACCGGAGCCGCCCGCGTGGACGTCGCGACGCCGGCCTCCGGCTCCCGCCCCCTCGTGCTGGTGACGCCCACCCCGCAGACGCGGGCGGACGAGGTCAAGCTCGGCCGGCTGCGCACCCGGATCCGCCAGGCGGCCAATGCGTGCGGCGTGGACGTCTCCACCGGCCTGGCCCTGCCCGGCCCGAAGCAGTTCCAGCCGGTCAAGGTCGAGCGCATCACCGGCAAGACCTGGGTCGAGGAGACCGTGGAGTCCGAGCGCGGCGGCACCAAGCGCTTCCGCGTCACGGGTGACGGCTTCTGGCAGGTCCACCAGCACGCCCCGGCCACCCTCGTGGACGCGGTGCTCGAGGACGCGCGCGTCGAGCCGGGCCAGGTCGTGGCCGACCTCTACGGCGGCGCCGGCCTGTTCAGCGCGTACCTGGCGGACGCCGTGGGACCCGAGGGCCGCGTGTACTCGGTGGAGGCCTCCCGCCAGGCCTCGAAGGACGCCCGCCGCAACCTGCACGACCAGCCGCAGGCCTCGGTGCTCAACGGCCCCACGGACAAGGTGCTCGGCAGCTGGCTGAAGTACCCCGAGCGTCCCGTGGCGGACGGCGGCCTCGGCGGTGCCGCGCTGGACACCGTCGTCCTGGACCCGCCGCGGGCGGGCGCGGGGCGGCGGGCGATCGAGCGCATCCTCGCGCTCGAGCCGGGCCGCATCGTGTACGTCTCGTGCGACCCCGCCTCGTTCGCCCGCGACCTGGCGTGGCTGCGCGACGGCGGCTACGAGGTGGAGCGCGCCCGCGTGTTCGACCTCTACCCGGACACCCACCACCTCGAGTCGGTGACCGTGCTGGTGCCGGCCGCCCAGAGCGCCCCGGCCGCGGCCGTCGTCGAGATCTGACCCGGCATCCGCGTGGCGGCCTGCGGGCCGCCGCGCGCCATGCCCGCGTCACACGGGACCGGCGCGGTACCCTGGGACGCAGTGCGGCACCTGTGACGCAGACGACGCCCGTCCCGGACGGGGCGCGGTCCGCGGCCGCGGGTGACCACCCCCCACTGGACGAGCGCCCGGAGGAAACCGGGCGGGAAGAGGAGTCCTCTCGTGACCACCGTCGACAGCTTCGGCTCCAAGGGCGTCCTGGACGTCAAGGGCGCCGAGTATGAGATTTTCCGTCTGAACAAGGTCGAGGGGGCGCAGAAGCTGCCCTACTCCTTGAAGGTGCTGCTGGAGAACCTGCTGCGCACCGAGGACGGCGCCAACGTGACCGCCGACCAGATCAAGGCCCTGGCCGCCTGGGACCCGAACGCCCAGCCGGACACCGAGATCCAGTTCACGCCGGCGCGCGTGATCATGCAGGACTTCACCGGCGTGCCCTGCGTCGTAGACCTGGCCACCATGCGTGAGGCCATCCAGGACCTGGGCGGCGACCCGGAGCGCGTGAACCCGCTCTCCCCGGCCGAGCTCGTGATCGACCACTCCGTGCAGATCGACTCCTTCGGCAACGACGCCGCCATCGAGCGGAACATGGAGATCGAGTACGAGCGCAACGGCGAGCGCTACAAGTTCCTGCGCTGGGGCCAGACCGCCTTCGACGACTTCAAGGTCGTCCCCCCGGGCATGGGCATCGTCCACCAGGTCAACATCGAGAACCTGGCCCGCACCGTGATGACCCGCGAGGTCGACGGCGTGCTGCGCGCCTACCCGGACTCCTGCGTCGGCACCGACTCGCACACCACCATGGTCAACGGCCTGGGCGTGCTCGGCTGGGGCGTCGGCGGCATCGAGGCCGAGGCCGCGATGCTCGGCCAGCCCGTGTCCATGCTGATCCCGCGGGTCGTGGGCTTCAAGCTGACCGGCAGCATCCCGTCCGGCGCCACCGCGACCGACGTGGTGCTGACCATCACCGAGATGCTCCGCCAGCACGGCGTGGTCGGCAAGTTCGTCGAGTTCTACGGCGAGGGCGTCGGCTCCGTGCCCCTGGCCAACCGCGCCACCATCGGCAACATGTCGCCCGAGTTCGGCTCCACCGCCGCGATCTTCCCGATCGACGAGGTCACCCTCGACTACCTGCGCCTGACCGGCCGCTCCGAGGAGCAGGTCGCCCTCGTGGAGGCGTACACCAAGGAGCAGGGGATGTGGCACGACCCGTCCTCCGAGGTCGCCTACTCCGAGTACCTCGAGCTGGACCTGTCCACCGTGGTGCCCTCCATCTCCGGCCCGAAGCGTCCCCAGGACCGCATCGAGCTCACCGACTCCAAGGACCAGTTCCGCAAGGACCTGCACAACTACGCCACGCAGGACGAGGCCGGCGAGGGCCGCCCGTCCAAGCTCGTGGACGTGGCCATGCCGGACGGCCGCCAGTTCCAGCTGGACCACGGTGCCGTGTCCATCGCCTCGATCACCTCGTGCACCAACACGTCAAACCCCTCCGTGATGATGGCGGCCGGCGTGCTGGCCCGCAACGCGGTCGCCAAGGGCCTGAAGTCCAAGCCGTGGGTGAAGACCTCCGTGGCCCCGGGCTCCCGCGTGGTGACCGACTACTACGAGAAGTCCGGGCTGCGCGAGTCCCTCAACGACCTCGGCTTCAACGTGGTCGGCTACGGCTGCACCACCTGCATCGGCAACTCCGGCCCGCTGGAGTCCGAGATCTCCGAGGCCATCCAGGAGAACGACCTGTCCGTGACCGCGGTGCTCTCCGGCAACCGCAACTTCGAGGGCCGCATCAACCCGGACGTGAAGATGAACTACCTGGCCTCCCCGCCGCTGGTGGTCGCCTATGCCCTGGCCGGCACCATGGACTTCGACTTCGAGAACGAGGCCCTGGGCCAGGACACGGAGGGCAACGACGTCTTCCTCAAGGACATCTGGCCGGACCCGACCGAGGTCCAGCAGATCATCGACGCGTCGATCGACACCGAGATGTTCACCTCGCAGTACGCCACGATCTTCGACGGCGACGAGCGCTGGCAGTCCCTGGAGACCCCCTCGGGCTCCACCTTCGAGTGGGACGAGAAGTCCACCTACGTGCGCAAGCCCCCGTACTTCGAGGGCATGACCATGCAGCCGGACCCGGTGTCGGACATCTCCGGCGCCCGCGTCCTGCTCAAGCTGGGTGACTCCGTGACCACGGACCACATCTCCCCGGCCGGCTCCTTCAAGTCGGACACCCCGGCGGGCCGCTACCTGCTGGAGAACGGCGTGCAGCGCAAGGACTTCAACTCCTACGGATCCCGTCGTGGCAACCACGAGGTCATGATCCGCGGCACGTTCGCGAACATCCGCATCAAGAACCAGCTGCTCGACGGCGTGGAGGGCGGCTTCACGCGCGACTTCACCCAGGAGGGCGCCCCGCAGGCCTACGTGTACGACGCGGCGCAGAACTACGCCGAGCAGGGCACCCCGCTGGTGGTCCTGGGCGGCAAGGAGTACGGCTCCGGCTCCTCCCGTGACTGGGCGGCCAAGGGCACCGCGCTCCTGGGCGTCAAGGCCGTGATCACGGAGTCCTTCGAGCGCATCCACCGCTCGAACCTCATCGGCATGGGCGTGCTGCCGCTGCAGTTCCCGGAGGGTGAGAACGCCGACTCGCTGGGCCTGACCGGCACCGAGACCTTCGACATCTCCGGCATCACCGCCCTCAACGAGGGCACCACGCCGAAGACCGTGAAGGTCACGGCCACCGGTGAGGACGGCAGGGTCACCGAGTTCGACGCGGTCGTCCGCATCGACACCCCCGGTGAGGCCGAGTACTACCGCAACGGCGGCATCCTGCAGTACGTGCTCCGTCAGATCGCCGCGAAGGCCTGATCCACGGGACACCGCCCGCGCGCGGGCACCACGACGACGGCGGCCCGCCGCCCTCCGCACGGAGGGCGGCGGGCCGCCGTCGTCGTGGCCGCTGGGGCCGACCCCGGTGCACGACCGCTCTTCATCCCCCAGTTCAGAGTCCGGCTCACCCTCGGGCCAGACGGGCCTAGGGCGTGTCTGACAATGAATCCAGGGTCGGCTGGCGCCCTCGAAGACACGTCCCGGTTCCAGATGCTCCCCGCCTGCACGGGCCGGCAGGGGCGGCCGTTCGCCGATGACCGCACGAGGGTCGAAGCCATCATCCACCGGGACAGGTGCTTCGATCCCGTGGCGGGACCTGCCCGAGGTCTCCGGGCCCTGGCTGAGTAGTGTGGACCTGGCACGGCCGCATGGCCGAAGAGGGCACCTGGGACACGGTGCTGGCAACACGGACCACCTGCAGCGGATGCCGAAATCCTGATTGATTGGTCGGTCTCGGTCGACTCCACGATCGCCCGCGCCCATCAGCACGCGAGGAACACCACCCGGCTCAGAGGGGCTGGATCGAACGACAAGGAATCCGCGTGAAGAGCCCGCCGATCACGGCCTCGGGCGCTCACGGAGCGGGCTGAGCACGAAGACCCATCAGCTGGTCGACGGTGCTGGGCGAGAAGGCGTACTCATCGCGGGCGATCGGCACCCATCTGCGCGCCGGTGGCATCAAGGCCGTCCTCCCCAACCGGCTGACCAGCAGGGCCACCGCAGACGCCGCGGCTCGGCCGGCGGCCGACCCGTGGGCCTGGACTCGGAGGCTTACACGGGCCGGAACGTGATCGAGCGCCAGGACGCGCACCTGAAGCAATGGCCGGGCCTGGCGAGCAGGTACGACGAGTACGCGATCGTGGACTGGGCTGCCGTGGTCCTGAATGCTGTGCTCGCGTGGTCGACGGCATTGTCGGACACGCCCGAGTGGCGTGTTCGAACTGATCGACGATCCAGGTCAAGTGCTCGAGAAGCTCGGCGAGGCTCAGCACCGGCAGGTATGAGCGTGAGGACCTGGACAGAGAGGATCCCCCGAAATGCACATCGTGAAACAGAGTGAGCGATGTAGTGCTCTTCAGTTGGCACTGGTTGATATTGGTCGACGAGGCTTCAGCCCGGTCTGGTGATGCCCTGCGATGACTCTGAAGCCGGCTCTCGGGCGAATCCTCACATCGGGACGCCGAGACCCTGTGGGAGTCCAAGGATGGGACGTCTCGACGCCTGATCTGTCGGCGCTGCAGAGGAGCATGAGACCTGGGCCTTAAACCAGCTGAAGACCGGTCAAGCAGGTGGGGTCGTCGGGGCGGGTCGAGATGGCCTTTTTCGCGGTGCGGCCTTCAGCTGAGACAGTGAGAGTAGCGTCAATTCCACGCGGCAGCCAGACCCCGACGAATCCGTTGTCGTACGTCGTCAGCGTTTCATCGAGGAGGGTCTCCCCGGACGTCGCCTCGACCACGGTGACGTGGACGTCAGTATTGGCGAGTTCGCCGGTGCAGGTCGTGAGGCTGTGGAAGTAGCATTCGTGAGTCTGGCTGCGATACGGGGCGATAGAGACGTAGAATTCGTCTTCTGGCATCGGCAGGGTGGTCTGATTGTTCTGGTCGTCGGTCAGTACAAGCTGGTCCGGTTCAATCGACGCGATGAATTCAGACGAGCGATCTGTCACCTTCGTTGAGTCGAGGCGCTTGATGATCTCGCGAGCATTCAATCCGTCTAGATTGTGCTCGACCACCAGTGAGTGATCGGATCCTGCATCAGCGGACGGTCCCGCATCAGCACAGCCGCTGAGCAGGAGGACGGCGCTGGTCGCCAGACCGGTAAAGGCCGCGCAGATCCTCAGGCGGCTCCTGGAGGACTGGATCGGAGCAACAATGGCAAGTGGCATGCCCAACTCTTTTCTCAGGTGAACGTGTTCATGTCGTCAGGTTAGACAGAAGGCATCCCGAGTTCGCCGGTGCCAAGGGCGCGACGACGTGCAAAGCACGCCTGCCCGGAGACATCAAGAGCCTTGTCCTGATCTGGGGCCCACCGGTCCGAGGCACCCTGTGTTGACGAAATCGGATGGTGTCAGGAGCGCACGAGGCGATTGATGGCGTCGGTGGCCTCCTGGATCTTGGCGATGGCCGCGTCTTCATCGCCTTTCTTGGCGGCGTCGAGCACGCAGTGCTTGAGGTGGTCATCGAGCAGACCGGTCGCCACTCCCTGCAGGGCGCGGGTGAGGGCCGAGACCTGGGTGAGGATGTCGATGCAGTACTTTTCGTCGTCGATCATCTTCGTGATGCCGCGGGCTTGGCCTTCGATGCGCTTCATGCGGTTGCGGTAACGGTCCTTGTCACTGATGTAGCCGTGCCGATGGGCTCCGGTGTCGGCACCGGTCTCATCGGCTGCAGTTTCAGTGGTCACGAGTGCGTCCTTCACTTCTGGTGCTCCAGGACGGAGCGGGTGCTGGCATCTGGGGCGAGGTCGATGCGACGCAGCAGCTGGGCGTTGAGCGCGACGACGACGGTGGAGATCGACATCAGGATCGCGCCTACTGACATCGGCATGACGAAGCCGACGGGTGCGAGCACGCCAGCCGCGAGCGGCACAGAGAGCAAGTTGTACCCTGCGGCCCACCACAGGTTTTGCCTCATTTTACGGTATGCGGCACGGGAGAGCTGGATGACCGAGAGGACGCTACGCGGGTCGGAGCTGGCGAGGATGACACCTGCAGAGGCGATGGCGACGTCGGTGCCGGCCCCGATGGCGATGCCGACGTCGGCCTGGGCCAGGGCAGGGGCGTCGTTGACGCCGTCGCCGACCATGGCGACCTTCTTGCCCTCCTTCTGCAGCTGGTCGACCTTGGCGGATTTGTCCTCGGGGCGGACGCCGGCGAAGACCCGGTCGATGCCGAGCTCTCTTCCCACCTCGTTCGCCACGGCTTCCGCGTCGCCGGTGATCATGACGACCTCGACGCCGAGCTGATGGAGCGCATCGACGGCGTCGCGGGACTCTGGGCGAACCTCGTCGGCGAGCTTGAGACCGCCGATGACCTTGCCGTCGCGGAGGACGTGCAGGATGATCGCACCCTCTGCCCGCCATTCGTCGGCGACACCGATCTCGTCCTGGCCGGTCTCCTCGAGCAGACGGGGTCCGCCGACGCGGATCTCATGGTCGGCCACCGTCGCGGTGACGCCGACCGCCGGGGAGGAGGTGAACCCGCTGGCCGGTTCGACGGCGAGGCCCTTCTCCTTGGCGGCGGTGACGATGGACCGGGCGAGGGGGTGCTCACTGTCGGCCTCGGCGGAGGCGGCCAGGGCGAGGAGCTGTTCGGCATTCAGGCCGCCGGTCGGCTCCACGCCGGTGACGGTGGGCTCGCCCTTGGTCAGGGTGCCGGTCTTGTCGAAGAGCACCGCGTCGACCTGGCGCATGGACTCCAGGGCGAGGCGGTCCTTGATCAGGACGCCGCCGCGGGCGGCGCGCTCGGTGGCGATGGACACGACCAGAGGGATCGCCAGACCCAGCGCATGGGGGCAGGCGATGACGAGGACAGTGATGGTGCGAACGACCGCGTCGTCGGGGAGCCCGAAGAGCGTCCAGACGACGGCGGTGATCAGCGCAGCTCCGAGGGCGAACCAGAACAGCAGGGCCGCAGCCCGGTCGGCGATGCGCTGGGCACGGGAGGATGAGCCCTGCGCCTCGGCGACGAGCCTGTTGATGCCCGCCAGAGCCGTGTCGTCGCCGGTGGCGGTGATCTCTACGCGCAGGCCGGAGTCGGTGGCCACGGTGCCGGCGGTGACGTTCTCGCCCTCGCCGCGGGCGACGGGGTGTGATTCGCCGGTGATCATGGACTCGTCCATGTCGGCGCGGCCGTCGACGATGGTGCCGTCGGCGGGGACGCTGCCGCCAGGCCGGACGATGACGACGTCGCCGACGCGCAGCTCTGCCGGGTCGACCTTGACGACGTCGTCTCCCTCTATACGCTCAGCCTCGTCAGGGAGCAGCGCGGCGAGGGAGTCCAACGCCGAGGTGGTCTGGGCCAGTGAGCGCATCTCGATCCAGTGGCCCAGCAGCATGATGACGATCAGCAGCGCCAACTCCCACCAGAACTCGAGCTCGGGGTGGACGAGACCGACAGTGGCGGCCCAGGAGGCGAGGAACGCTACGGTGATGCCGAGCGCGATGAGCAGCATCATCCCCGGCTGGCGGCTTTTCAGCTCGCTGACAGCACCGGTGAGGAACGGGGTGCCGCCCCAGGCGTACATGACGGAGCCGAGGACTGCGGCGACCCAGCCCGCCCAGCTGGGGACCGAGTAGCCCAGGAGCATGGCGAACATGGGGGAGAACGCGACCACCGGGATGGCGATGATCAGGTTGATCCAGAACAGCCGCCGGAACTGGCCGACGTGGTCGCCGTGGCCCGCGTGACCACCGCCGTGATGACCGTGCCCGGCGTGGTCACCGTGTTCCATGGTGTGGTCTTCGTTCTCGGCGCGCGAGTCGTCACGGTGGCCGGACTCGGTGGTCGCGACGCCGGCGTGGTCATGGTGATGCGTGGTCGGGTCCGTCATGCTCTTCGCTTCCCCTCGTCATTCCCCGATCTTTCCTTCGATCGGGTCGTATTTCGCCGCGGACCTTCAGCGCGCCCGCGGCGATCGGCTCAGGAGGCCGGCTTGAGCTCGCTCTCGACGACCCACTTGTGGTTGGTCATCGTCATGCCGTCGGACTCGTAATCGACCATGTAGACGGTCTCCTCGGTGGAGGAGGCGATGGTCGCCTTCGCGCCCTTCATGCCTTCCATGTGTTCGGCCTCGAGAGTGACCTCGGTGCCGTCAGCCAGACGTTCATCTCCGGCGTCCTTGATCTCCTGCTGGACGACCCACTTGTGATCCTTGACCGGCTCCCCGCCTGCGGACGGCGTGAAGTCCACCGCATAGGTGTACGTGTCGTACGCGCCGGCGATCGTCGCGTTCGCACCGTCCATGCCCTCCATGTGGTCGGCGGTGAGCGTGACCTCGGTGCCGACCGGGTATGTGGGCGACGCAGCCGTCTCGATGCCCTCGGGGGCGGGGCCGCCGTCCATCGGATGCTCCATCCCGCCGCTGTCAGAGCTGCTGTCGTGGCCCTCGTGCTGGCTGGTCGTCGAGGGGGTCCCTTGGTCCTGGCCGCCGCCGGTGCTGCAGCCGGTGAACACGAGCGCTCCTCCGAGCACTCCTGCGGCGACGGTGGTCATGAGGTGCTTGCGCATGAAGTCTCCTGTTCGTTCTGGTCCAGTCAACGCTATACCCCTCCCGGGTATCAAGTCGATGTCGATCGGCGGGCGTGGAATCGCCCGGCCAAGATCCAGTCGACCCGGGGTGGCAGCGCTGAGGCTGCGATGGAGAACATCGGCTCGGCGGCCCTGGTCGCAGATGGAATCGAGGCCCGAACGGACGGGCTCACCTCGCTCGCCGTCGTGACGGGATCGGCTGCGTCGTCTCGTGAACATCACCGTGGTGAGAAGACGATCCCAGTACCGTCGATCACCCAAGAGAAATTGGTCTTGTACGGTTGCATCGTCGGGTGTCCCATCGAGACAGGGATCCTGAGAGCCGACGGAAGCTGTGCAACTATCGCCAGGCAGAGCGAAGCATGTCTCAGTACGTGCTCCGTCAGATCGCCGCGAAGGCCTGATCCACGGGGCCCGCCCGCGCGGGCCGCCGCCGGCGTCCCGCCCGGGTGCGGAGCCGCGGAGTAGGCTGGTCGCACCATGGAACATCTGCCCCCCACGAGCCCCGGCGCCCCGCTGCTGCCGCAGATCGCCCGCCCGGCGGACCTGTCGGCCCTCACGGAGGACCAGTTGACCGCGCTGGCTGCGGAGATCCGCGCCTACCTGATCGCCCACGTCTCCAAGACGGGCGGCCACCTCGGACCGAACCTGGGCGTCGTCGAGCTGACGCTGGCCGTGCACCGCGTCTTCGAGTCGCCGAAGGACGCGGTCATCTTCGACACGGGTCACCAGTCGTACGTGCACAAGCTGCTCACCGGACGCCAGGACTTCACGACGCTCCGCCAGGAGGGGGGCCTGTCCGGCTACGGTGACCGCACGGAGTCCGAGCACGATGTGGTGGAGTCCTCGCACGCCTCCAGCTCGCTCTCCTGGGCGGACGGCATCGCGCGGGCCTGGGCGCAGACCGGGCAGGGGGACCGCACCGTGGTGGCCGTGATCGGCGACGGCGCACTCACGGGGGGCATGGCCTGGGAGGCGGTCAACAACATCGCCGCGGGCCGGGACCGGCGCGTGGTGATCGTCGTCAACGACAACGGCCGCTCGTACGCGCCCACGGTGGGCGGCGTCGCCGAGCACCTGGGCGGACTGCGCCGCGGGGTGCTGGACAAGGTGCGCACCCACCACCGCTACGAGCAGACCCTCGACTACCTCAAGCGCCGCCTCCAGGAGGCCGGCCTCGCGGGCGAGCTGGTGTACCGGCCGCTGCACGCGGCGAAGAAGGGCCTCAAGGACCTCTGGGCGCCGCAGGGCCTGTTCGAGGACCTGGGCATGAAGTACATCGGCCCGGTGGACGGTCACGACCTCACCGCCATGGAGGAGGCCCTCGAGGACGCGCGGGCGTACGGCGGGCCCGTGATCGTCCACGCGATGACCGAGAAGGGGCACGGCTACGCACCGGCGGTCGCGCACGAGGCGGACCAGTTCCACGCGATCGGCGTGATCGACCCCTCCACGGGCGAGCCCATCACCTCGTCCACGGCCCAGTCCTGGACCTCCGTGTTCGGCGAGGAGATGCTCGCGATCGCGAATGAGCGGCCGGACGTCGTGGCCATCACCGCCGCCATGCAGAACCCCGTGGGCCTGGCCCCGATGGCGCTGGCCCACCCGGACCGGGTGTTCGACGTCGGCATCGCCGAGCAGCACGCGGTCACCTCGGCCGCCGGCATGGCCTTCGGCGGTCTGCACCCCGTGGTGGCCGTCTACGCGACCTTCCTCAACCGCGCCTACGACCAGGTGCTCATGGACGTGGGCCTGCACCGTGCGGGCGTGACGTTCGTGCTGGACCGCGCGGGCGTCACCGGGCCGGACGGCCCGAGCCACCACGGCATGTGGGACCTGGCCCTGCTGCAGTCGGTGCCGGGGCTGCGGATCGCCGCGCCCCGCGACGCGGACACGCTCCGGGAGGAGCTGCGCGAGGCCGTCGCCGTCGAGGACGCGCCCACCGTGGTGCGGTTCGCGAAGGGCTCGGTCGGCGAGCCGGTGCGTGCCCTGGAGCGACTGTCGGACGGCACGGACGTGCTCGCCCGGCGGGGCGAGGCCGGCGGACGCGACGGCGCCGAGCGGGACGTGCTGATCGTGGCGGTGGGCGCGATGGCCGAGCTCGGCCTCGACGTCGCCGAACGGCTCGAGCGGCACGGCATCAGCGCCACGGTGATCGACCCGCGGTGGGTCCTGCCCGTGGCCCGGTCCGTGATCGACACGGCCGCCCGCCACCGGATCGTCGTGTGCCTCGAGGACGGGGTGCGGGCCGGCGGCGTCGGCTCGCGGATCCGGCAGGAGATGCGCGCGGCCGGCGTGGACACCGCCCTGAACGAGGTCGGCCTGCCGGTCGAGTTCCTCGCCCACGGCAGCCGCGAGCAGGTGCTGGCCCGCGTGGGCCTCACCGCGCAGCGCATCACCCAGGACACCGTCGCCCAGGTCCTCGGCGCCAAGGTCCCGTACGCCCGGCCCGTCCCCGAGGACGCGGCCGCCCCCCACCACCAGGAGCAGGCATGAGCATCGTCCGGCTGTACCGTGATCGCGTCGGCGACGACGGCGCCCGGCTCTTCGAGTACCGCGAGGCATGGGCCGACGCGGAGGCCGGGGAGTTCGTGGTCCACCACGGCCGGGTCGGCCAGCCCGGCACCGTCGGGGAGCAGCCCCTGGCCGACCAGGCCGAGGGTGATCAGCTGCTGGCCGCGTTCGTGGCGCAGGGCGCGGAGGAGGGCTTCGCCGAGGCGGACCCCGCGACCTTCGCCGTGCTGCCGGTGGCCTACCGGCTCCGCGGCCGGGAGGCCACGGTGATCGAGCGGCGCACCGTGGAACGGCTGCGCGTCGAGGTGACCCACCAGCTGGCCTGGCGCGGTCTTGGCGAGGTCGAGGACGTCGTCGAGGAGGCCGGTGCCCTCGTGCTGCGCGTCCGGACCCCCCACGCCCGCAAGGCCGCCGCCGAGATCCCGGCGGCCGCCAAGCGCGCCGACGGCGTGCAGCCGAACAAGGTGGACGTCCGCACCGCAGAGCAGGAGGGCTGACCCGTGCGCCACACCCGTCTCGGCCGCTCCGGGCTGACCGTCTCCGTCGTCGGCCTGGGCTGCAACAACCTCGGCCGCCCCGGCACCGCCACGCTGGAGCAGGCCGGCACCGACGCCGTCGTCCACGCCGCGCTCGACGCCGGCATCACCTTCTTCGACGTCGCCGACGTCTACGGCGCCGAGCCCGGCCTGTCCGAGGAGCGGCTCGGCCGCGCCCTGGGCGCCCGCCGCGACGAGGTGGTGATCGGCACCAAGTTCGGCATGGACATGGGCGGTGTCGCCGGCGACGACGGCGGCGCGCGGGGCTCCCGCCGGTACATCGTGCGCGCCGTCGAGGACTCCCTGCGCCGCCTCGGCACCGACTGGATCGACCTCTACCAGTTCCACACCCCGGACCCGGCCACGCCCATCGAGGAGACCCTCCGCGCGCTCGACGACCTCGTGCGCGCCGGCAAGGTCCGCTACGTGGGCCACTCGAACCGGGCCGGGTGGCAGATCGCCCAGGCCGAGTACGTGGCCCGCGAGCTGGGCGTGGAGCGCTTCGTGTCCGCGCAGAACCACTACAACCTGCTGGACCGCCGGGCCGAGCTCGAGGTGGTCCCGGCGGCGGCCGAGTTCGGGCTCGGCGTCCTGCCGTACTTCCCGCTGGCCAACGGGCTGCTCACGGGCAAGTACTCGCAGGGCGACGCCCCCGAGGGCTCGCGCCTGTCCCACGTGCGCCAGCACATGGTGGCCGACGCCGACCTGGAGCAGCTGGCCGCGTTCGGCCGGTTCGCCCGGGAGCGGGGGATCACCGAGGTCCAGGCCGCGATCGGGTGGCTGGCGGCGCAGGGACCGGTGTCCTCCGTGATCGCCGGCGCCACCCGTGCCGAGCAGGTCGTGGAGAACGCGGCGGCGGCCGACTGGCTCGCCACCGCGGAGGACCTGGCCGAGCTGGACGCCCTGTTCCCGGGCCCGGAGAAGGTCGCGCTCTTCTGATGGCCGGCCCGCTGACCGGCGCGGCCGCCGCGACCCCGCTCGTGCCGACGCCGGGGGAGGCCGCCCTGGGCTGGACCGTGTCCGTCGTGGCCGGTGCGCTGTGGGTGGCCGGCTTCGTCTCGCTGGGCCGCAGCCCCCTGGACGCCCGGGCGCGCCTGCCGTGGGTCGGCCTCATGCTGCTGCTGCCGGTGCTGGGGGCGCTCATCTGGTTCTGGTGGCGGCACCGCTACTACCCGGCGCGGCGGCGCGAGCAGCCGGCGTGGGACCCCAACGACCGCTCCGCCGTCGTGGTGCCCCCGCGCCGGCGCTACGGCGCGCCGGAGGAATGAGCCGGGCTCAGAGCTTGACGACGATGCGGTCGTCGACGACGGCCGCGTCGTAGTCCATGAGGGCCTTGCGGGCCGGGCCGCCGAACGGCTTCCCCGAGGTGACGTCGAAGTGCGAGCCGTGGCAGGGGCAGGCGTAGGCCGGGCCCTCCTGCCGGTCCACGACCTGGAGCAGGCAGCCCTGATGCGTGCACACGTTGGTGAAGGCGGTCACCGTGGTCTCGTCCACGCGATGCATCATCAGCGTCCTACCCTGCACCTGCACCTCCCGGGAGGCGCCCACGGGCAGCTCGGCGGCGGGCAGCGCGTCGACGGCGTCGGAGCCGGTGTAGTGGTCCTGCGCGGTGTCCTTCTCACGCAGCCGGTCCGTGCAGCCGGCCAGCGCGAGTGTGCCGGCACCCGCGGCGGCGACGGCGGCGCCGCGGCCCAGGACGGTGCGGCGGGAGGTGTCCGGGCGGGCGTGGTCGTCGCAGCAGCCGGACCGGGAGGAGTTCGGGGTGAGGGGGGAGTCCTGCGTGGTCATCGACCCATTATCGCCCGTGGCGAGGGCGGATGCGACCGGGCCCGACGGGTGCGAGGATCGGGGGGACGGACCCCCGAGCCCCAGGAG
>NZ_JABFAY010000004.1:96071-100233 GCF_017168495.1 Micrococcus sp. KRD096 | reverse complement strand
CACTCCCTTCGAGCGGTGGGAGGCCGTGACCCTCGACGACGTGCACGTCGGCTTCCTGCACCGGGTGCTGGAGGACGGCGTGCTGACCACCCGCATGGGCTTCGCCCCCACGCCCGCCCAGCGCGCCGCCCGCGGTGGACTGCCCGAGCGCTACCTCGCCCAGACGCAGGTCGGCTTCACGCCCGACGGGGACGGCTGGGCATGGACGACCCACGAGGACTCCGCCGGAGCCCAGCGGGTGCGCATCGACCGTGAGCGGGCCGGCATCGACGCCGCGGTGCTGCCCTCGTACGCGGAGTACCTCCTCCTCGCGCGGGTGGCCGCCGAAGGCCCGCTCGCCGTGGACCGGCTCGAGGAGGCCTCGCCCCTGCAGGGCGGGCTGCGCGTGCCCCGCGCCGAGCTGCGCCCGGCGGACGCGGGCGGGTCGGACGTGCGGGTGGCCGTCGTCGCGGACGGCGTGGAGCTGGGGGCGCACCTCGTGCGCGAGGGCGCCGTGGTCGCCTCCGACTGGGGCGGGGGCACCGCCTCGACCCCCGTGGCCGACCAGGCCGCGGCGACCGCCGGGCTCGACGCGCACGTGGTGACGTTCGCCGGGCTGCCGATCGCCTGAGCCGTGGGCCGGGCCGTCGCGGACGGCCCGGCCGGGGCCGGTCAGGCCTGCGCGGCCGGGTGGAAGCGCCGCCCGTTCACCCGCTCGGCGGCCCCGCAGTCGTCCAGGTACGGCGTGATGCCGCCCAGGTGCAGGGGCCAGTTGGCGCCGAGGATCATGCACAGGTCCACGTCCTCGGGGGCCGCGACGACGCGCTCGTCCAGGAGCAGGCCGATCTCCTCGGCCAGCGCGTCCTCGACCCGGCGCAGCAGCTCCTCGGAGGTCTGCGGGGTCGAGCCCTGCTCCAGCAGGGCCGCGGTCGCCTCCGGGATCTGCTCGCCGGTCGCGCCGGCGGCCTCCTCGTCGCGCCGGTCGGGGCGGACGTCCTTGGCCCAGATCGCGGTCTTGCCGGCGTCGATCAGGCGCTGCAGGTTCGCCGAGACCGGGAAGCGCTCCGCGCCGAAGGACGCGGAGAGGGACTCGGACACGTGCTGGGCCACGGGGATGCCGACCATGGCCAGGAGGGTGAACGGCGTCATCGGCAGGGCCAGCGGGTCCAGCGCGTGGTCGGCCTCGTGCGCGTCGGTGCCCTCGTCGAAGGAGTTCTGCACCTCGCCCATCATGCGCAGCAGGACGCGGTTGACCACGAACGCGGTGGCGTCGTGGACGAGCACGCCGGTCTTGCGGAGCCGGCGGGTCAGTTCGAACGCGGTGGCCACGACCTCGTCCGTCGTCGCCTCGGTCCGCACGATCTCCACGAGCGGCATGACCGCCACCGGGTTGAAGAAGTGGAAGCCCACGAGGCGCTCGGGATGCTCGAGGACCTCGGCCATGGCGGCCACGGACAGGCTCGAGGTGTTGGTCATCAGGATGGCGTCCTCACGCACGATGCCCTCGAGCTCGCGGAAGACGGTGCGCTTGACCTCGAGCTCCTCGAAGACGGCCTCGATGACGATGTCGGCGTCCGCGTACACCGCCTTGTCCGTGTCCGCGGTGATCAACCCGGCCAGGGCCTCGCCGTCCTCGGCGGAGAGCCGTCCACGGGAGACCATCTTCTCGACCTGCGCGCGCACGCCCGCCAGGCCGCGCTCGACACGCTCGGCGTCGATGTCCGTCATCACGACGGGCACCCGCAGGTGCCGGGCGAAGACGAGGGCGAGCTGGCCGGCCATCAGGCCCGCACCGACGATGCCGACCTTGCGGACCTCGCGGGCGAGCTCGCGGCCCGGGTCGCCGGCGGGGCGCTTGGCGCGGCCCTGGACGAGGCCGAGGAACGCGTACACGGTGCGCCGGAACTCGGGGGAGTGCAGCAGCGTCCCGAGGGCGTCCGCCTCGGCCTGGGCGGACTCGGCGCGGGTGCGCGTGCGGGCGCCGGTGAACAGGTCCTCCAGGTGACGGCGCGCCGGCAGGTGGCGTCCGGGGCGAGCGGCCTGCAGCCGCTCCAGCGCCGCCAGGGCGCGGTCCCAGGCGGCGTCGGACACGTCGCGGTCGCGGTGGGCGGCCAGTTCGGCCGCCACGGACTCGTCCCCGGCGACCAGGGCGGCGGCGAGCTCGAGGCCCGCGTCGAGGAGGTCCCCCTCCACGATCCGGTCCATCAGGCCGAGCCCGTGCGCCGCGCGGGCGTCGAGCATGCGGTTGTCGTCGAGGGGGTTCTTCAGCACGACGTCGACGGCGGCCTCCGGGCCGATCAGATGGGGCACGCGCCACACGCCGGACCAGCCGGGGATCAGGCCGAGCCGGACCTCGGGCAGGCCGAAGCCCTTCGCATCGGCGGCCACCACGCGGTGTCCGGCGGCCAGGGCCAGCTCGAGGCCGCCGCCGAGGGCGAGGCCGTTCACGAGCGCGACCGTGGGGATCTCGAGGGCCGCGAGCCGGTCGTAGACGGCGTGGCCGAGCAGGGCCAGGTCGCGGCCGACGTCGTCGGTGAGGCCCGCGATCAGGGACAGGTCCGCCCCGGCCGCGAAGGTCCCCTCCACACCGGTCACGGCCAGGGCCTGGATCGCGCCCGCGGCGGCCCGGGCGGCCTGCTCGTCGAGCACCCGGCCGAGGCCGAGGAGCGTGGCCGGGCCCAGGGTGGCGGGCCGGCGGGGTCCCTGCCCGTTGTCCAGCGTGAGCAGCGCGAGCGTGCCCGCGCCATCGGGCAGGGCGTGGTCGGTCACGGTGACGGTGGTGACGACCTCATCCGGGGCCAGGGCGGGCAGGTGGTCGAAGGAAGCAAGAGAAACGGATGTCATGCGGGTCACACTACCGGCGAGTAGCCTCGGCGTCGACGCGACGCGACGGACCGATCCGGCCGGCCGCGTCGGGGGCTCAGGCGCCGGCGGGATCGGGGTCGAGGAGCGCGACCGTGACGATCGCGCCGACGTTCTCCACCTGCCACGGGCGCGCGCCCCGCTCCGTCAGGAACGCGTCGACGGTCTCGGGGGTGATCGGCGGGGTCCAGCAGATCCGCCGAAGGGTGTCCGGGGTGAGGAGGTTCTCGGTGGGCATCCCCAGCTGCTCGGCCCGTCGGGCGACGCGGGCCTTGGCCGTGCGCAGGCGGCGGTCCGCCACCGGGTCCCGGTCCTTCCAGGCCCGGGGTGGGGGCGGGCCGTCCCCGGTGCGGATCTGCGCCGCGGGGGCGTCGTCCCGCTCGGCGTCCTCGACGCCGGCCCGGATCGCGGCGATCCAGCGCGGGGCCTCGCGGCTCGCGGCGCGGCCGTGGAAGCCGGAGGTCTGGCGCAGGGCGGGGACGGTGCGCGGCTGGGCGGCCGCGGCGGCGACGATCGACCGGTCCGGGATGAGCCGGCCGGGGGCGACGTCGCGGTGGCGGGCGAGGTCCTCGCGGGCCTCCCACAGGCGCTTGAGGACCGCGCGCTGCACGGGGCGGCGCAGCGTCTGGGAGCCCGAGGTGCCGCGCCAGGGGTCCTTCTTCGGCGTGGGCGGCGGGGCCGTGCGCACGTGCTCGAACTCCTGCTCGGCCCACGCGAGCTTGCCGTCGGCCTCGAGGCGCGCGATCAGGGCCTCGCGCAGCGGGACGAGCAGCTCGACGTCGAGCGCCGCGTAGGTGAGCATCGCCTCGGGCAGCGGACGCACCGACCAGTCGGCGGCCGAATGCTCCTTGGCGAGGGTGACCCCCAGCAGCTCCTCCAGGACCGCGGCCAGGCCGACGCGCGGCAGGCCGGACACCCGGGCCGCGAGCTCGGTGTCGAACAGCCGATCGGGGCGCAGCCCCTGCTCGGCCAGGCAGGGCAGGTCCTGGCTGGCCGCGTGCAGGATCCACTCGACGCCCGCGAGGGCCTCCTGCAGCGGGGCCAGCCCGTCGAGGGCTTCGGGATCGACGAGCCAGATGCCGGCGCCCTCGCGCTTGAGCTGGACGAGCATAGCCCGCTGGCCGTACCGGATCCCGGAGGCGCGCTCCGCGTCGACGGCGACGGGCCCGGTCCCCGCGGCGAGCGCCGCGGCGCAGGCCTCCAGGCCCGCGCGGGTGTCGGTGAGCCGGGGGACTCCACCGGCCGGTGTGGCGATCAGCCGCGGGGGCGCGTCCGGGGCGGCCGTCTCGGGGGCGTCGGTCATGCTGCTCCTGTTCGGGGA
>NZ_JABFAY010000004.1:94803-95971 GCF_017168495.1 Micrococcus sp. KRD096 | reverse complement strand
GGGCGGGGACGGGCCGGGGCCCGGTGTGTCGGAGGCGCGGGCGCGCGGTCAGGGGCCGGCCGTGTGGACGTCCGCGGCGTGCTCGGGCGGCAGACCGGCGAACGCGCAGATCATGTCCGACCACGCCTCGAGATGCGAGCCGAGGTCCCGCGGGGCCGGGGTCCACGAGGCGCGCAGCTCGATGTCGGTGGTGTCCGGGGCCGCACTGAGCGTCCCGAAGCCCTCCGCGATGCTGCGCGTCGCGGTGCCGCCGGCGTGGGAGTGCTCGGCGTGGCGGCGCTCGAGCGCCTCCACGAGCCACGTCCACGCGACGGCGCCGGCCAGCTGGTCCAGTGCGACGTCCGGTTCCAGGCTCGCACGGATCCATGTCACCGCCCGGAAGCCTCCCGGCCACCGGGCGTCCGGGGCCGGGTCGTGCAGGAGGACGAACCGCCCCGTGGCCAGCACGCCGCCGGTCGCGCCCGGCCCGTCGCACACGTCGGCGGCGAGGGCGACGGCGAAGGGCGCCTGCCCCTCGGGTGCCGGGATCTCCCGCAGCCGCACCTCGGTCCGTGGCCGCGCATCGCGCAGGTCCGCCAGGGCACGCCGGAACACCCCCGGCGGCACGGGCGCCTCGACCGCCCCGGGGGCGGCGGAGAGGCGACGGGGCCCGATCACGCTCATGCCCGTCAGCCTAGGCTGCGGGGCCCAGCGGGCCGCGGGGGCGCGCCGTGGACGCCACGGCGCTCCCGCACCGGATCAGCGCGCCCCGTCCGGGGCCGCCGCGTCGTCGGCGGGGGCCAGGCGCAGCGAGATCGAGTTGATGCAGTAGCGCAGGTCCGTGGGGGTGTCATAGCCCTCGCCCGCGAAGACGTGACCCATGTGGGAGCCGCACGCCGCGCACCGCACCTCGATCCGCTCCATGCCCAGGGTGGTGTCCTTCAGGTACTCCACCCGGTCCTCCGCGAGCGGTGCGAAGAACGAGGGCCAGCCGCAGTGCGCGTCGAACTTCTCGTCCGAGCGGAACAGCTCGGATCCGCACGCCCGGCACGCGTACACGCCCTTCACGTGCGAGTCCCAGTACTCGCCCGTGAAGGGCCGTTCCGTGCCGGCCCGGCGCAGCACCTGGAACTCCTCGGGCGTGAGCCGTCGGGCCCACTCCTCGTCCGTCAGGCGGGCGCCGCCCGGG
>NZ_JABFAY010000004.1:70412-94703 GCF_017168495.1 Micrococcus sp. KRD096 | reverse complement strand
GACCTGCCGCCCGCCCTGGCCGCCGCCGTCACCGTGGCAGCCCGGCGGGCCGGGGGTCGCGACTCCCGCGTCCGCCGAGCGGGCCGCCTGGTCCGCCGCGGAGTCACCGGATCGGTGCGCGGCGGCGTGGCCGTGGCCTCCCCGGTGGCCCGCTGGGCCCCGCCCGTGCTCAGCGTCGCCGCGGCCTCCGCCTTCGTGCTGGCCGGGGCGAGCTCGGCGCTCGCAGGCGTGTTCGCCCGCACCGTGGTGACCCCCGTGCGCCGCCACGCCGAGTCCACGCCGATCCTCGCCGTCGTCGACACGCCCGCCGGGCAGGACGTGATCCTGCAGGCCGACGAGTACACCACCGTGCCCGGCCAGTACTCCCTCACGTTCGACGACGGCGCCGGATGCGCCCGCATCGGGGAGATCACCTCCTTCGACCCCCGGGACGGCACGGTGCAGCGCGCGGTCGAGGAGGTCTTCTCCGGCGATCTGACGACGGCGACCCGGGGCCGGTTCACCGGCTTCGTCTACCCGACCCCCGCCGACGCCGGGCTCGACGCCGAGGACGTGCAGGTGCCGGTGCCCGGCGGCCACGCCCGCGCATGGCGCATCGAGCCGGACCCCAGCGAGGACGGCGAACCCCGTCCCGCGGAGGGGCTGTGGGCGGTGATGGTCCACGGCCGCGGCGCGCGCCGCAACGAGGGCATCCGCGCCGTGCCGACCGCCCGCCGCCTGGGCATGACGTCGCTGCTGATCTCCTACCGCAACGACGGCGACGCCCCGGACGCCGCCGACGCCCGCTACGGGCTCGGCACCACCGAATGGGAGGACGTCGAGGCGGCCATCCGCTACGCCCTCGACCACGGCGCCCGGGACGTCGTCCTCTTCGGCTGGTCCATGGGCGGGGCCGTGGTGCTGCAGACCGTGGACCGCTCCCCGCTGGCCCCGCACGTGCGCGGCGTGGTCCTGACGGGCCCCGTCATCGACTGGGTGGACGTGCTGCGCCACCAGGCCCGGCTCAACCGGATCCCCGAAGCCGTGGGCCTGCTCGGCCAGTGGCTGCTGGCCAACCGGGCCGGCCGGTTCATCACGGGCCTGGCCGCCCCCGTGGACCTCAAGGCCCTGGACTGGGTGACCCGCGCCGACCACGTGCGTGTGCCCACGCTGATCCTGCACTCCGAGGACGACGAGTACGTGCCCGTCGGCCCCTCGCAGGACCTGGCCGAGCGCAACCCGGACCTCGTGCGGTTCGTCCGCTTCCACCAGGCCCGCCACACCCGCGAGCAGAACGTGGACCCGCGCAAGTGGGACACCACCGTGCGCGGCTGGCTGCGCGCCGTGCTCAGCGCCCCCCGCCCCGGCGGCCGGGGGCGCTGACCGCGCTCAGGCCGCGGCGTCCGCCAGCCCCCGACGGCGCAGCAGCGGCTCGAGCTCGGCGTCCCGGCCACGGAACGCGCGGTAGGACTCCAGCAGGTCACGCGTATCGCCCCGCGAGAGCAGCTCGTCCGCGAACCGGCGGCCGTTCTCCCGCGTCATCCCGCCGTGCTCGCGGAACCACTCCACGGCGTCCGCGTCCAGCACCTCGGCCCACACGTAGGAGTAGTACCCGGCCGCGTAGCCGCCGCCGAAGATGTGCTTGAAGTAGCCGGTGCCGTAGCGCGGAGGCACCAGGTCCGGGTCGATGCCCGCCTCGGTCAGCACCCGGCGCTCGAACGCGGCCGGGTCGGCCGTGGCGGCGTGCACCGTCTCCTCCGTCAGCGAGTGCCAGGCCCAGTCCACGAGCGCTGCGCCCAGGTACTCGACCGTGCGGTGCCCCTCGCCCCACAGGTCCGCAGCCTCGAGCCGCTCCAGCGTCCCCGCCGGCAGCGGCTCGCCCGACTCCACGTGCCGCGCGTACGCGGCCAGCAGGGACGGCTCGCGCAGCCACACCTCGTTGACCTGCGACGGGAACTCGACGACGTCGCGCGGCACGTTCGTCCCGGTGAGCGAGGCGTACTCGCCCCGGGCCAGCAGCCCATGCAGGGCGTGGCCGAACTCGTGGAACAGCGTCGTGGCCTCATCCAACGACAGCAGGGCCGGACGCCCCGCCGCCGGGGCCGGCACGTTCATCGTGGTGAACACCACCGGGCGCTCGCCCAGGGCGTCCGCCATGTCCCGCACCGTGTGCATCCAGGCACCGCCGGACTTGGTCGGCCGCGCGAACAGGTCCGCGACGAACAGACCCACCCCGGCACCGTCCTCACCCGTCACCTCGAACACCCGGATCCCGGGGCGGTACAGGTGCCGCGCCAGCTCCGGGCGCTCGGCGAATGTGAGCCCGTACAGCGCCGTCGCCGCCGCGAACACGCCCTCGGTCAGCACCCGGTCCAGCTCGAAGTACGGGCGCAGGGCGTCCGCGTCCACCGCGAACTCCTCCCGCGCGTACGCCGCGGACAGCGCCGGCCAGTCCCACGGGGCCACCTCGGCGTCCGTCCGGCCCGCGTGCGCCGCCGCCGTCGCCGCGTCCGCCCGCGCGTTGGCCATCGCCCGCGGCGCCATCGCGGCCAGCAGCTCCTCCACGGCCGCCGTCGACGGCGCCGCCCGGTCCTTCAGCGCCTGCTCGGCCCAGCTCTGCGCCCCCAGCAGCCGCGCCTTGCGCAGCCGCAGCCGCACCATCGCCATCGCCGTCGTCAGCGTCTCGTGCTCCCCGGCCCCGCCCCGGCCCGTCGACGCCTCGAACACCTCGCGCCGCATCCCCTCGTCCTGCAGGGACGCCAGCCACGGCGGCACGTTCGTCCCGGTGAGCGAGGCGTACTCGCCCCGGGCCAGCAGCCCATGCAGGGCGTGGCCGAACTCGTGGAACAGCGTCGTGGCCTCATCCAACGACAGCAGGGCCGGACGCCCCGCCGCCGCGGCCAGGTCGTCCTCGCTCAGACCGGCCAGGCGCTCGCGGTCCGTGACGAGCACGGCGCGGGCCGCGGTGTCCGCGACGAGGCGGCGCGTGTAGGCGGCCGAGAGGGACGCCAGCTCCGTGTTGATCCCGCGCAGCTCCTCGCGCGCGGCGTCGTCCAGGTCCGCCCCCGCCAGGGAGAGGCGCAGGCGCAGCGCCTCCAGCAGGCGGGCGTCCTCGCCCGTGAGGCCGCCGTCGTCGATCGCCGCGACGCGCGCCGCCAGCCGCGGGTCCAGCAGGATCGCGTCCTCGTGGGCCGCGAGCTCGGGGGAGAGCTCCTCGGCCAGGGCCTGCCGCGCGTCCGTGCCGTCCGAGCCGACGAGCGTGAAGAACATGGCGGCGGAGCGGCGCAGCAGCTGGCCGGACAGCTCGAGCGCGCGGACGGTGTTCTCGAAGGTCGGCGCCGTGGCCGCCCCGAGGATCTGGTCGACCTCGGCGCGCTGGGCCGCCATCCCCGCGCGCACGGCCTCGGCCAGCTGCGCGTCGGAGACGGCGGAGAAGTCGGGCAGCCCGTAGGGCAGGTCGGAGGGGGTCGCCAGCGGGTGGTCGGCGGGCAGGACGGAGGGCGCGGAGGTGTGGGTCATGGGCGCGAGTGTAGTCAGCCGTGATCCGCGCCACCCCACCGGGCGTCGCTAGACTGGGCGGTCGAGCCAGCAGACGAGATCCAGACCTGAGGAGGCGTGATGGCAGGACATTCCAAATGGGCGACCACCAAGCACAAGAAGGCCGTCATCGACGCGCGGCGCGCCAAGGCGTTCGCGAAGTACATCAAGAACATCGAGGTCGCGGCACGTGCCGGCGGACCCGACGTCGCCGGCAACCCCGCCCTCGACCTGGCCGTGTCCAAGGCCAAGAAGGCCTCGGTGCCCAACGACAACATCGACCGCGCCGTCAAGCGCGGCGCCGGCCTCACCGGCGAGGTCATCGACTACGCCGAGATCATGTACGAGGTCCGCGGCCCCCAGGGCTCGGCGCTGCTGGTCGAGTGCCTGACCGACAACAAGAACCGCGCCGCCGCGGACGTGCGCGCGGCCGTCACCCGCAACGGCGGCACCATGGCCGACTCCGGCTCCGTCTCCTTCCTCTTCGAGCGCAAGGGCCTCGTGCGCCTGCCCGCCGAGGGCAACACCGAGGACGGCCTGCTCGAGGCCGTGCTCGAGGGCGGCGCCGACGCCGAGGAGGTCGTCGTCTCCGGCGACTCCTTCGAGATCCTCTCGGACCCCTCCGGTCTGCAGTCCGTGGCCAAGGCCCTCGACGAGGCGGGCGTGGAGTACGAGTCCGACGAGCTCGAGTTCGTCCCCACCATGAAGGTGGACCTGGACGCGTCGGGCGCCCGCACCTTCCTCAAGCTGGCCGATGCGCTCGAGGACCTCGACGACGTCCAGAACGTCTTCTCGAACGTGGACATCGCCCCCGAGGTCCTCGCCGAGCTCGACGAGGACTGATCGCGCTGAGCGCGCGCCGGCCCGCCGACGTCGTCCGGATCCTCGGGGTGGACCCGGGGCTCACCCGCTGCGGGATCGCCGTGGTGGACGTGGACGCGCGACGGCGGGCCGCGCTCGTCCACGTCGAGGTCACGGGCACCCCGCCCACCGCCCCCCTGGACCAGCGCCTCCTGCGCATCGACGAGGCCGTCTCCGCGGTCCTCGCCGCGCACCGGCCCGATCGCGCCGCCGTCGAGCGCATGTTCGCGAACACGAACACGCCGACCGTGCTGGGCACGGCCCAGGCCGCGGGCGTGGCGATCGCCGCGGCCGCGCGCGCCGGCGTCCCCGTGGGCCTGCACACCCCCTCCGAGGTCAAGGCCGCCGTCACCGGACACGGCGATGCGGGCAAGGAGCAGGTCACCACGATGGTCACCCGGATCCTCCGCCTCGACGCCCCGCCGCGCCCGGCCGACGCGGCCGACGCCCTCGCCTTGGCCATCGCCCACGGCTGGCGCGGCACCGCCCTCGGCGCGGCCGCCGGCCAGACCGGCCTCGACACCGCAGACCTCGCCTCCCGGGCGGGGCGCTCGCAGTTCGCCGCCAAGGCGCCAGCGCGCGCCCGCCCGCGGGGCCAGCTCACCGCCGCGCAGCGGGCCTGGCTCGACGCCGAGCGCTCGGCGGGCGGCGGGCGTCGCCGGTAGGCCGCTGCCGGGCCGGCGTTCGATGATATGTTCGAATCCGCGCCGACCGGCGTCCGTCCGTCCCGACAGGAGGGCCCCTCATGATCGCCTCGCTCAGCGGCACCGTCGAGCACGTGGCCCTCGACCGGGCGGTCATCGCCGTCGGCGGCCTGGGTGTGCAGTTCTCCGCCACCCCGCAGACGCTGTCCACCCTGCACGAGGGCCGGCCGGGGGCGGTGCAGACCCACCTCGTGGTCAAGGAGGACGCCCTGACCCTCTACGGCTTCGCGGACCGCGACGAGCGCGAGGTGTTCGAGGTGCTCATCACGGCCAACGGCGTGGGTCCCCGCCTCGCCCTGGCGATCCTCTCCGTCCACCACCCCGAGACCGTGCGCCGGGCGGTCACCGAGGAGGACGAGAAGACCCTCACCCGCGTGCCCGGCATCGGGCCGAAGATGGCGCGCAAGATCATCGTCGAGCTCTCCGGCCGCCTCGCGCCCACCGGGGAGCCGGTGCCCGAGGCGGAGGCCGAGGCGAGCGCCGAGCCGACCGTCGAGGCGCTCTGGCACGCCGACGTCGTGCAGGCGATGGCCGGCCTGGGCTGGTCCGAGAAGGAGGCGCTCAAGGCCGTCGAGGCCACCGTGGCGGCCCGCCCGGAGCTGGACGAGGGCCGCGACGTCGCCGCGCTGCTGCGCGCCACCCTGCGCGACGTCGGCATGGCCGGCGCGGTGCGAGGCGGGCGATGAGCGCGGAGTCCTCACCGCTGTCCGCGGCGGCCGTCGACCCGGAGGAGCGCCGGCTCGAGGCCGCGCTGCGCCCCAAGCACCTGGACGAGTTCGTGGGCCAGATGCGGGTGCGCGAGCAGCTGGACCTCATGCTCGCCTCCGCCCGGCTGCGGGACCGCGCCGCGGACCACGTCCTGCTGTCCGGTCCGCCCGGGCTCGGCAAGACCACGCTGGCGATGATCGTGGCCGCGGAGATGAACGCCCCCCTGCGGCTGTCCTCCGGCCCCGCGATCCAGCATGCGGGCGACCTCGCGGCCATCCTGTCCTCGCTCACCGAGGGTGAGGTGCTCTTCCTCGACGAGATCCACCGGATGTCCCGCCCGGCCGAGGAGATGCTCTACATGGCCATGGAGGACTTCCGCGTGGACATCGTGGTGGGCAAGGGCGCCGGCGCCACCTCGATCCCGCTCGAGCTGCCGCCCTTCACGCTCGTCGGCGCCACCACGCGGGCCGGCCTCCTGCCGGGGCCGCTGCGCGACCGCTTCGGCTTCACGGGTCACCTGGACTTCTACACCGAGGAGGAGCTCGAGCGCGTCCTGCGCCGCTCCGCCCTGCTGCTGGACATGCGGCTGGCCACGGAGGGGTACCGGCAGATCGCCCGGCGCTCGCGCGGCACCCCGCGCATCGCCAACCGGCTGCTGCGCCGCGTGCGGGACTGGGCGCTCGTGAAGGGGCTGGCCGAGGTCGGCGCGCACGACGCCGCCGCCGCCCTGGACATGTACGACGTCGACGGGCGCGGCCTGGACCGGCTCGACCGGTCCGTCCTCACCGCCCTGTGCACCACGTTCGGCGGCGGGCCCGTGGGGCTCAGCACGCTGGCCACCGCCGTGGGGGAGGAGGCCGAGACCGTGGAGACCGTGGCCGAGCCCTTCCTCATCCGCGAGGGCATGGTGGCGCGCACCCCCCGTGGCCGCGTCGCGCTGCCGGGGGCCTGGGAGCACCTGGGCCTCGCCGCTCCGGAGGCCACGCCGGGGCCGTGACGCCCAGGGCGGGCCCCTACACTGGACAGGCCCGCCCACCCCGAGCTTCAGGAGTCCCCCATGCCCGTCGCCGCCGCAGCGACCCTGCCCGTGATCGCCCAGCAGGCCCAGGGGGGTGGCGGCAGCATGCTCATGCTCATCGCCTTCGCCCTGCTCGCGGTGATGCTCTTCCTCTCCTTCCGCAAGGGCAAGAAGATGCAGCAGCAGCAGGCGCAGATGCGCAGCACCCTCGCCCCGGGCGTCGAGGTCATGACCGGCGCCGGCATCTTCGGCACCGTCGTGGCCGTGGACGCCGAGGCCCAGCGGGTGACGCTGGAGACCGCCCCGGGCACGCGCATGGACGTGCACCTGCAGGGCATCACCACCGTCGTGGAGCCCGAGACGGCCGCCGCGGCCGAGGCTCCGGCCGGCGTCGACCCGGCCGCCGCGCCCACCACGGACCCGTCGCGTCGGGATGACGCCCCCGGCACCGAGTACCGCGCCGACGACGCCGACCCGCGTCCGCGCCGCGACGACCTGGCCTGAGGCCCACCCACCCCTGCACACGCGGCCCCGCCTGGCGGGGCCGCTCGGATGTGACGGAAGCACCTGAGCAATGGCGAAGAGAACACCCTCCGGCTCCGCCGGGCGCACCCTGGCCTGGCTGGCCGCCCTCCTCGTGGTCCTGGCCGCGATCCTCGGCGGGGGCGTGGCCTCCGGCGCGGCCTCCTGGGCTCCCAAGCTCGCCCTCGACCTCGAGGGCGGCACGCAGATGGTGCTGGCCCCCGAGACCTCGACGGGCGAGTCCGTCACCCCCGAGCAGCTGGACCAGGCCGTGGAGATCATCCGCCAGCGTGTGGACGGCTCCGGCGTGGCCGAGGCGGAGGTCGCCACGCAGGGCTCCCAGAACGTGGTCGTTTCCCTGCCCGGGGTCCCGGACGAGGAGACCCGCCGGCTGATCCAGGCGTCCGCGGACATGCAGTTCCGCCCCGTGCTGCAGTCCGGACCGGGGGAGGCCACGCCCGAGGACCAGCGCCTGCCCGAAGACCAGCTGCCCGCGCCCGACGGCGAGCCGGCCGACGCCTACGACCCGAACTGGGTCACCCCGGCCCTGCTGGCCGAGTTCCAGGCCACGGACTGCACCGCCCCGCGGGACCCGGCCGCGCCCCCGCCGCCGTCCGACCGGGCGATCGTCGCCTGCCAGCCCTCCGAGGAGCTCGCCGACGGCGCCGTCACGTCGGCCCAGAAGTACATCCTGGGCCCCGTGGTCATCCCGGGCACCCAGATCAAGGGCGCGTCCAACGGCATGGCCCAGGCCCAGAGCGGCGTCTCCACCAACCAGTGGGTCGTCAACATCGAGTTCGACGAGGAGGGCACCAAGGCCTTCACGGAGGTCACCCAGAAGCTCACCCCGTACCCCGAGGGCGACCCGCGCAAGCAGTTCGCGATCCTGCTGGACGGGGACGTGATCTCCGCGCCGCAGTCCAACGTGGTCATCACCAACGGCAGCGCGCAGATCAGCGGCCCCACCCTGAACGAGCAGACGACGGCGCAGTTGGCCGAGCAGCTCAACTACGGCTCCCTGCCGATCTCCTTCTCGATCGAGTCCGAGCAGCAGATCTCCGCCACGCTCGGCCGGGACCAGCTCTTCTGGGGCCTGATCGCCGGCCTGATCGGCCTCGGCCTCGTGGCCATGTACCAGTTCTTCCAGTATCGGGCCCTGGGCCTGCTGACCTTCGCCTCGATCATCGTGGCGGGCGTGCTGACGTGGCTGACCATCGCGATCCTGGGCTGGACGGACAACTACCGCCTGTCCCTCGCGGGCATCGCCGGGCTCATCGTGGCGATCGGTCTGACGGCGGACTCGTTCATCGTCTACTTCGAACGCATCAAGGACGAGCTGCGCGCGGGCCACACCGTGCCCGTCGCCGTGCACGAGGGCTGGAAGCGCGCCCGGCGGACGATCACCGCGTCCAAGGCCGTGAACCTGCTGGCCGCCGTCGTGCTGTACTTCGTGGCCGTCGGCAACGTGCGCGGCTTCGCGTTCACCCTCGGCCTCACCGCGATCGCCGACCTGATCGTGGTGTTCATGTTCACCCACCCGCTCATGGTGCTGCTGGCCCAGACCCGCTTCGTGGGCGAGGGACACCCGATGTCCGGACTGGACCCGTCGCTGCTGGGCGGGCCGTCCCTGTACCAGGGCGCCGGGCGCTTCCGCGAGCCCGCCACTGCCCCCCGCACCGGGCTCCCGGCGGAGGCCTCCGACGAGCCGGCCGACGCCGACGACGCGGCGGCCGCCGACGCCCCGCGCCCGCTCGCCGCGACGGGCGCCCCCCGCGCGGGCTCGTCCGCCCGGGGCGGCCGCCGCTCGCGCACCGCGCCGCCCATGACGATCGCCGAGCGACGCCGCGCCGAGCGCCGCCGCCAGGAGGAGGACCAGTGAACCGCTTCGCCGACTGGGGCAACGCCCTCTACTCGGGCCGCATCTCCTACCCGTTCATCCAGCGCTGGCGGCGGTGGTTCGCCCTCGCCGCCCTGCTGCTCGTCCTCGCCGGCGGCCTGACCGCCCTCCGCGGTGGCTTCAACCTCGGCATCGAGTTCCGGGGCGGCTCCGAGTTCACCGTCTCGCAGACGGCCTCCACCGACGTGGCCGCGGGCGAGCGCGCCGTGACCGACGTGCTGGCCGACGGCCACGCCACCGTCACGAACGTCGCCCCGGGCACCGTGCGCGTCCAGACCGAGCAGCTCGACGACGCCCAGACCCGAGCCGTGGCCGCGAACCTGCAGGAGGCCTACGGCGTCGGCCAGGACCAGGTGACCTCGACCTTCGTGGGGCCGACCTGGGGCGCCGCGGTGTCGCAGCAGGCCCTGATCGGCCTGGTGATCTTCGTGGTGCTCGTGACCCTGTTCATGGCCGTGTACTTCCGCACCTGGAAGATGTCCCTGGCCGCCGTGCTCGGCATGCTCTACGTGGTCGCGCTGACCGCCGGCATCTACGGCGCCACCGGCTTCGAGATCACGCCGTCGGCCATCATCGGCTTCCTCACGATCCTGTCGTACGCGCTCTACGACACCGTGGTGGTCTTCGACAAGATCCGCGAGAACACGATCGGGGCCGAGGAGGACCCGGAGCGCTCCTTCGTCGAGAACGTGAACCTCGCGGTGAACCAGACGCTCGTCCGGTCCATCACGACCTCCGTCGTCGGCATCCTGCCGGTCGGCTCGATCCTGTTCATCGGCGCGGGGCTGCTCGGTGCCGGCACGCTGCGGGACATCGCGCTCGCGCTGTTCGTGGGCATCATCGTGGGCACCCTGTCCACCCTGTTCCTCCAGGCGCCGCTGTACGCCCTGCTGCGCCGCAACGACCCGGACGTGCGCGACCACGACGCCCGGGCCGCGGCCCGCGCCGCCCGGGAGCGTGCCTCAGAGGCGGTCACCGATCCCGACGTCGCCCCCTGGGACGACGGCGCGCGACTCTGACGGAGCCGCTGCGGCCCCGGCACGGGCCCCGGCGGTCTTTCTGGGGCGGGGCGGGACGGGCGCGGGTAGACTCGCCGATCATCCCGGCCGGAGCGGTCGGGGCCGCACGAGCCAGGAGGCGTGGCCCATGAGCGAGCAGGACCCCCCGGTGCGGCCCCGCAGCCGGATCGCACGCCTGACCGGCCGGCACGCCACCGAGTACTCGCCCCTGCTCGAGCCGCTGATGCGCACCGTGCGGCAGCGAGCCACCAAGACCGAGCTGGCCGAGATCGTCCGCGCCTTCGAGGTCGCCCGCGCGGCACACGAGGGGCAGATGCGGCGCTCCGGGGACCCGTACATCACCCACCCCGTCGCGGTCGCCACGATCCTCGCCGAGATCGGCGTGACGGGCCCGACGCTCCTGGCGGCCCTGCTGCACGACACCGTCGAGGACACGGACTACTCCCTGGAGCGCCTCCGCGCCGACTTCGGCTCCGAGGTCGCCCTCCTCGTGGACGGCGTGACCAAGCTGGACAAGGTGACCTACGGCGCCGCGGCGCAGGCCGAGACCGTGCGCAAGATGGTCATCGCGATGGCCCAGGACGTGAACGTCCTGCTCATCAAGCTCGCCGACCGGCTGCACAACGCGCGGACGTGGCGGTACGTCTCCCCGGAGTCCAGCGCCCGCAAGGCCCAGGAGACCTTGGACATCTACGCCCCGCTGGCCCACCGGCTCGGCATGAACACCGTCAAGTGGGAGCTCGAGGACCTCTCCTTCGCCGCCCTCAAGCCCAAGATGTACGCGGAGATCGTGCGCCTCGTGGGGGAGCGCAACCCGGAGCGGGAGAAGCACATCGCGGCGCTGCGCACCGTGATCGAGGAGCACCTGCGCGAGCACCGGATCCGGGCGACCGTCACCGGACGGCCGAAGCACTACTACTCGATCTACCAGAAGATGGTGACGCGCGGGAAGGACTTCGACGACATCCACGACCTCACGGGCATCCGGGTGCTCGTGGACTCCGTGCGTGACTGCTACGCCGTGCTCGGCGTCATCCACGCGCGCTGGAACCCGGTCCCGGGCCGGTTCAAGGACTACATCGCGGTCCCGAAGCTCAACATGTACCGCTCCCTGCACACCACGGTGATGGTGCCGGGCGGCAAGCCGGTGGAGATCCAGATCCGCACGCAGGAGATGCACCGCCAGGCCGAGTACGGCGTCGCCGCGCACTGGCGGTACAAGGCCCAGGTCGCCGCCCAGGCGCCGGTGCAGGCCACGCCGGCCTGGCTGCGCTCGGTGATGGACTGGCAGGCGGACACCCGGGACCCGGACGAGTTCCTCGCCTCGCTGCGCACCCAGATCGGGGCGGACGAGGTGTACGTCTTCACGCCGAAGGGGGAGATCCGCACCCTGCCGGCCGGCTCCACGCCCGTGGACTTCGCCTACGCCATCCACACCGACGTCGGCCACCGCACCATCGGCGCCCGGGTCAACGACAAGCTCGTCCCGCTGTCCACGCCGCTCAGCCACGGCGACACCGTGGAGGTCTTCACCTCGCGCGCCGAGGACGCGGGGCCGAGCCGGGATTGGCTGGGCTTCGTGGTCTCGCCGCGGGCCCGGTCCAAGATCCGTCACCACTTCGCCACGCAGCGCCGCGACGAGCAGGCCGACCGGGGACGCGAGTCGCTGACCCGTCAGCTGCGCAAGGCCGGCATGGCCGTGCAGCAGGTGCTCGGCGGCGAGGAGCTGGTGCAGGTGGCCACGGATCTCGGCTACGCGGACCTCGACGGGCTGTTCGTGGCCCTCGGCGACGGCCACGTGTCCGCCCAGTCCGTGCAGGAACGCGTCGCGGAGCGCCTCGCTCCGCCGACGTCGACGCAGGCCGAGCCGGAGGGCGAGCTGACCGTCGGCGAGGTGGACCTGCAGGAGCTGGTCCCGGCCCAGTCGCGGCGCGCCCCCGCGCGGGCCACCAACGACGCCGGCGTGCTCGTGGACGGCGACGGCGGCGTCATGGCCAAGCTGGCACGGTGCTGCAACCCGGTGCCGCCGGACGCCATCGACGGGTTCGTCACCCGCGGCTCCGGGGTCTCCGTGCACCGGGTCGACTGTCCCAACCTGGCGACCCTGCTCGCGCAGGAGCCGGAGCGCCGCACCCCGGTCAGCTGGGCGCCGTCGCGGGACACCGTCTACCTGGTGGAGATCCAGATCGAGGCGCTGGACCGCAAGTCGCTGCTCTCCGACGTCACCCGGGTCCTCTCCGAGAACCACGTGAACATCCTCTCGGCCTCCGTGAACACCACCCGCGACCGCGTGGCGATGAGCCGGTTCGTCTTCGAGATGGGCGACCCCCGGTTCCTCGGCCACGTGATCGACGCGGTGCGCCGCATCGACGGCGTCTTCGACGTGCACCGCACCTGAGCCTCCCGGCCTCAGTCGGGGACGTCCAGCGCCGCCAGCAGCGCGCCCAGCCGGCGCCGGGCCGCCACGACGCCGGCACGGCGGGTCCGGCGGGCCAGCCGCTCCCGCAGCCCGGCGGCGCCGTGGGCGCCGATCACGGCGGCCGCGCGCCGCGCCGCATCCGGGTCGGCGCTGAGCAGCAGGTCTTCGACTGTCCGGGCGGGCGTCGTGACCCGCACGGGGCCGAAGCGGAGCACGTCGTGCTCGGCGGGGGCGACGCCCGTGGCATCGGCCGCGACGTCCGACTGCGTGAGCGTCCAGGGCAGCAGGCCCCCGCCGGCGGGGCGCCGGTGGAAGTGCGGCACGGCCGCGTGCAGCCGCCCGGGCGCCGCGCCGCCGGCCAGGATCCAGGCCGCCGACGGGCCGATCGCGGTCCAGCCGGCGGCCAGGAGCGGGCCGCCGAGGGTCCACAGGGCAGCGGCCCGGACCGCGGGATCGTCCGCGGCGTCCGGCCGCGCCCACACCCCGGGCAGCAGCGGCCGCACGGCGCCCCGCGCGCCGAGCGCCTGCAGCTCCGGCTCCGTGAAGGGGTCGCCCGCCAGCACGAGTGCCCCGGTCGGGGCGGTCTCCTCGATCGTCACGGTCGTCATGCCCGGATCCTGCCAGAGACGAGGACGCCCCCGCGGCCGCCTGTGGACAGGCGGGCCGCGGGGGCGTGCTCGAGACGGGTGGGGCTCAGCGGAGCTCGGAGGCCGAGGCCTCGAGGGCCTGCTTCCACTGCAGGCGCGCGTCGAGCGCCTCCTGGGCCTTCTTGACGGCGCGCTGGTCGCCCTGGGCCTGGGCCCGGGCGAGATCCGCCTCGAGCCCCGCGATGGTCTCCTCGAGCTGCGTGAGGGCGGAGTTCGTGCGGGCCTTGGTCTCCGGGTCGGTGCGGCGCCAGTGCTCGTTCTCCGCCTGCTTGAGGGCGTCCTCGAGCTTGCGGAAGCCCTCCTCCATCCGGCGGACGTCCCCGCGGGGCACGCGGCCGGCATCCTCCCACCGCCCGCGCAGCTCGTTGAGCGCGCGCCGCCCGGCCTTGACGTCCGTGAAGGGGAGCAGCTTCTGGCCGTCGGCGAGGATCTGCTCCTTCACCTTCAGGTTGGCCCCGTACTCGCGGTCGATCTCCTGGTTCGCGGCCTTGCGGGCGGCGAAGAAGACGTCCTGGGCGGCGCGGAAGCGGGCCCAGAGGGCGTCGTCCTCCTTGCGGGAGGCCCGGGGGGCGCGCTTCCACTCGTCCATCAGGTCGCGGTACTTGCCGGCGGTCACGCCCCAGTCGGTGGACGTGGACAGCTCCTCGGCGCGGGCGATGAGGCGCTCCTTGACCTGCTTGGCCTCGGCCGAGGCGGCGTCCAGCCGGGAGAAGTGGGCGCGGCGGGTCTTGTCGAACGTGGTGCGGGCGCCGCGGAAGCGCTTCCACAGGTCGTCCTCGACCGACTTGGCCAGACGCGGACCGGCCTTCTGGGCGGCCTTCCACTGCTCGAACAGCTCCGTCATGCGCTGGGACGCGGTCTTCCAGGGCATCCGCTCGGCCGGGGTCTGGGCGAAGGTCTCGGCCTCGGCGACGATGGCCTCGCGGGTGGCCAGCTGCTCGGCCTGGGCGGCCTGCCGGGCCTCCTGTTCCGCGGCGCGGTAGTCGCCCAGGAGGGTCTCCAGGGCCGCCAGGCGGGTGCGGAGGGCGTCCATGTCGCCGACCATGTGGCGCTCGTTCACCGCGGTCGTCATCTGACCCAGCGCGCGGCCCAGCTCACCCGAGGGGGCGCCGGCGGCGATGCGCTGCTCGAACAGGGCCATCTGGGCGCGCACGTCGTCGTACTTGCGCACGAAGTACGCCAGCGCGTCCTCGGTGCTCGCGTCCGGCACCTGGCCGACCGCGTGCTCCTCCTGCCCGTCCAGCAGCGTGACGTGGCCGTCCTCGCTCACCCGGGCGAACCTGGCGGCCTCCTCCACCGGGGTGGGCGGCACGGTCGGGGCCGGCCGGGCCTCGGCGGGCACGGTCGTATCGGCGGCCTCGGCCGACGCGGGGGTGGACTCGGTGGCGGGGGACTGCTGGTCGTCGGGCTGCATGTGATTGGTCACCGCTGGAACTCTCCCTGACTGCGCCGGCACGCAGTCGTCGAGGGATGCGGCCGGTCGGGATGGACACGAACAGGGCCAGCGTACCGGGCCGGACAGCGCCCGCGCCTAGAATGGGCCGGTGCGCCGGCGGGGGACCGTCGCGCGTCCCCGCCGTCGTCGTCTCGAAGGATCGCCATGTCCCGCAAGGCCTCCCTGTCCGGTTTCCACGAGTGGCTGCCCGCCGAGCGGCTCGTGGAGCAGCACGTGCTCGACACGCTGCGGCGGACCTTCGAGCTGCACGGGTTCGCCGGCATCGAGACCCGTGCCGTGGAGACCCTGGGCCAGCTGCTGCGCAAGGGCGAGGTGGACAAGGAGGTCTACGCGGTCTCGCGCCTGGCCGAGGACGAGGAGGTCGCCGCGGGCCTGCGCGATCCCAAGGACCCGGCCGACCCCAAGCGCCTGGCCCTGCACTTCGACCTCACCGTGCCGTTCGCCCGCTACGTCGTGGAGAACGCCGGCCACCTCGCCTTCCCCTTCCGTCGCTACCAGATGCAGAAGGTCTGGCGCGGGGAGCGCCCTCAGGAGGGCCGCGCCCGCGAGTTCACCCAGGCGGACATCGACGTCGTCGGCGACGGCGCCCTCTCGCCCCGGTACGACGCCGACGTCGCACTGGTGATGGCCGAGGCGCTCGGCGCCCTGCCGATCGGCGACTTCCTCATCCGCGTGAACAACCGCAAGCTCGCCGAGGGCTTCTACCGGGGCATCGGCCTGGAGGACACCGCCGGCGTGCTGCGCAGCATCGACAAGCTGGAGAAGGTCGGCCCGGAGGAGGTCGCGCGGCTGCTCCAGGAGGAGGTCGGCGCGAGCCCCGAGCAGGCTGCGCAGGCGCTGGCCCTGGCGGAGGTCCGCACGTCGGACACCTCGTTCGTCGAGCGGGTCCGCGCCCTGGGGGTGACCCACGAGCTGCTCGAGGAGGGGCTGACCGAGCTGGCCGACGTCGTCGCCACCCTGCACCGCCGCGCCCCCGGGCGCGCCGTGGCGGACCTGTCCATCGCGCGCGGCCTGGACTACTACACGGGCACCGTCTACGAGACCGTCCTGGTGGGCCACGAGCAGCTCGGCTCGATCTGCTCGGGCGGCCGCTACGACGCGCTCGCGTCCAAGGGGAACCGCGTGTTCCCCGGTGTCGGACTGTCCATCGGCGTGACGCGGCTGGTGATGCGCATGCTGTCCCAGCAGATGGCCGTGGCCTCCCGCTCCGTGCCGACCGCGGTGTACGTGGCGCTGACGGCGGACGAGGACTGGTCCGAGGCCCAGGACGTCGCGGCCCTGCTGCGGGAGCGCGGCATCCCCGCGGAGGTCGCGGTGTCCGCGGAGAAGTTCGGCAAGCAGATCAAGTATGCGGACCGCCGCGGCATCCCGTTCGTCTGGTTCATGGGTCGGGACGACGCCGGCGCGCGGGTCCACGAGGTGAAGGACATCCGCTCCGGCGAGCAGCACGCCGCGGACCCGGCCGACTGGACCCCGCCGGCCGAGGACCTGCTGCCGCAGGTCGCCCGCGCGCAGGACTGAGCGGACGCGGCCGCTATGCCGGCCCCGGTGTGCGGCGGCGGTGGGTGTCTGCGCGTCGGGTCACCGGCCCCGGCGCCCGGCCCGCACGAACGCGCGCCCGCCCACCCCGATCAGGAACACGCCCGCCATCGCGGCCACGGACATCGGCGGCAGGCTGAGGGCGAGCAGCAGGCACAGGGCCAGGCCCAGGACGTTGACGGCGCGGGGCACGCGCAGCGGGCGCAGCGGGCGCGGCCGGGCCGGGCGGCGGCCGTCGTCGTCCCCGTGCAGGGTCAGGGCGGACAGGTTCGCCACCGCGTAGTAGACGAGCACGCCGAACGAGCTGAAGCCCACCACGGTGAGGATGTCCGTGGTGAGCAGGAGCAGGATCACGGCCGCGGCCACCGTCAGCTGAGCCGTCCACGGCGTGCCGGTCCCCGCATGGACCCGTGCCAGGGGGCGGGGCAGGTCGGACTCGCGGGCCATGGCCAGGGCGGTGCGGGAGATGCCCGTCAGCAGGTTGAGCATGGCCCCGGCCGCGGCGAGGGCGGCGCCGGCCACCGCCACCCAGCCCCAGCCGGAGCCCAGGGCGGTCTCGAGCAGGTCGCGCACGGGCGCCGGGGACCGGGCCAGCCCGGAGGTCCCGAGGCCCGAGATCAGCGCCGTGGCGAGCAGCAGGTACAGCGCCACGGTCACGGCGAGGGCGATCAGGATGGCGCGCGGGATCGTGCGTGCGGGGTCGATGACCTCCTCACCCATGGTGGCCACGCGCGCGTAGCCGGCGAACGCGAAGAACAGGACGCCCGCGCCCATGAGCACGCCCTGCACGGGGGAGTCGACGCCGAGCGCCGCGGCCGAGCCCCCGGGGGCCTCGCGCGCCAGGCCTGCGCCGATGGCCAACACGAGCACGGCGAGCACGGGCACGAGGATCGCCAACGTCGCCTGCGCGGTCCGCGTCACGCCCGCCATCGCCACCCCGGTGAGCACGACGACGGCGGCCACGCCCGTCCACCGGGCCGCGGCGGCGTCGTCGGGGAAGAGGTACAGGCCGAGGGTGGCCGCCATCGCGGCCACCGACGCGGTCTTGCCCGTGACGAAGCCCCAGCCGGCGACGAAGCCGGCCCACGGGTGCAGCTGCCGCCGGCCGTAGACGTAGGCGCCGCCGGACTCGGGGTGGACGGTGGCCAGCTGCGCCGTGGACAGGGCGTTGCACAGGGCCGCGACGGCCGCGACCGCCAGGGCCCCGTACAGCAGGCCGGGGTGGCCGCCGGTGAGCGCGGCCGCCAGGCCGATCGCGGTGAACACGCCCGCGCCGATCATCGAGCCGAGGCCGATCGCGACGGCGTGGAGCAGGGTCAGGCGGCGCTGCAGGGCGGCGGTCATGACGGGGTCCTCCTGGGCTGGGGCAGTGTGGACGGGGCACTAGACTGACGGGAACGGCGCGCGCCCGCCCCGCAGGCGTATCACACGGCGTCGACCATCACATGAACCCCGCACATCGTCCGGCGACCGGACGGAGAGGATCCTCGTGCTGCGCACCCACTCCCTCGGCGAGCTCAACGCCTCGCTCATCGGCCAGACCGTCACCGTCACCGGCTGGGTGGCGCGGCGGCGAGACCACGGCGGCGTGGCCTTCGTGGACCTGCGCGACGCCTCGGGCTTCGCCCAGGTTGTGGTGCGGGACGAGGCGGACTTCGACCCGCTGCGCAACGAGTGGGTTCTGCAGGTCACCGGCACGGTCGAGCGCCGCCCCGAGGGCAATGAGAACCCGAACCTTCCCTCCGGTGAGATCGAGCTGATCGCGGAGACCGTGACGGTGCTCAACACCGCCGCCGCGCTGCCGTTCCAGGTGGACGAGCACGTGGAGGTCGGCGAGGAGGCCCGGCTGCGCCACCGCTACCTCGACCTGCGCCGCCCGCAGCCCTCGCGCATCATGCGCCTGCGCTCCGAGGTCAACCGGACGGCGCGCGAGCTGCTGCACGGCGAGGGCTTCGTGGAGGTCGAGACCCCGACTCTCACGCGCTCGACGCCGGAGGGCGCCCGCGACTTCCTCGTCCCGGCCCGCCTGGCTCCCGGCTCCTGGTACGCCCTGCCGCAGTCGCCGCAGCTGTTCAAGCAGCTGCTGCAGGTGGGCGGGATCGAGAAGTACTACCAGATCGCCCGCTGCTACCGCGACGAGGACTTCCGCGCGGACCGTCAGCCCGAGTTCACCCAGCTGGACATCGAGGCCTCCTTCGTGGAGCAGGATGACGTGATCGCCCTCGGCGAGAAGATCGTCAAGGCCCTGTGGGCCCTCGTGGGCGTGGACGTGCCGACGCCGATCCGCCGCATGACCTACGCCGAGGCGATGGAGAAGTACGGCTCGGACAAGCCGGACCTGCGCTTCGGCCTCGAGCTGACGGACCTGACCGAGTACTTCAAGGACACCCCGTTCCGCGTGTTCCAGAACGAGTACGTGGGCGCCGTCGTGATGCCGGGCGGCGCCTCCCAGGCCCGCCGCACCCTCGACGCGTGGCAGGAGTGGGCCAAGCAGCGCGGCGCCAAGGGCCTGGCCTACGTGCTCATCCAGGAGGACGGCGAGCTGACCGGCCCGGTGTCCAAGAACATCTCCGAGGAGGAGAAGGCCGGGCTGGCCGCCGCCGTGGGCGCGAACCCGGGCGACTGCGTGTTCTTCGCCGCCGGGAAGCCGAAGGAGTCCCGCGCGCTGCTGGGTGCGGCCCGCGTGGAGATCGGCCGTCGCTGCGGGCTGTTCACCGATGCCGGTGACGGCGTGGCCGCGAAGGACGCCGACTGGGCGTTCGTGTGGGTCGTGGACGCGCCGATGTTCGAGCCGGCGGCCGACGCCGTGGCCTCGGGCGACGTCGCCGTGGGTGCGGGCGCCTGGACCGCCGTGCACCACGCGTTCACCTCGCCCAAGCCGGAGTTCGCGGACACCTTCGACACCGACCCGGGCGCGGCCCTGGCGTATGCGTACGACATCGTGTGCAACGGCAACGAGATCGGCGGCGGTTCCATCCGCATCCACCGTCAGGACGTGCAGGAGCGCGTGTTCGAGGTCATGGGCTTGTCCCCGGAGGAGGCGAACGAGAAGTTCGGCTTCCTGCTCGAGGGCTTCAAGTACGGCGCCCCGCCGCACGGCGGCATCGCGTTCGGCTGGGACCGCGTGGTCGCCCTGCTGGCCGGCACCGACTCGATCCGCGAGGTCATCGCGTTCCCGAAGACCGGCGGCGGCTTCGACCCGCTGACGGCCGCACCGGCGCCCATCACCGCCCAGCAGCGCAAGGAGGCCGGCGTCGACGCGCAGCCGGAGCCGAAGCAGGCCGAGGCCGAGCCGGAGGCCTGATCCGGGTCCGCGGCGGGCCCGCCTCGGCCGCGCCGCGGACCGGCCAGCTCGTCCGAGTCCACGATCAGCGTGAACGGCCCGGAGTTGGTGAGGGAGACGTCCATCTTCGCGCCGAACACCCCGCGCTCCACGCGCACGCCGGCGGCCTCGAGCTCGGCCGTGAACCGCTCGTAGAGCGGCTCGGCCTGGTTGCCCTTCGCCGCGCGCGTCCAGGACGGCCGCCGGCCCTTCCGCACGTCGCCGTACAGCGTGAACTGGCTGACGACGAGCGCCGGGGCACCGGCGTCGGTGAGGGACCGCTCGCCGTCGAGCATGCGGAGCCCGGCCACCTTGCGGGCCACCTGGACGGCCTCGGCCTCGGTGTCGTCGACGGTCACGCCGAGCAGGATCACCAGCCCCTCGCCCTCGAAGGAGCCGACGACTTTGCCGTCGACGGTCACGGACGCGGAACGGGCGCGTTGCAGAACGGCTCTCATGCAGCCATTCTGCAACGCGCCCGGAACCGGTCCGCGTCAGCGGATCACTGACGACGGGTCGGATTCACCTCGTACACGGTGGTCGAGCCGGAGACCTCGTTGGCGACGATCAGCAGGGCGGTGCCGGAGGGGGACTCGTCGGCCGGCACGAAGGTCAGGCCCTCGGCGCCCATGTCACCCAGGCCGGCCGTGGCGTCGTCGCCCGCGGCATCCCAGTCACGGTCGTTGACGTAGTCCACGTAGGTGGCGTTCCGCGGGTCGGTGATGTCGAAGACCACCACGCCGCCGATGCGCTCGAGGCCCACGAACGCGTAGGTGCGGCCCTGGATCGTGCCCACCACCACGGACTCGGGCTCGGGGCCCTTGTCATCCGAACGGGAGTCCCCGGACGGGGTCTCGTCGTTGTTCGCGTTGAACGCGTGCTCCGGCAGCTCGCCGGCGGCCACGAGCCGGGCGATCTGCTCCTCGATCATGCCGGCGGAGTCGAACAGGCGGGTGCCGTCCGCGGTGTAGATGGAGAAGGACCGGCCGCCCAGTGTGGTCAGGGAGGAGTGGCACTCGCGCTCAGAGTCGTAGCCGAGGTCGGTGAGCACCTTCAGGCGGCCCAGGGCATCCTTCTTCTGCAGGGCCTTGGCCCCCGGGAACTCGGCGGCGCACAGGTCCAGGTCGCTGACGCGCTCGGAGTCGTTGAAGTCGCCCCACTCCCGCCCGTCACCCTCGTTGGCGGTGACGACCAGGTTCTGACCGCGCCAGCGGTACGTGTCGATGCCGTCGGGCATGGGCAGGCCGTCGACCGGCCAGTGGCCCAGCTCGATGCCGCCGTCCTTGTCCGAGGCGTCCAGCACGCCCTCGGTGGACCAATCGGTGGGCGTCAGCGCCCAGAGGTCCTCCAGCGTGGCGGACTTCAGGTCCACGACGGCGACGGCGTTGGCCTCCTGCACGGACACGTAGGCGGTGCGTCCGGTCGGGTCGACGGTGACGTACTCCGGCTCGAGGTTGCGAGCCACCCGACCGGCGGGCTCGTGACCGGCGGGCACCGCCATATCGGGGCCGGAGACGCGCACGCCGGCGGGCAGGGCGGTGCCGGCGTCGTAGGCGCGGAAGTCCACGGTGCGCACCGCGTCCTGGGTCAGGCGGGAGAACTGCCGGGCGTTCTTCGGTACGGAGACCACGGAGATCGTGCCCTCCGGGTCGACGGAGAAGTCGTCGGCCGGTTCGCCCTCGTTGGCGACCACCACGTACGCCCCGTTCGGGGAGAAGGCCAGCGAGTCCGGCAGGGCACCCACCCGCACGCCGCCGAGGTAGCGCAGGGTGGTGGTGTCGAAGAACACGACCCAGCCGTGGTCGGTCTTCTCGGCGGCCTCGACGGCGACGGCCATCACACCGCCGGAGACAGCGACGGAGTTCACCGTGGCGCCCTTGTCCGTGACGGAGCCGTCCGCGGTGCGCAGGCCCTCGGCGGAGAGGGTCCGCTCGGCCACGGGGGCGGCGTCGGCGCCCAGGCGCATGACGTCGACGGCGCCGCGCTGCGCATTCACCACGAACAGGCGGCCGGAGACCGCGTCGAAGGCCGGGATCTCGGCGGCGGACTCGCCGAACACGCCGGTCTCGTGGGTGCCGGCGCGGGTGAGCTCGATGCTCTTGCCGGACGGGTTGGCGGCGATGGCGGCGCGCTGGGCCGTGGCCGAGTGCGGGGCGGGCGCGCTGAGGGAGGCCGGGGCGAGGAAGGCCGTGGACAGGGTCGCGGCGGTGACGGCCGTGGCGAGGCGTGCGAGGCGAGGCATGGATGCTCCAGTCAGGGCAGGGAGGCGGAGGACGGGGTCACCCCATCGCACGGATGTGAACGGTCCGTGACGTCCCGGCCAGCGCGCGGTGTCCCGCGGGTGTCGACGCCCCGGACGCCCCGCGTGCCGTCCGCCGAGGTCAGTCCTCGCTCGGCAGCCCCGCGAGCACCCGCACCGTCGTGAGGTTCCGGGCCGTGCCGCGCACCCCGAGCGCCCGGTCGAGGCGGGCCGGAGTGAGCGGGGAGTCGGCGACCCCCGCGGCGCAGCGCATCCACAGCAGCCGTCCCTCCAGGGCCGTGCGATCCGGCCCCGCGGGTCGGTCGTCCCCGTGGTCGAGCGCGGCCAGGGCGGCGGCCGCCTCGGGTGCGGGGTCGTCCTCGAGCACGGTGAGCTGCGTGCGTTTCGGCTCGCCGCCGGCCCAGGGGAGCGCGTCGTGCAGCTCCAGGGCGCGCCGGAGCGTGCCCACGTCCACGAGGACCACGGGGACGTCGAGGCCGCCCTCCTCACGCGCCCGTCGCGCGAACCCCTGCCGCACGCCCTCCGCGGCCGCGTCGGAGGACGCCCGGAACAGGACGTTGCCGCTGGCCAGGTGGGTGGTGACCGCCTCCCCGCCGGCGGCCTGGGCCCAGCGGATCAGCGTGTCCTTGCCGACACGGTTGCTCCGCCCCACGTTGATCCCGCGCAGCAGCAGGACGTGGGTGTGGTCGGTGCGCGGGGCGGCGGGGCTCATGCGGCCATGATGCCACCCACGCCCCCGCGGGCCGAGGACTACCCTGGACCCGATGGACGACCTCTTCAGCGCCGCCCACAACGGGGCCGACGACGACGGCCCGGCCGGCACCGTGGCCGCCCCGCACCCCGGCGCACCGCTGGCCGTGCGCATGCGCCCGCGCACGCTGGATGACGTGCTGGGCCAGCGGCACCTCATGCGGCCGGGCTCCCCGCTGCGCAAGCTCGCCGAGCCCGATCCGGACTCCGCCGCGGGACCGAGCTCGGTCATCCTCTACGGGCCTCCGGGCATCGGCAAGACGACGCTGGCCCACGTGATCGCCCGCGCCCCCGGGCGCACGTTCACGGAGCTGTCCGCGATCACGGCCGGTGTGAAGGACGTGCGGCAGGTGATGGAGCAGGCCCAGCGCGAACGGGACCTCTACGGGCGCACCACCGTCCTGTTCCTCGATGAGATCCACCGCTTCTCCAAGGCGCAGCAGGACGCGCTGCTGCCGGGCGTCGAGAACCGCTGGGTCGTGCTGGTGGCCGCGACCACGGAGAACCCGTCCTTCTCCGTGATCGCACCCCTGCTCTCCCGGTCGCTGCTGCTCACGCTGCGTCCCCTCACGGACGACGACATCGTCGGGCTGCTGGACCGTGCCGTGACCCAGGAGCGCGGGCTCAACGGCGCCGTGGTGCTCCAGGACGACGCGCGGGACTACCTGGTGCGGATGGCCGGCGGCGACGCGAGGCGGGCGCTCACGGTGCTGGAGGCCGCGGCCGGCGTCGCCCTGGACAAGGCGCGCGAGGCCGGCCGGGCGGGGGAGGGCGCCGTCGCGGTCACGGAGGAGGACGCCGCGCAGGCGATGGACCACCACGTCCAGCGCTACGACAAGGACGGCGACCAGCACTACGACGTGATCAGTGCCTTCATCAAGTCCATCCGCGGCTCGGACGTGGACGCGTCGATGCACTACCTCGCCCGGATGCTGGAGGCGGGGGAGGACCCCCGGTTCATCGCCCGGCGGCTGATCATCTCCGCGTCCGAGGACGTGGGCATGGCCGACCCGACCGCGCTGCAGACCGCCGTGGCCGCCGCCCAGGCCGTGCAGCTGATCGGCATGCCGGAGGGACGCATCATCCTGGCGCAGGCCGTGACGCATCTGGCCACCGCGCCGAAGTCCAACGCGAGCTACACCGCCGTGAACGAGGCGATCGCGGACGTGCGGGCCGGCCACACGGGCGCGGTGCCGGCGCACCTGCGGGACGCGCACTACCCCGGCGCGGCGGCCCTCGGCCACGGCCAGGGCTACGTCTACAGCCACGACGAGCCGCACGCCGTCGCCCGTCAGCACTACGCGCCGGACCCCCTGGTCGGGAGGGACTATTACCGGCCCAAGCCCATCGGACACGAGAAGCGGCTCACCGAGCAGGTGGCCGCGCTGCGCCGGATCATCCGCGGCGACTGAGCGCGCGCCGGGCCCGAGGGCGGACGCCTCGGGCGGCCGCGCGGAATAAAGACGCCCGGATCACCGGTTGTCCAGGGATGAGCGGGGCGGTCGACGTCGGCCCGCCGACTCCTCGCCCGCTCGCGCCCCCATGCACCACCGACGCACAGAAGGAACAGAAGGAGCCGCCCCCATGACCCAGTCCACTCCGCAGCAGTCCACCCCCCAGCACACCGCCGCGCAGCAGCCGGCCCCGTACGGC
>NZ_JABFAY010000004.1:48844-70312 GCF_017168495.1 Micrococcus sp. KRD096 | reverse complement strand
GCCCCGTACGGCCGCCCCGGCGCCGGCGGCCCCGCCCTCCCGCAGGCCGACTACCGCATCCTGCGCTCCGTCCCGGCCTACGCCGAGGCCCAGGCCCTCGTGGACCAGCTCTCCGACGCCGGGTTCCCCGTGGAGCGCGTGCGCATCGTGGGCACCGGGCTGCGCTCCGTGGAGCAGGTCCTGGGCCGGATGACCACCGGCAAGGCCGCCGTCCGCGGCGGGCTGCAGGGCCTGTGGTTCGGCCTCCTGCTCGGCCTGCTCTTCTCGATCTTCGCCCCCGGCTTCGGGTTCCTCTGGATCCTGCTGATCTCCCTGGGCCTGGGCGCCCTGTGGGGGGCGGTCTTCGGGGCGATCGGCCACGCGGCCACCGGCGGCAGGCGCGACTTCACGTCCCTGCAGACCATGGAGGCCGAGTCGTACGACGTGCTGGTCGAGGCCTCCCACCTGGACCAGGCCGGTCAGCTCCTCGGCGCGGACCCCGGCACCGCGGCCACGCCGCGCGCATGAGCCCCGGCCCGCCCCGTCGTCGTCGCTCTGGTAAGGTGGACCGGTCTGGCAGGCGCTGCGCCCCGGACGCATCCCCCTCGCTCGGATCCCCGCGGACGCCCGCGTGCCCGGGCGAGGGACGCGCAGCGCATCAGTGGATGACGGGCGGCGGCACGCCCCTCAGCTCTCCTCAGGATCGCGGGGAGGCCAGGTTCGAGGCCCCTTGACCCGTGCGCCCCGGCGCCCGGACGAGACCTCGAGACAAACCCGAACCGTGCCGCACGTCAAGGAAAGGCAGGTCCACCATGAGTGGCAACCTTCGCACCCGCCGCACCGTGCGGCACTCCCGCGCCCTGGGCATCGCGCTGACCCCCAAGGCCGAGAAGTACATGGAGCGTCGTCCGTACGGCCCCGGCCAGCACGGCCGTGCCCGCCGCAAGCAGGACTCGGACTACGCGGTGCGCCTCAAGGAGAAGCAGCGTCTGCGCGCCCAGTACAACATCCGCGAGGCCCAGATGCGCCGCTACTTCGAGGAGGCCAAGCGCACCGCCGGCCTGACCGGTGAGAACCTGGTCGAGCTCCTCGAGCAGCGCCTCGACGCCCTCGTGCTGCGTGCCGGCTTCGCCCGCACCATCCAGCAGGCCCGTCAGCTCGTCGTGCACCGCCACATCATGGTGGACGGCAAGCGCGTGGACGTCCCCTCGTTCCGCGTGAAGGAGGGCCAGATGATCCACGTGCACGAGCGCTCGGAGAAGATGGTCCCCTTCCAGCTGGCCGCCGCCGGCGCCCACCAGCAGGTCCTGCCCGCCACCCCGGGCTACCTGACCGTGGAGATCGACAAGCTGCGCGCCACCCTCACCCGTCGCCCGAAGCGCTCCGAGGTCCCCGTGACCTGCGAGGAGCAGCTCGTGGTCGAGTACTACGCGCGCTGATCCGCCGCGGCCGGGTCCGTCCCGGACGACGGCGCCCCGCGCGTCCCGCAGGCCCGGTCACCTCTCGGAGGTGACCGGGCCTGCGGCGTCCCCCGGGCCCGCCGCCGGGGATCGGCGCCGCGCCCGGTAAGGTGGGGCCGGAATCCCTGCCGTCCGAAGGAGGCCCCCGCCATGCTCCGCTCGCTGCTGCTCGTCGGCGCCGGCGCCGCATCCGGCTGGTTCGCACACCGCGCCCTCGGCGACCGTGCCCACCCGGCCACCGACGCGACCGACGCGCCGACGTCTGACCCTGGCTCCGCGGGGGGGCGCGCGGGGTTCTCCGCCCGCCTGGACCCGGAGCGTCTGGCCCGCCAGGCCGGTGAGGCCGCCGCCGACGCCGCGGCGGCCGCCCTGCAGGACGGTGCCCGGCGCCTGGCCGAGCGCGTCCGCGCCGAGGCCCCCTGGGCCGCGCCCTACCTGCCCCACACGGGGCCGATCATCTCCGGGGAGACCGTGGAGCCGCCGTCGCACGGCGCCGCCCGCCCCCAGACCACCACCACGCAGAAGGACACCCCCGCATGAAGTCCCAGGAGATCGCCCGCCGCTGGACCGCCTTCTTTGAGTCCAGGGGGCACCGCGTGGTGCCGTCGGCGTCGCTCGTCTCGCCGGATCCGTCGCTGCTGTTCACGGTGGCCGGCATGGTCCCGTTCATCCCGTACTTCCTGGGGGAGCAGACCCCGCCGAGCCCGCGCGTCGTCTCGGTGCAGAAGTGCATCCGCACCGCGGACATCGAGGAGGTCGGCAAGACCGTCCGCCACGGCACCTTCTTCCAGATGTGCGGCAACTTCTCCTTCGGCGACTACTTCAAGGAGACGGCCATCCCGATGGCCTGGGAGCTGCTGACGTCCTCGGTCGAGGACGGCGGCTTCGGCCTGGACCCCGAGCGCCTCTGGGTCACCGTGTACCGCGAGGACGACGAGGCCGAGCGCATCTGGCGCGAGGACGTGGGCGTCCGTCCCGAGCGCATCCAGCGCATGGGCAAGGACGACAACTACTGGAACACCGGCCAGCCCGGCCCGGGCGGCCCCTGCTCGGAGATCTTCTACGACCGCGGCCCCGCGTACGGCGTCGACGGCGGCCCGGCCGCGGACGACACCCGCTACATCGAGATCTGGAACCTCGTGTTCATGCAGTACCGCCTCTCCGCGGTGCGCTCGAAGGACGACTTCGACATCGCCGGCGAGCTCGAGCACAAGAACATCGACACCGGTCTCGGCCTCGAGCGGCTCGCCATGATCCTCCAGGGTGTGGAGAACATGTACGAGACGGACCAGGTCCGCCCCGTGCTCGACCGCGCCGCGCAGCTGGCCGGCCGCTCCTACACCTCCACCGAGGACCCGGCCGACCCGCACTACGACGACGACGTCCGCCTGCGCATGGTGGCCGACCACGTGCGCTCGGCCCTGATGCTGATCAGCGACGGCGTGCGCCCCGGCAACGAGGGCCGCGGCTACGTGCTGCGCCGCCTCATCCGCCGCGTCGTCCGCGCCCTGCGCCTGATGGGCGTCACCGAGCCCGTTTTCCCTGAGCTGCTGCCGGTCTCCCGGGACGCGATGAAGGGCACCTACCCGGTGGTCGCGGACGAGTTCGAGCGCATCGCCCGGATCGCCTACGCCGAGGAGAAGGCGTTCCTGCGGACCATCGCCGCGGGCACGGCTCGCCTCGACGCCGCGGTGGGCCAGGCCCGCTCGGCGGGCGGCGGCATCGCGGGCCCGGACGCGTTCGAGCTGCACGACACCTACGGCTTCCCGATCGAGCTGACGCTGGAGATCGCGGAGGAGGCCGGCGTCGCCGTGGACGAGGCCGGGTTCCGCGCCCTCATGGCCGAGCAGCGCGACCGCGCCCGCGCGGACGCCAAGGCCAAGAAGGCCGGCCACACGGACACCGCCGTGTACCAGCGCCTGCGCGCCGAGGGCCAGACCCACTTCACCGGCTACACCGAGCACACCACCGAGTCCGTGGTGCGCGGCCTGCTGCAGAACGGCGAGGAGGTCGCGTCCGCCGGCGCCGGCACGGAGCTCGAGCTCGTCCTGGACGCCACGCCGTTCTACGCGGAGTCCGGCGGCCAGGCCGCGGACACCGGCCTGATCACCGGCGACGGCTTCCGCCTCGAGGTGCTCGACGTGCAGGCCCCCGTGAAGGGGCTGTCCGTGCACAGGGTCAAGGTCCTCGACGGCGAGGTCGCCGCCGGCGCGCAGGCCCTCGGCGCGATCGACCTGCAGCGCCGCCTCGACGGCGAGAAGGCCCACTCCGGCACCCACCTGGTGCACGCCGCACTGCACCAGATCCTCGGCCCCGAGGCCACCCAGTCCGGCTCCTTCAACAAGGAGGGCTACCTGCGCTTCGACTTCCGCTGGGCCGAGGCGCTCTCGGCCGGGGCCCGCTCCGAGGTCGAGGACGTGGTGAACATCGCCATCCGCGACGACCACGCCGTGCTCACCCAGGAGATGAGCCTCGAGGAGGCGCGCGCACTCGGCGCGATGAGCCTGTTCGGCGAGAAGTACGGCGACCGGGTGCGCGTCGTGGAGATCGACGGCGCCTGGTCCCGCGAGCTGTGCGGCGGCACCCACGTGGGCCGCACCGCGCAGATCGGCTCGCTGACCCTGCTCGGCGAGCAGTCCGTGGGCTCGGGCAACCGCCGCGTCGAGGCGCTCGTCGGCCTGGACTCGTTCCGCCACCTCGCCGCGGAGCGCACCCTCGTCTCCGAGCTCTCGGAGATGTTCAAGGCCCCGGCCGAGGAGCTCAAGGACCGCATCGGCGCCACCCTGGACCGGCTCAAGGCGGCCGAGAAGCAGGTCGCGGAGCTGCGGGCCCAGGCGCTGCAGGCCCAGGCCGGGCAGCTCGCCGGGCAGGCCCAGGACGTCACGACGTCCGCCGGGACGTCGGTGCGGGTGCTGGCCCACCACGCCGGCCACGTGGCCGGGGACCAGCTGCGTTCCCTCGCGCTGGACCTGCGCGCCCGGATCGAGTCGGCCGGCGGCAACGCGGCGGGCACGCCCGTGCTCGTGGCCCTCACGGCCGAGGCCAAGGGCCGGCCCCTCGTGGTCGTGGCGACCAACGAGGCCGCCCGCGCGGCCGGCCTCAAGGCGGGCGCCATGGTCAAGACCGCCACCGGCGTGCTCGGCGGCGGGGGCGGAGGCAAGGACGACGTCGCCCAGGGCGGCGGCCAGGACGTCACGCGCGTCGGGGATGCGCTCGACGCCGTCGTCGCCGCGGTGCGCGCGGCCTGAGGCGGACGTGAGCGCAGGTCAGGACGGGGCCAACGCGGCAACCGACGCCGTGCGCCGGGGGCGCACCCTCGGCGTCGACGTCGGCCGTGCCCGCGTGGGCGTCGCGTCGGCCGACCCCGACGGCCTGATCGCCACCCCCGTGGCCACCCTGCGGCGGGATGCGCGTCGACGTCGTGACGTGGACGAGCTCGTCGCCCACGCACGCGAGCTCGACGTCGTCGCCGTGTACGTCGGCCTGCCGGTGAATCTACGGGGCGAGCACACGCCGTCCACGCAGGACGCCCTCGACTACGCGGACGCCGTCGCCGCCGCCCTGGTCGAGGCGGGCCACCCCGTGCCGGTCCGGTTCGTCGACGAGCGGCTCAGCACGGTCTCCGCGCAGGCCGGACTGCGGGCCGCGGGCCGGTCCGTCAAGGACAGCCGCGGCGTGATCGACCAGGCCGCCGCCGTCGCGATCCTGCAGGCCGCCGTGGACGAGCAGCGCCGCACCGGACGCTGGGCCGGCCAGGACCGGGAGCGGATCCGGTGACCGGCGACCACCAGCACGCTCGGCGTGAGGACCGCTGGGACGATCTGCTCGGCGACGAGGCCGACGTCCACGACGACCTCGACGTGTTCGGCTTCGCCCACGGCGAGGCGGACGAGGCCGATCTCGGCGCCCCGTCCCAGCCGGTCGACGCGGCCGGCCCGCGCCGGCCCCGCACGTTCCTGCGTCGCCGGGGCTCCGGGTCCCACCCGGCCCCGCGGGTCGATCGCGGCGCCGGCCGGCGGCGGACCGCGCTGGTGCTGGGCACGGTGCTCGTGGCGTTCGCCGTCGTGGTCGGGCTGATCGTGCGCGGCTTCCTGGGCGGCCCCGACCATACGACCGTCGAGGGCGACGAGGTGACGTTCTCGGTGGAGCCGGGCGAGGACCTGGGCTCCGTGGCGGCCCGCCTGGACCGGGCCGGCATCGTGGCCTCCGCCCGTGCGTTCGAGCGCGCTGCCCGGGACACGGACAGCGGTCTCGTGCGGTCGGGGGACTTCGTGCTGCGCGAGCGGATGCCCGCGGCCGAGGCCCTCGCGGTGCTCCAGGGCGCCGCGGACGGGGCCGTGCACTACGTGCTCGTGGAGCGCGGCCGGCGACTCACCGAGGTGCTGGACGCCGTCGCCGAGGCCACGGGGCTGCCCCGTGAGGAGCTCGAGGCCGCCGCCCAGGACCCGACCCGCTACGGCGTCCCCGGGGAGGCGGGCACGCTCGAGGGCTGGCTCGACGCGGGGGAGTACCGCCTCCCCGTCGACGCCACCGCCGAGCAGGTGCTCGACGCCCTGATCCGGCCCACCCTCGCCGAGCTCGACGCCCACGACGTCCGCGACCCGGCCGAGCAGCAGCGCGTGCTCACGATCGCCTCCATCCTCGAGGCGGAGGCCCTGCCCCAGGACTACCGGCAGGTCGCCGGCGCCATCGAGAACCGCCTCGCCCCGGACAACACCGAGACGCGCGGGCTCCTGCAGATCGACGCCACCGTCACGTACGGCCTCGGCGTGCGCAGCCTCAGCTTCACCTCTGGCCAGCGCCAGGACGCGTCGAACCCCTACAACACGTACGTGCACCCGGGCCTGCCGCCGGGTCCGATCGGCATGCCCTCCGACGCGGCCGTCGAGGCCGCCCTCGACCCCGCCGAGACGGACGCCTACTACTGGGTGACCACGGACATCGGCACCGGCCACACCGAGTTCTCCCGCACCTATGAGGAGCACCAGCAGCACGTGCGCACCCTGCAGCGCTACTGCGCGTCCAATCCGGGGGTGTGCTGATGCGCCCCGTGCTGCACGCGGCGGTCCTGGGCCGGCCGATCGCCCACTCGCTCTCCCCGGTGCTGCACGCGGCCGCCTACCGGGTCCTGGGCCTCGACGTCGACTACGGCCGCCGAGACCTGGGCGAGGACGAGGTGCTCGCCTTCGCGGCCGAGCACCTCGGCGCCCCGGGCACGGCCGACGGCGGCGCGGCCGCGGCCCGCGGGCAGGACTGGCTCGGCTGCTCCGTCACCATGCCGCTGAAGCGGGCGGTCGTCGCCGCCGCCGGGCACGTCAGCGACCGCGTCCGCCTCCTGGGCACCGCGAACACCCTCGTGCGCGACCACCCCTCCGCCCCCGGGGTCGTCCACGCCGAGAACACGGACGTGGACGGCATCCTCGGCGCCCTCGCCGCGGCCGGCCTCGACCGTGCCGCCCGGGGCGGGACCGTCGGCGTGCTCGGGAACGGGGGGACCGCGACGGCGGCCGTCCTCGCCGCCGCCACGCTCGGCGCGCACGCGGTGCTCTTCGGCGTCCGCGACCCCGCCCGCGCCGCCGAGGTGACGGCCCTGGCCGACGCGCTCGGGCTGCGCTGGGCGACCCTGACCCAGGCGGATCTGCTCCGGCGGGCGCCGGGGCTGCGTGCCGTCGTCGCCACCCTGCCGCCGCTCGCCGCGGACGCCCTGGCCGCACACGTGCCGGCCGGCGCCGCCCTGCCGCCCCTGCTGGACGCGGCCTACGACCCGTGGCCCTCCGCGCTGGCGGCCGCCTGGTCCCGGGAGGGCGGTCCGGTGGCGTCCGGGCTGTCCATGCTGCTGCACCAGGGCATCGAGCAGGTCCGGCTGTTCACGGCCCGGCCCCGCGCCGCAGCCGGGATGCCCGAGCCGGACTGGGCGGCGGTGACGCGCGCCGCGGCGGACGCCCTGGGACCGGCCGCCGGCTGAGCGTCGAACGCCGGATCCGGTGCGTCCCGTCCGGTCACACGTGGCGGCGCGGCGCCCCGTGCGTGAGAGACTGCACGCCATGGTGCGCTGGTTGACAGCGGGGGAGTCTCACGGCCCCGCGCTCACAGGAATCGTAGAGGGACTGCCGGCCGGGATCCCGGTCACGACGCAGGACGTGCAGGACGCGCTCGCGCGCCGCCGCCTGGGGTACGGGCGCGGCGCGCGCATGAAGTTCGAGCAGGACGCGGTGACGATCCTCGGCGGCGTCCGCCACGGCCGCACCCTCGGCTCGCCCGTGGCGATCCAGGTGGGCAACACGGAATGGCCCAAGTGGGAGAAGGTGATGGCCGCCGATCCCGTCCCCGCGGAGGAGCTCGACGGTCTGGCCCGCAACGCGGCGCTCACCCGCCCGCGGCCCGGCCACGCCGACCTGACCGGCATGCAGAAGTACGGCTTCGACGAGGCCCGCCCCCTCCTCGAGCGCGCCTCCGCCCGTGAGACCGCCGCCCGTGTGGCCCTGGGCACCGTTGCCCGCGCCTTCCTCGGCGAGCTCGGCGTGCGGATCGTCTCCCACACCGTGGCCTTCGGGGAGGCCGCCCTGCCGGAGGGCCACCCGTTCCCCGTCCCCGAGGACGAGGCCCGCCTCGACGCCGACCCGGTCCGCTGCCTCGACCCGCAGACCTCCGCGGCGATGGTCGCCGAGGTCGACGACGCCCACCGCGCCGGGGAGACCCTCGGCGGCGTCGTGGAGGTGCTGGCGTACGGCGTGCCGATCGGCCTGGGCTCCCACGTCCACTGGGACCGCCGCCTCGACGCGCGGCTGGCGGGGGCGCTCATGGGCATCCAGGCGATCAAGGGCGTGCAGGTCGGCGACGGGTTCGCCACGGCCGCCCGACGCGGCACCGCCGCCCACGACGGGATCGCCCGCGGCGCGGACGGCCGCCCCCGGCGCACGACCGACCGGGCCGGCGGCATCGAGGCCGGCATGTCGACGGGCGAGCTGCTGCGCGTGAGCGCCGCGATGAAGCCGATCGCCACGGTGCCGCGCGCACTGCCCACGGTCGACGTCGCCACGGGCGCGGAGACCACGGCCCACCATCAGCGCTCCGACGTGGCGGCCGTGCCCGCCGCGGGCATCGTCGCCGAGGCCATGGTCGCCCTCGTCCTGGCCGACGCGATGCTCGAGAAGTTCGGCGGCGACTCCGTGGCCGAGACGCGCCGCAACCTCGAAGCGTTCCAGGCCGCGGTCCCCGCCCTGCCGGAGCCGGGCGCCGACGTCGTGGCGGACGGCCCGATGGGCGACCCCCTGCCGTGACCGACACCCCCGGGACCGCGCCGGCCCCGGGACCGGACCCGAGCACGCGTCCCGTCCCCGGGCCCGTCACCGTGTGCCCGTGGGAGGGCATGACCGGTGCCCTCGAGGCGCGCCTGACGGCCGCGGCCACGGTGGCCGCCGCGGCCGACGAGGACCCGGCCGCGCGCCCGGCCCGCCGGATCGTCCTCGTCGGCCCGATGGGGGCCGGGAAGACGACGGTCGGCCGGGCCCTGGCCGCCGTGACCGGGCTGCCCTTCGTGGACTCCGACGAGCTGTTCACCCAGGTGCACGGCCCGATCCCGGAGTTCTTCGCCGAGCACGGCGAGGCCGCGTTCCGGGCGGAGGAGGCGCGCGTCATCGGCCATGTGCTCGGCCGACCCGCCCCGTGCGTCCTCTCGTGCGGCGGCGGCGCCGTCCTGCATCCGGGCACCCGCCGCGCGCTGGCCGGGCCGGACTCCGACGTCGTCTACCTCGCTGTCGGAGAGGAGGAGGCGCTGCGCCGCGTGGGCGGCGGCGCGGGCCGCCCCGTCCTGGCCGGAGACCCCGCCGGGACCTGGCGGCGCATCCTCGCCGAACGCGAGGGGCTGTACCGCGAGGTCGCCGACCTCGTGCTCGACACCACAGGCCTGACGGCCGCCGAGGCGGCCTGGCGTATCGTGGGGGACGCCCACCGCCCCCGAAGGAGTGAGTCACACCCATGACCGACCGTGAGCCGGACATCACCGAGCAGGAGACCCCGGGGGCGGCGCCCGCGGCCGCTCCGGCCGCACCCGAGGACGTGACGGTCATCCCCGTGGCCGGCGGCCACGAGGCGGCCGTGCACGGCGGCTACGACGTGGTGGTGGGCCGGGGCCTGCTCGCGCGCCTGCCGGACATGCTCGGCCCGACCGTCCGACGCGTGCTGGTCATCCATCCGCGCGCCCTCCGGGCCACCGGCGACGTCGTCAAGAACGACCTCGAGGCCGTGGGCCTGACCGCACTGACCGCCGAGATCCCGGACGCCGAGGAGGGCAAGCACCTGCAGGTGGCCGGGTTCTGCTGGCAGGTGCTCGGCCAGAACGACTTCACCCGGTCGGACGCGATCGTCTCCGTGGGCGGCGGCGCCGTGTCCGACCTGGCCGGCTTCGTGGCGGCCACGTGGCTGCGCGGCGTCCGCGTCGTGCACATGCCCACCACCCTGCTGGGCATGGTGGACGCGGCGGTGGGCGGCAAGACCGGCATCAACACCGCCGAGGGCAAGAACCTGGTGGGGGCGTTCCACAATCCGGCCGGCGTGCTGGCGGACCTGGACACGCTGCTCACCCTGCCGGCCAACGAGCTGATCTCCGGCCTGGCCGAGGTCGTGAAGTGCGGCTTCATCGCCGACCCCGCGATCCTCGACCTCATCGAGGAGGACCCGGCCCAGGCCCAGAACCCGCACTCCGCGCGGCTGCGCGAGCTGATCGAGCGTTCGATCCGGGTCAAGGCGGACGTCGTCTCCCGCGACCCCCGCGAGTCGGGCGCCCGCGAGGCGCTGAACTACGGCCACACGATGGGGCACGCGATCGAGCTCGCCGAGCGCTACCAGTGGCGCCACGGCGCCGCGGTGTCCGTGGGGCTGGTCTTCGCGGCCGAGCTGGCCCGCTCCCTCGGCCGGCTCGACGACGCCACCGCGGACCGCCACTGGTCGGTGCTGACGGCCCTGGGCCTGCCCGTCTCCTACCGCGGGGACCGGTGGCAGACCCTGCTCGAGGGCATCCGCCGGGACAAGAAGAACCGCGGCGACCAGCTGCGCTTCGTCCTGCTGGACGGGCTCGCGCAGCCCACCACCGTGGACATCCCGGACGCGTCCCTGCTCTTCGCGGCGTACCAGGAGATCGCAGAGTGAGCCGCCGCTGACCCCGGCCCCGCGCGGGGCCTCCCGTAGACTGGCCCGCGCACATCCAAGACCCCACCCACTGCAGGCGGACCCGTGACGGTCCGCGAGACCGATCGGGAGCACACACACGTGGCAACGAGCAACGACATCAAGAACGGCGCCGTCCTGAAGCTGGAGGGCCAGCTCTGGAACGTCACCGAGTTCCAGCACGTCAAGCCGGGCAAGGGCGGCGCGTTCGTCCGCACCAAGATGAAGAACATCACCACGGGCAAGGTCGTGGACAAGACCTTCAACGCCGGCGCCAAGGTCGAGTTCGCCACCGTGGACCGCTCCGACTACCAGTACCTCTACCAGGACGGCGCGGACTACGTGTTCATGGACGTCAAGGACTACGACCAGATCACCGTGCCCGGGGCCGTGGTCGGCGACGCCGCGAAGTACATGCTCGAGAACACCCAGGTCGTCATCGCCCTGCACGAGGGCACGCCGCTGTACCTCGAGATGCCGGCGTCCGTGGTCCTGGAGATCACCTACACCGAGCCGGGCCTGCAGGGGGACCGCTCGTCCGCCGGCACCAAGCCCGCCACCGTGGAGACCGGCGCCGAGATCCAGGTGCCGCTCTTCGTCGAGCAGGGCACCCGCGTCAAGGTCGACACCCGCACCGGCGACTACCTCGGCCGCGTCAATGACTGAGCGGGCCTCCGCCGGCTCCGCTGCCAAGCGGGGGACCACGGCGCGCAGCCGCTCCCGGCAGCGTGCGGTGGAGATCCTGTTCGAGGCCGAGCAGCGGGGCTCCAGCGCGCTGGAGGGCATCCGCACCCGCCGCGAGAGCACCGATCTGCAGGTGAACGCCTACACCCAGCGGCTCGTGGAAGGCGTCATCGCGGACCAGGAGCGGCTCGACGAGGCCCTGAGCTCCTACTCCCGCGGCTGGTCCCTGGACCGCATGCCCGCCGTCGACCGGGCGATCCTGCGCGTGGGGGCCTGGGAGCTGCTGTTCCAGGACGACGTGCCGGACGCCGTCGCCATCTCCGAGGCCGTCGCCCTGGCCGCCCAGCTGTCCACGGACGACTCGCCCGAGTTCGTCAACGGTCTGCTCGGCCGCCTGCAGCAGGTCAAGCCGACGCTGCTCGCCTGAGCCGCCGAGAGCTCCGTCACGAGGCCCGTCCCGCACCGCGTCATCCGCGCCGTGGGGCGGGCCTCGCTGGTAGAGTCGGCGACGTCCCGCGCGGGGGCCCACCGGCGCCCCGGGACGAACCACGCATCCTTTAAGAGCCGTCCTGTGAGGCGGGGAAGGAGGCGCCGGCATGGGAACTGACCCCGCCGCACCTCGTGCTGCCCGGACCGTGCTGTCCACGTCCGAGATCGACCGGGCGCTGACCCGGATCGCCCACGAGATCCTCGAGTCCAACAAGGGCGCCGAGGGTCTCGTCCTGATGGGGATCCCGCGCCGCGGGGCCCCCCTGGCCCGGCGGCTCGGCGCCCTGCTGGCCCGCATCGAGCCGGCCTTCGACCCCACCGCCGCCGTCGGTGAGGTGGACGTGACGCTCTACCGGGACGACCTCCGCCGCGGCACGGCCCGCACCCCGATGCCCACCCGCCTGCCCGAGGTCCCCCTCGACGGCGCCGTCGTCGTGCTCGTGGACGACGTCCTCTTCTCCGGCCGCACCGTCCGGGCCGCCCTCGACGCGATCGCCGACCTGGGCCGCCCCGCCGCCGTGCGCCTGGCCGTCCTCGTGGACCGCGGGCACCGCGAGCTGCCCGTCCGGGCCGACTTCGTGGGCAAGAACCTGCCGACCTCCACCGCCGAGCGCGTCCAGGTCCGGCTCATGGAGGTCGACGGCCCCGAGGGCACCGGCGAGGTCACTGAGGACGCCGTGAGCATCGTCGACCGTGTCGCGACCCGGGAGGGTTGAGCCGTGCGCCACCTGCTGTCCACCGCCGACCTCTCCCGCGCCGACGCCCTCGCCGTCCTCGATACCGCCGAGGAGATGGCCGCCGTCAACCAGCGCGAGGTCAAGAAGCTGCCCGCCCTGCGCGGCCGCACCGTGGTGAACCTCTTCCTCGAGGACTCCACCCGCACCCGCATCTCCTTCGAGGCCGCCGCCAAGCGGCTCTCCGCGGACGTGATCAACTTCTCCGCGAAGGGGTCGTCCGTCTCCAAGGGGGAGTCGCTCAAGGACACCGTCCAGACGCTCGAGGCCATCGGCGCGGACGCCATCGTGATGCGCCACTGGTCCTCGGGCGCGGCCCGCCAGCTGGCCGACTCCGGCTGGGTGCGCTCCGCCGTCGTGAACGCCGGCGACGGCACCCACGAGCACCCCACCCAGGCCCTCCTGGACGCCTTCACCCTGCGCCGGCGCCTCGCCGCGGCGACGGGAGAGGACCTGGTCGGCCGGGACCTGACCGGCATGCGCGTGGTGATCGTGGGGGACATCCTGCACTCGCGCGTGGCCCGGTCCAACGTGTGGCTGCTCAGCACGCTGGGCGCACAGGTCACCCTGGCCGCCCCGCCCACCCTGCTGCCCGTGGGCGTGGCCGCGTGGCCGTGCCAGGTCACCTACTCGCTGGACGAGGCCCTCGACGCCGGCCCCGACGCCGTCATGATGCTCCGCGTCCAGGCCGAGCGAATGGGCGGCGCCTTCTTCCCGTCCGCAGGGGAGTACACCCGGACCTGGGGGCTGACCGATGACCGCTTCGCCCGCCTCACCGCCGGCCGGGGCGCCCTGCTCGACGAGCCCGTGGTCATGCACCCCGGCCCGATGAACCGCGGCCTGGAGATCAGCCCGGCGGCGGCGGACTCGCCCCGCAACACCGCCCTCGAGCAGGTCGCCAACGGCGTGTCCGTCCGCATGGCGGTCCTGCACCTCGTCCTCAACCACGACCAGGAGGTCCGCCCGTGAGCGCCCCCCCCTGCTGCTGCGCAGCGCGCGCCTGACCACGGGCGAGACCGCCGACGTGCTCGTCGCCGAGGGCCGGATCGCCGCCCTCGGCCCGGACGCCGCGACCCACGCCGCCGGCCTCGACCCGGCCCCCGAGGAGGTCGACTGCGCCGGCCTGGTGCTGCTGCCCGGGCTCGTCGACCTGCACACCCATCTGCGCCAGCCCGGCAAGGAGGACGCGGAGACGGTCGAGACCGGCACCCGCGCCGCCGCGATGGGCGGCTTCACCTCGGTCCACGCGATGGCCAACTCGACGCCGACGGCCGACACCGCCGGCGTGGTGGAGCAGGTGTGGCGGCTGGGCCGGGACGCGGGCTGGTGCGATGTGCACCCCGTGGGCGCGGTGACCGTGGGCCTGGCCGGCGAGGCCCTGGCCGACCTCGGCGCGATGGCCGACTCGCAGGCCCGCGTGCGGATGTTCTCCGACGACGGCATGTGCGTCCACGACGCCGTGCTGATGCGCCGTGCGCTCGAGTACGTGAAGTCCTTCGGCGGCTTCGTGGCCCAGCACGCGCAGGAGCCGAACCTCACCGCCGGCGCCCAGATGAACGAGTCCGAGCTCTCCGGCGTCCTCGGCCTGGCCGGCTGGCCCGCCGTGGCGGAGGAGGCCGTCATCGCCCGTGACGTGCTGCTGGCCCAGCACGTGGACTCCCGCCTGCACGTGTGCCACGTCTCCACGGCCGGCTCCGTCGAGCTGATCCGCTGGGCCAAGGCCCAGGGCGTGGCCGTGACCGCCGAGGTCACCCCGCACCACCTGCTGCTCACCGAGGAGCTCGTCCGCTCCTACGACCCCGTGTTCAAGGTCAACCCGCCGCTGCGCCGCGAGTCCGACGTGATGGCCCTGCGCGCCGGGCTGGCCGACGGCACCATCGACACCGTGGGCACCGACCACGCCCCACACACCGCCGAGACCAAGCAGTGCGAGTGGACGGTCGCGGCGATGGGCATGACGGGCCTCGAGACCGCCCTGTCCGTGGTGCAGCAGGCGATGGTGGACACCGGCCTGATGGACTGGGCCGGCGTCGCCCGCGTGATGTCCACGGCGCCGGCCCGGATCGCCGGCCTGACCGACCAGGGCCAGGCCGACGAGCGCGGCGTCCCGCGCGTCGGCGCGGTGGCCAACCTCGTGCTCGTGGACGCGCAGGCCCGCCGCACCGTGGACCCCGAGCAGCACCTGACCAAGTCCCGCAACAGCCCGTACCGGGGCATGGAGCTGCCGGGCGCGGTGCGCCACACGGTCTATCGCGGTGCCCGCGTCGTCGCCGACGGCGCCCCCGCCCGGCCGTACCGCCACCCGGCCCTGACGGAGACGGGGGAGCGCGCGTGAGCATCACCTCCCTGGCCGCCGCCCTGGCGGCCCGTCCCGTCCCGCCGCGGACCCCGACGAAGGACTACGCGGACGTGTGGCTGCCGGTGACCCTGGGCACCCTGGCCGTCGTCCTCGTGCTGCTCGGCCTGCTGGCCCTCGGGTGGCGGGCCCGCCGCCGGGCGCAGGCCGGGATCCCGGCCCCGGCCCCCGTGCCGACGGCCCTCTACGACGCCGAGCCGACGCTGTCCGCGGAGGGCATGCACGTGGGCACGGTGCGCGGCGAGGACCGACTGGACCGCGTGGCGGTGCACGGCCTGGGCCTGCGCTCGCGCGCCGTCCTCGAGGTCCACGACGCCGGCACCCACCGCGGCCTGCTCGTGCTCCGCCCCGGGGCCGCCAACCTGTTCATCCCCGCGGACGACCTCGTCGAGGCCGGCCTGTCCGGCGGGATCGCCGGCAAGTTCGTCGAGCCGGGCGGGCTCGTCGCCTGGGGCTGGCGCCTCGGCGACGTCGAACTCACCTCCGCCTTCCGCCCCGACCGCCCCGAGGACCGCGACCGGCTCCTCGCCGCCCTGCAGACCATCATCGACCCCGCCCCGGCCGACCCGGCCGGCCGCGCAGGAGAAGGAGACCCCCGATGAGCACCCCCACCGACGACCTGGCCCTGCTCGTCCTCGAGGACGGCACCGTCCACCGCGGCCGGGCCTACGGCGCCCGCGGCCGCACCCTGGGCGAGGCCGTGTTCACCACGGGCATGACCGGCTACCAGGAGACCCTCACCGACCCGTCCTACGCGGGGCAGATCATCGTGCAGACCTCCCCGCACATCGGCAACACCGGGGTCAACGACGCCGACCGCGAGTCGCGGGCGATCTTCGCCGCCGGCTACGTGGTCCGCGACGCGGCCCGGCGTCCGTCCAACTGGCGCGCCGAGCGCACCCTCGACGAGGAGCTCGAGGCGTTCGGCGTCGTCGGGATCCGCGAGGTCGACACCCGGGCCATCACCCGCCGCCTGCGCACCGAGGGCTCGATGCGCGCCGGCGTGTTCTCCGGCGAGCACGCCGCCCGCCCGGAGGCCGAGCTGCTGGCGGAGGTGCGCGCCCAGCCGTCGATGGCCGGCGCCCGCCTCGCGGAGTCCGTCACCACGGAGCAGCCGTACGTCATCGAGCCGGCCGAGCACGGCTGGGAGGGCGAGCCGATCGCCGAGATCGCCGCCCTCGACCTCGGCATCAAGGCCGCCACGCCGCGGCACCTGGCCTCCCGCGGCATCCGCGTGCACGTGCTGCCCGCGGCCACGGACCTGGCCGGCATCCGCGCCGTGGACCCGGACGGCGTCTTCCTGTCCAACGGCCCCGGCGACCCGGCCACGGCAGACGCCCAGGTGGAGCTGCTGCGCGAGGTCCTCGACGCCGGCCTGCCGTTCTTCGGCATCTGCTTCGGCAACCAGATCTTCGGCCGCGCGCTCGGCTTCGACACCTACAAGCTGAAGTTCGGCCACCGCGGCCCGAACCAGCCGGTGCTGGACAAGGCCACGGGCCGCGTGGCCATCACCTCCCAGAACCACGGCTTCGCCGTGGCCGCCCCCCTCGGCGAGCCGATCGAGGCGCCGGAGTCGCGCTTCGGCCGCGTCGAGGTCTCCCACTGGTCCCTGAACGACCAGGTCGTCGAGGGCCTGCGCCTGCTCGACCGGCCCGCCTTCTCCGTGCAGTTCCACCCGGAGTCCGCGGCCGGCCCCAACGACACCCTCGACCTGTTCGACCGCTTCGTGCAGCTGCTCACCGAGCACCGCGCCGCCACCACCCCCGCCACCGAAGGAGCCTGATCCATGCCCAAGCGCACCGACCTGAAGTCCGTCCTGGTCATCGGCTCCGGCCCCATCGTGATCGGCCAGGCCGCCGAGTTCGACTACTCCGGCACCCAGGCCATCCGCGTCCTCAAGGAGGAGGGCGTCCGCGTCGTCCTCGTCAACTCCAACCCGGCCACGATCATGACCGACCCGGAGCTGGCCGACGCCACCTACGTCGAGCCCATCACCCCGGCCGTGGTCGCCAAGATCATCGAGAAGGAGCGCCCGGACGCCCTGCTGCCCACCCTGGGCGGCCAGACGGCGCTGAACACCGCCATCGCCCTCGACAAGGACGGGGTGCTCGAGCGCTTCGGCGTCGAGCTGATCGGCGCGAACATCGAGGCCATCGAGCTCGGCGAGAACCGCGAGCTGTTCAAGGGCGTCGTGGAGCGTGCCGGCGGCGAGTCCGCCCGGTCCCACATCGTGCACACGATGGAGGAGGCCCTGGCCGCCGTCGAGGACCTGAAGTACCCCGTGGTGGTGCGCCCCTCGTTCACGATGGGCGGCCTCGGCTCCGGCATGGCCTACGACGAGGCCGACCTGTACCGCATCTGCGGCGCCGGCCTGCAGTACAGCCCGACCTCCGAGGTCCTGCTCGAGGAGTCCATCCTCGGCTGGAAGGAGTACGAGCTGGAGATGATGCGGGACAAGAACGACAACGTCGTCGTCGTCTGCTCCATCGAGAACGTGGACCCCGTGGGCGTGCACACCGGCGACTCCATCACCGTGGCCCCGGCCATGACGCTGACGGACCGCGAGTACCAGAAGCTGCGGGACATCTCGATCAACGTCATCCGCGAGGTCGGCGTGGACACCGGCGGCTGCAACATCCAGTTCGCGGTGAACCCCGTGGACGGGCGCGTCGTCGTCATCGAGATGAACCCGCGCGTCTCCCGCTCCTCGGCGCTGGCCTCGAAGGCCACCGGCTTCGCGATCGCCAAGATCGCCACCAAGCTGGCCCTGGGCTACACGATGGACGAGATCCCCAACGACATCACCCAGAAGACCCCGGCGTCCTTCGAGCCGGTCCTGGACTACGTGGTCGTGAAGGTCCCGCGCTTCGCGTTCGAGAAGTTCCCGGCGGCGGATCCCACGCTGACCACCACCATGAAGTCGGTCGGCGAGGCCATGGCCATCGGCCGCAACTTCACGGAGGCCCTGCAGAAGGCCCTGCGCTCGCTCGAGCAGAAGGGCTCGGAGCTCGCGTTCCCGCAGGACGCCGACCCGCAGGCCCTGCTCGCGGCGGCGAGCACGGCCACCACCGACCGGCTCTCCCAGACCCAGCAGGCGCTCTACGCCGGCGCCACGATCGAGGAGGCCTTCGAGGCCACCGCGATCGACCCGTGGTTCCTGGACCAGTTCGTGCTCATCAACGAGGTCGCGGACGAGATCCGCGACGCCGAGGTCCTCGACGAGGCCCTGCTGCGCCGCGCCAAGCGGCACGGGTTCTCCGACGCCCAGATCGGCTCGCTGCGGCACATGGACGCCGCGGTCGTGCGCGGCGTGCGTCACGCCCTGGGCGTGCGCCCCGTCTACAAGACCGTGGACACCTGTGCCGCCGAGTTCGAGGCCTTCACCCCGTACCGGTACTCCAGCTACGACCTCGAGACCGAGGTCGCCCCGCACGAGGGCGAGTCGGTGATCATCCTCGGCTCGGGCCCGAACCGGATCGGCCAGGGCATCGAGTTCGACTACTCGTGCGTGCACGCCACCATGGCGCTGCGCGAGGCTGGCTACGCGACCGTGATGGTCAACTGCAACCCGGAGACGGTATCCACGGACTACGACATCTCCGATCGCCTCTACTTCGAGCCGCTCACGCTCGAGGACGTCCTGGAGGTCATCGCGGCAGAGGAGGCCTCCGGCGGCGTGCGCGGCGTCTTCGTGCAGCTCGGCGGTCAGACCCCGCTCAAGCTGGCCCAGCAGCTCGCCGACGCCGGCGTGCCGATCCTGGGCACCTCGCCCGCGGCCATCGACCTGGCCGAGCACCGCGGCGAGTTCGCGCTCGTGCTCGAGCGCGCGGGCCTGGTGGCGCCGAAGAACGGCACGGCGGTCTCCTTCGACGACGCCAAGCGCGTGGCGGACGAGATCGGCTACCCCGTGCTCGTGCGCCCCTCCTACGTGCTCGGCGGCCGCGGCATGGAGATCGTGTACTCCGAGGAGGCGCTGGCCCACTACGTGGCGCACGCGACGGAGATCACCCCCGACCAGCCGATGCTCGTGGACCGCTTCCTCGAGGACGCGATCGAGATCGACGTCGACGCCCTCTACGACGGCACCGAGCTGTACCTCGGCGGCGTCATGGAGCACATCGAGGAGGCGGGCATCCACTCGGGTGACTCCGCGTGCGTGCTGCCTCCCGTCACCCTGGGCCCGGACGTGCTCGAGCGCGTGCACCGCGCCACCGAGCGGATCGCGGCCGGCGTCGGCGTGCGCGGCCTGATCAACATCCAGTTCGCGCTCGCCTCGGACGTGCTGTACGTGATCGAGGCGAACCCGCGCGCCTCGCGGACCGTGCCGTTCGTCTCGAAGGCCACGGGCGTCCAGCTGGCCAAGGCGGCCGCGCGGATCGGCGTCGGCGAGAGCATCGCCGACCTGCGCGCGGCGGGCATGCTGCCCACGGCGTACGACGGCGGCACCCTGCCGATCGGCGCGCCCGTGGCGGTCAAGGAGGCGGTGCTGCCGTTCACCCGCTTCCGCACCGCGGAGGGCCGCGTGGTCGACTCGCTGCTGGGCCCGGAGATGCGCTCGACGGGCGAGGTCATGGGCATCGACAAGCACTTCGACACCGCGTTCGCCAAGTCCCAGTCCGCCGCCGGCGGCCCGCTGCCCACCTCGGGGCGCGTGTTCGTGTCGGTCGCCAACCGGGACAAGCGCACCCTCGTGGGCCAGGCCAAGCGCCTCGTCGACCTCGGCTTCCAGGTGGTCTCCACCGGCGGCACCGCCGAGGTGCTGCGGCGCAACGGCATCCCCGCGGAGGTCGTGGCGAAGATCGCCGACGCCGGGCACGAGGACGGCGCGGGCACCGTGCTGGAGCAGCTGCACGCCGGCACCGTCGACCTCGTGCTGAACACGCCCTCCGGCGGCGACGCCCGCACGGACGGCTACGAGATCCGCGCGGCCGCGACGTCGCTCGGCGTGCCGGTGATCACGACCACGGCCGAATTCGGGGCGTGCCTGCAGGCCATCGAGGCCATGCGGTCCTACGAGTGGTCCGTCACCTCACTGCAGGAGCACGACGCGCGCCTGCAGCAGGCTGTCGCCGGTCCGGAGGCCGCGGCGTGACCACGACGGCGACGGGCGGCGCGGGGCCCCGCGCCCCCTTCGGGCGGCGGCTGGCCCACGCCATGGAGACGGCCGGTCCGCTGTGCCTCGGCGTGGACCCCCATCCGGGCCTGCTGCGGCAGTGGGGCCTGAGCGACACCCCGGCGGGCCTCGAGGCGTTCTCCCTGACCGCCCTCGAGGCGGCGGTGGGTCCCGAGGGGCCCCGCGTGGCGGCGATCAAGCCCCAGGTGGCGCTGTACGAGCGCCACGGATCGGCCGGCCTGGCGGCCCTGGAGCGGCTGCTCGCGGCCGCCCGGGACGCCGGGGTGCTCACGATCGCGGACGCCAAGCGCGGTGACATCGGCTCCACCATGGACGGCTACGCCGCCGCGTGGATCGCCGACGCCTCGCCCCTGGCCGCGGATGCGGTGACGCTCAGCCCGTACCTGGGTTTCGGCACCCTCGTGCCGACCATCCGCGCCGCCCACGAGGCCGGCCGCGGCGTGTTCGTCCTCGCGCTGACCTCCAATCCGGAGGGCCGCGAGGTCCAGCACGTGGGCGAGGGGTCGGCCGAGGGATCGGTCGCCCGGCGCATCGCCGCGGCGGCGGCCGCCGAGAACGCGGCCCTGCGCGGCGACGACGCGTGGGGGCCGGTGGGACTCGTCCTGGGCGCCACGGTGGCCGCCGAGGCGGACCGCCTCGGCCTGGACCTGCCGGCCCTCGGCGGGCCCCTGCTGGCGCCCGGGTTCGGTGCCCAGGGCGCCACGGCCCGGGGCATGCGGGCCGACTTCGGGACGGCCTGGCCGCAGGTCTTGGCGACCTCGTCCCGCGGCATCCTGAGCGCGGGCCCGTCGGTGGCCTCGCTGGCGGACACGATCGAGGAGAATCGCGCCGCCCTGCGGTGACGCCCGCGTCCTCCCGGCGCGCCCGTGCCGTGTGGACGGGATGGTATCTTCCCTTTCGATCGGCTGTGCTCGTCGTCCTTGACCATGGAAGGGTCACGACGGGGCCGGTGGGGAACGAGAGGCATCGAGGTCAGACCCATGGCGTTGCGGCAGCTCAGTGTGCAGGAGAGGGCGGAGGCCCGGAGGAAGGCCCTCCAGGCCCGCCAGGCGCGGGCGGAGCTCAAGGCGGCCTTCGCCGCCGGTGAGGTCGGCCTGGCCGACATTTTCGCGCGCGCGGACGCCGACGACGCCGTCGCCCGTCTGCGGACCGTGGACCTGCTGCTGGCCCTGCCGGGCGTGGGCGAGGTCCGGGCCCGGGAGGCGATGGCGGGGTGCGGCATCTCGCCGCGGCGTCGGCTGGGCGGCCTGGGCCGTCGTCAGCGCGAGGCGCTGATCGCCTATATTGGCCGGTGACCCCCACATCCCGGCGGGTCGGCGCCGGCCCGGGTGACGGGTCTGCGAGGCCCGGCTCGAGCGGGCGGGGGCGCTCGCCACGGGCGACGGCCCGCTCGTAGGCGGCCACGAGCTGGGCGGGCGGGTGCTCCACGTCCTCGACGCGGCGCCAGAACGCGCGGGTCCACACGCG
>NZ_JABFAY010000004.1:26936-48744 GCF_017168495.1 Micrococcus sp. KRD096 | reverse complement strand
CCCGGTGGCCCGCACCGCCGTCCAGGAACGCCCCCCGGGCCCGGGCGTCACCGTCCTGGCCGGCCCCACCGCCGTCGGCAAGGGCACCGTGTCGGCCTATGTCCGCGAGCACTACCCCGAGGCCTGGCTGTCCGTCTCCGCCACCACCCGCCCGGCGCGCCCGGGCGAGGAGGACGGGGTGCACTACTACTTCACGACGCCGGAGGAGTTCGACTCCCTCGTCGAGGCGGACGAGATGCTGGAATGGGCCGTCGTGCACGGCGTCCACCGCTACGGCACGCGGCGCGACCGCGTGATGGAGGCCGTGGCGCAGGGCCGCCACGTCCTGCTGGAGATCGACCTGCAGGGCGCGCGCCAGGTCCGCCGTGCGCTGCCGGAGGCCACCTTCGTGTTCCTGGCGCCGCCGAGCTGGGAGGAACTCGTGTCCCGGCTGCTCGGCCGCGGCACCGAGAGCCCGGAGGAACAGCGCCGCCGGCTCGAAACGGCTAGACTGGAACTCGCCGCGGAACCCGAGTTCGACGCCGTCGTCGTGAACGACCGCGTGGAGCGGGCCGCCGAGGAACTGGTGAGACTCATGGGGCTGGACCCCGAGCGCCGTCCGACCGAGGCCTGAGGACCGGCCGCACCGACGCCGCACCCGGCGCCGACGTGACAGTGAGATGAAGACTTTGGAGACCCCGTGACCGAACAGTACGAAGGCATCGTCAACCCGCCCATCGACTCCCTGCTGGAGCGGGTCGACTCGAAGTACGCCCTGGTGCTCTTCGCCGCCAAGCGGGCCCGGCAGATCAACGCCTACTACTCGCAGCTGCACGAGGGGCTGTTCGAGTACGTCGGCCCGCTCGTGGACACCCAGCTGAACGAGAAGCCGCTGTCCATCGCCCTGCGCGAGATCGAGGCCGACCTGCTCGTGTCCCGCGAGGCCGTCGAGGCCACCCCGGAGGCCGACCTGGCCGCCGAGGACTTCGGCGACTTCTCCCTGCCGGGCGAGGACGACCCGTTCGCCACCCTCGAGTCGGCCGACGCCCACCAGCCGATGGGCGATCCCGCCGCCATCGAGGAGGCCGCCGAGACGGTGCGCGCCGAGGAGGGCACCTCCGAGGACGCCCCGGAGGCCTGAGCCCGTCATGGAGATCGTCCTCGGGGTCGGCGGCGGCATCGCGGCCTACAAGGCGGCGCTGCTGCTGCGCCTGATGACCGAGGCCGGCCACGGCGTGACCGTGGTGCCCACCGCCAACGCCCTCGAGTTCGTGGGCGCGGCGACGTGGGAGGCCCTCTCCGGTCGCCCGGTCCGCACGGACACGTTCGAGGCGGTCGACGAGGTGAACCACGTCCGGCTCGGCCGGCGTGCGGACCTCGTGGTGGTCGCGCCGGCCACCGCCGATCTGCTCGCGCGCACCGCCGCGGGGATGGCGCCCGACCTGCTGGGCAACGTGCTGCTCACCGCCACGTGCCCCGTCGTCCTGGCCCCCGCCATGCACACCGAGATGTGGCACCACCCCGCCACGGTCGCCAACGTCGCCCTCCTGCGCGAGCGCGGCGTCACGGTCGTGGACCCCGCCGTGGGCCGGCTCACCGGGGCCGACTCCGGCGCCGGGCGGCTGCCCGAGCCCGCCGAGATCTGGGAGCGTGCGCAGGCCGCCGCGGCCGCGGGCGCCCCGCGCCGTCCCCGGGCCTCCGGGTCCGACGCCGAGCCGACACCCGGCCCGCTGGCCGGTCGCACCGTGGTGATCACGGCCGGGGGCACCCGCGAGGCGCTGGACCCGGTCCGCTACCTGGGGAACCGCTCCTCCGGCAAGCAGGGGGCCGCCCTGGCGCGCGCCGCCCTCGAGGCCGGCGCCACCGTGCGGTTCGTCGCCGGGTCCATGTCCGTCCCGACGCCCGAGGGCGTCGAGCGCGTCGTGCCCGTGGAGTCCACGCAGGACCTGCTCGAGGCCGTGCTGGCGGAGGCCGCCGACGCCGACGTCCTCGTGATGGCGGCGGCCGTCGCGGACTTCCGACCGGCCGAGGTCTCCGACGCCAAGATGAAGAAGGGCGACGACGGCGGCGCGCCCGTCATCGTGCTCGAGCGCACCCCGGACGTGCTCGCCACGGCCGTGCGGACCCGCTCCGAGGGCGGGCCCATGGCCCCGCTCATCGTCGGCTTCGCCGCGGAGACCGGCGACGCGACGTCCTCCGTGCTCGAGTACGGCCGGGCCAAACTGGCGCGCAAGGGCTGCGAGATGCTCGTGGTCAACGAGGTCGGCACGGACAAGGTGTTCGGCCGGGACGAGACCGCCGTGACCATCCTGTTCGCCGACGGCCGCCCCGCCGTGGAGACCGTGGGCTCCAAGGACCAGGCGGCGGCCGCCGTCGTGCAGGCGATCGCGGATGACCTCGCCGGTCGCGACCCCGCCGGCGCGTCGGGCCGCTGACCTAGACTGTGCGGCATGACCGATGCCGCCTCGCTGAGCCCCGCCCGCCACGCCGACCCGTATTCGGGGGTGGGCGGCGGAGAGCTCCGCCTCTTCACCTCCGAGTCCGTCACGGCGGGCCACCCCGACAAGATCTGCGACCAGATCTCCGACGCCATCCTGGACGCGATCCTCGCCGCCGACCCGTCGGCGAAGGTGGCCGTGGAGACCCTGACCACCACCGGCCTGGTGCAGGTGGCCGGCGAGGTGAACACCTCGGCGTACGTGGAGATCCCCAAGATCGTGCGCGAGACCATCCTGGACATCGGCTACGACTCCTCGGCCAACGGCTTCGACGGCGCCCAGTGCGGCGTGAACATCTCCATCGGCCAGCAGTCCTCGGACATCTTCGCCGGCGTCTCCCGGTCCCTCGAGGCCCGCGAGTACGGCTCGGCGGACGAGGTGGACGAGCAGGGCGCGGGGGACCAGGGCATCATGTTCGGCTACGCCACGGACGAGACCCCGGCGTACATGCCCATGCCCATCTACCTCGCGCACCGGCTCTCCGAGCGGCTCACCGCGGTGCGCCGGGCGGAGAACACGCCCATGCCGTACCTGCTGCCGGACGGCAAGACGCAGGTCACCATCGGCTACGCGCCCGGCCACGTGCCCACCACGGTCGAGGCCGTGGTGGTCTCCACGCAGCATCACGAGTGGGTCACGCAGGAGCAGCTGCGGGCGGACGTGGAGGAGCACGTGATCCGGCCCGTCATCGAGCGCTCCGGCCTCGACACCTCCGGCATGCGGATCATCATCAACCCGGGCGGCAAGTTCGTCATCGGCGGCCCCGTGGGCGACGCCGGCCTCACCGGTCGCAAGATCATCGTGGACACCTACGGTGGCATGGCCCGGCACGGCGGCGGCGCCTTCTCCGGCAAGGACCCGTCCAAGGTGGACCGCTCCGCCGCCTACATGCTCCGCTGGGTCGCGAAGAACGTGGTGGCCGCCGGCCTCGCCTCGCGCGCCGAGTTCCAGGTGGCCTACGCGATCGGCTCGGCCCGGCCCGTGGGCCTGTACGTGGACACCTTCGGGACGGCCACGGTGCCGGAGGAGAAGATCATCGAGGCCGTGAACGCGGTGTTCGACCTGCGTCCGGCCGCCATCGTGAAGGAGCTGAACCTCCTGCGGCCCATCTACCGACGGACCGCCGCGAACGGCCACTTCGGCCGGGACGACGCCGACTTCACGTGGGAGCGCACGGACCGCGTCGAGCAGCTGCGCGCTGCCGCCGGCCTCTGATCCGGAGGCGGGCATCACGGACGCGCTGTTCGCCCTCCCGGAGCCGGAGGACGCGCCCCGACTGCCGGAGCGGGCCGAGGGGTGGCCGGAGCGGCCGATCGCCCGCGTCCTGCTGGACTCGCCCGTGCCGCACCTGGACCGCGAGTTCGACTATCTCGTGCCCGTGGCCCTGGACGACCGGGCGGTCCCCGGCTCCCGCGTATCCGTCCGCTTCGGCGGACGGGCCATGACGGGCTGGCTCGTCTCGCGGGAGCAGGAGCCGGCCACCGGCGCCCAGCTCACCGAGCTCACCGGCGTGCTCACCGCCATCCCGCCGCTGACGGAGGAGGTCCTGGCGACGGCTCGCGCGGTGGCCCGCCGCCAGGCCGGCGTCGTCACGGACGTGCTGCGGGCCGCGGTGCCCCCGCGCGTTGCGCAGGTCGAGAAGGCCGCCCTGGCGGAGGACGCGGAAACCGCCGCGGACCACCCTGTGACGGTGACCGGCACGGACGCCGAGCGCCCGGAGCCTCCCGCGGCGGAGGAGGGCCTCGTGCCCACGGTGTGGGAGTCCCTCGAGGGGGGCACCGCGTTCGTGTCCGCCGTGCTGGCCGGGGACGCCGCGCGGGCGGCCGCCGTCGTGCCCTCGCGCCTGTTCGAATGGGACGAGGCGGGCGCGCTGGCCGCTCTGGCGCGCACGGTGGCCGCCTCGGACGGCGGCGTCCTGCTGCTGGTGCCCGACCACCGCGACCTCGACCGGCTCTGCGCCGCCCTCGACGAGCACGTGGGGGAGGACGCCTACGCGCGGATCGGCTCCGAGGACGGCAACACGCCCCGGTACCGCGCCCACCTGGCCGCGCTGCGCGGCACCCGGCGCATCGTGGCCGGCACCCGGGCCGCCGTGTGGTCGCCCGTGCGCGACCTGAGGCTGGTGGTGCTCTGGGACGACGGCGACGACGCGTGGGCAGAACCCCGCGCGCCCTACTTCCACGCCCGAGAGGTCGTGTTGGAGCGGGCCCGCGCGACCGGCGCGGCGCTGCTCTTCGCCGGGCCCTCCCGGTCCGTCCCGGTGCAACGGCTCGTCGAGTCGGGCTGGCTGCTGCACCTGGGCCCCTCCCGCGCGACCCAGCGCGAGCTCGGGCCACGGGTCGTCTCCACCGCCGACGCCTGGGAGACGGCGCGCGACCCGTTCGCGCAGCGGGCGCGGCTGCCGCAGGCCGCCTGGGCCGCCGCCCGCGCCGCGCTGCTCGGGCCACGGCCGGGCCCGGTGCTCGTGCAGGTGGCCCGGGCCGGCTTCATCCCCGCCCTCGTGTGCGAACGGTGCCGCACGCCCGCCCGCTGCCGCGTCTGCGCGGGGCCGCTGGGCTTCCGCGACGCGCGGGCCGCCCGGCACGGGGAGGTGGCCTGCCGGTGGTGCGGCACCCGGGAGCGCGGCTTCCGGTGCACCGAGTGCGGCGGCACGACGCTGCGGGCCGGCGCCCGCGGCGTGGACCGCACGGCCGAGGAGCTGGGCCGGGCGTTCCCGCGCGTGCCCGTGCACGCCTCCTCGGCGCAGCACATGCTCGGCTCGGTGCCGCCCGGGCCCTCCCTGGTGGTGGCGACCGTGGGGGCCGAGCCGGCGACGCCCGACGGCTACGCGGCCGCCCTGCTGCTCGACGGGGACAGCCAGCTCCAGCGCGAGGGCCTCGACGTGCCGGGCCGCGTGCTCGCCCGCTGGCTCGCGGCCGCCTGCCTGGTCCGCCCCGCCTCCGACGGGGGCGTCGTGGTGGTCACCGCGGACGCGGGGGAGGCGGTGAACGCGCTCGTCCGACGGGACCCCGACGGCTTCGCCGCGCGCCAGGTCGCCGAGCGGCGCGAGCTGCACCTGCCTCCCGCCGGCCGCCTCGCAGAGGTCACGGGGGAGGCCGCCGCCGTCGCGGAGTACCTCGAGCTCGTGGAGGCCGCCCGCCGGGAACGGCCGGACGAGGACGTCCACGAGGATCCGCACTCGGCCCCGCTCGATGGCGGCCCGGCGCGGCTGCCCTGGATTGGGCCGGTGCCGGACCCCGCCGACGAGACCCGCTCCCGCGCCCTGCTGATCTTCCCCTACGCGGCGGCCGAGGCCACCGTCGGCGCCCTGCGCGCCGCCCGGTCCGCAGCGAGCGCTCGGCGGGAGACCGCCCCGGTGCGGGTGCGGCTCGACCCGGCCGGGGTGCTCTGAGGGGGCGGCCGGACCGACCCGCAGCCCGAGGGGCCGGAGCGCGGCGACGCCGGGGCGATGACGGCGTCAGCGGCCGGCGCGGCGGAGCCAGTCGCGGATCAACGCCGCACAGGCGGCCGGCCGCTCGTAGTGCAGCAGATGCCCGACGCCGTCGAGGACGTGCAGCTCCGCCGTGCCGCCCGCGTCGTCGATCGCCGCGGCGAGCGCCTCCTGTGCCGGCACCGAGCCCAGCGGATCCTCCCGCCCCGCGACCAGCAGCACCGGCAGGCTGAGGCGGGCGGCGACGTCGGCCACGGAGCCCGTGCTCGAGGCGCGGTACGCCTCGGAGAGCATGCGTGCGGAGGCGAAGTCCGAGAAGTGGCGCCGGTGCTGGTCATGGGTGTACGCGAGGACATCCCTGTCCCTGGTGCGGGTCATGGCGAGCGTGGTCACCCACACGACCGGCGGCGCGCCCAGCAGCAGCCGCGCCGGGCGCTCGGGCAGGCGGGCGGCGACCTCGTAGTACCCCTCGGCGACGGCCGCCAGCACCCGACTCGACACGGACGCCGACGCCTCCAGCGCGGGTTCGGCGATGGGGTTGAGCAGGACCAGCCGTCCCCACCGGGACGGGTCCCGCGCGACCAGCTCGGCCGCCACCGTCGTCCCGTAGGAGTGCGCGACCAGCACGGGGGTCGCCCGCAGACCCAGGGCGGCGACGACGGTGGCCACCGCGTCCGCGTGATGGGCCACGGTGTGCTCGGCGTGGGGGAAGGGCTCCGAAGCCCCGAAGCCGGGCAGCTCTATCGAGTGGATCGGATGCTCCGGGAGCGCGTCGGCCAGCAGGGCGAGGCCGTGGTGGTCCCCGCGGAAGCCGTGCACGAACACGAGCGGGGCAGCGGCCGCGTCCCCCTCGGGTGCGCCGGGCGATCCCGGCGCGGCCACCGGAACGGGGGTGTACTCCCACACGGCCACGGACGACCGGATCCCGCTGACGGGGTCCGGGACGGCCAGGGTGTGCCGGCGGGGCGTCCGGGCCGGGTGGCCCGTGAGCACGCGGGGATCGGCGGGCGCCGCGGGCGGGCGCAGCAGATCGCGCAGGCGGACGGGCGGGCCCGGGGCGGCGGACGGCGTCGGGACAGGCACGTCCCCACCCTAGCCAGGCCTTCGACCGCCGACGCCGTGGCGCCTCGTCTCCGCTGGACGCGGGGACGGGGTCGATCGCGACCGCGGCGTGCCAGCGGGAGGGCGGCCTTGGGGTGGGCCTGAGGCCACGCTGCCCGGAACCCGGCGACGCCTGGTCCTGGCCACGATGGCGCGCGCGTGCCTACCGTACTCCGGCCCGTCCTCGGTCCCGGGGCCCGCACGGGCGCACCCCGTCCCCCACGAAAGGCCCATGCGTGCAGCACCCCGTCGCGCTCAGATCCCTGAAGATCGCCCTCGCCTTCGTCGGCCTGCTCGTCGGCGCCGGCTTCGCCACCGGCGCCGAAGTCATCCAGTACTTCGTGGGCTTCGGCTGGATCGGCGTCGTGGGCGCGGGACTGGCCGGCCTGCTCGTCACCGCCGGCGGCGCCGTCATCCTCCAGCTGGGCAGCGTGTTCCTCGCGGCCGACCACAAGGTCGTCTTCCGCAGCGTCTCGCACCCCGTGATGGCCCGGATCCTGGACGTCGTGGTGACGGTGACGCTCTTCGCGATCGGCGTCGTCATGCTCGCCGGGGCGGGCTCGACGCTCGCCCAGCAGTTCGGCTGGCCGACGTGGGCGGGCTCCACCCTGATGACCCTGCTCGTGCTCGTGACGGGCATGCTGGACGTGGAGAAGGTCTCCGCGATCATCTCCCTGATCACGCCCCTGGTGGTCGTCGCGGTCGTGGCCGGGTTCGTCCACGTCCTGGTCACCCGCGACGGCGGCTTCACCGCCCACGAGTCCCTCGCCGTCCAGGCCACCACGCCGGTGGACCCGTGGTGGCTGTCCTCGGTCAACTACTTCGGCCTCGTCGTCGTGATGGCCGTGTCCATGTGCCTCGTGATCGGCGGGTCCATCACCCACCCCCGGGAGGCGTTCCTCGGCGGCCTCACCGGTGGCCTGATGTACACCGCCCTGCTCCTGATGGCCTCCACGCTGCTCTACCTCGGCTACGCCGAGATCGGCCGCGCCGACGTCCCCATGCTGCGGCTGTTCGCCTCGATCGCGCCCTGGCTGGGCTGGGCGATGGTCGTGGTGATCTACCTGATGATCTTCAACACCGCGATCGGCATGTTCTACGCGCTGGGACGCCGCCTCACGGCCGACCGCCCGGGCCGCTACCGGCCCGTGTTCGCCGGCGTCACGCTGCTGGCCTTCGCGGTGAGCTTCGTCGGCTTCGGCGACCTGATGAACGTCGTCTACCCGGCGCTGGGCCACCTGGGGATCGTGCTCGCGCTCGTGCTCCTCGTCTGGTGGCTCACCCACCGCCGGCAGATCTCCGCCGAGTCGGGGCTGCGTCTGCGCCTGCTCGCGCTGCTCCGCCTGCGTGAGCATCCGGAGAAGACCTTCACGGCCCAGCACGCAGTGCAGCTGCAGGAGGCGGTCGGGGACTCCGTGGCGGCCCCGGACGCGGTGACGGAGGCCCTCGAGGACGAGGTCGCCCAGGTGCTCGAGGAGGACGACGCGCTCACCTCCGGAGGGGCGCGCCCCGGTCCCGACGCCGGGCCCGAGCGTCCGGCAGGCGGCAGCCACTCCGCCTGAAACCGCGTGCCCGGCCGGGCACGGCGTCTCGGAGCGGCCCTGCGGCCGGGCCGGGGCGCCGTCGCTGTAGGATGGGGTGGCCGGCCGTGCCGCCGGCCCCGTCCGCGCCGCCCGAGGGCCGGCGCCCCATCCCGACTGCGTGAGGACTCGAACCGCCGTGAGCCAGACCCCCGACAGCGCCGTGCCGGCCACCCCCAGCATCCCCGCCGACGCGGAGTACTCGTTCCGTGACGTGGAGGCCCGCTGGGCCGGGTACTGGGAGCAGGCCGGGACGTTCGCCCCGCGCGAGGACGGCTCCGAGACCCGCACCGTGGTCGACATGTTCCCGTACCCGTCGGGCGACCTGCACATGGGGCACGCCGAGGCGTTCGCGATGGGCGACGTCGTCGCGCGCCACTGGATGCAGCGCGGCTTCGACGTGCTGCACCCCATCGGCTGGGACTCCTTCGGCCTGCCGGCCGAGAACGCCGCCATCAAGCGCGACGCCCACCCGGCCGAGTGGACCTACGCGAACATCGAGACGCAGAAGCGCTCCTTCCAGCGGTACGGCATCGCCGTGGACTGGTCCCGTGAGCTGCACACCTCGGACCCCGAGTACTACCGGTGGACCCAGTGGCTGTTCCAGCAGCTGTACCGCAAGGGCCTGGCGTACCGGAAGGACTCCCCGGTCAACTGGTGCCCCCAGGACCAGACGGTGCTCGCCAACGAGCAGGTCGTGGACGGCCGCTGCGAGCGCTGCGGAACCGAGGTCACCAAGCGGACCCTGAACCAGTGGTACTTCCGCATCACCGAGTACGCGGACGCGCTGCTGGACGACATGGACCAGCTCACCGGCCACTGGCCCGAGCGCGTGCTCGCCATGCAGCGCAACTGGATCGGCCGCTCCGAGGGCGCCCACGTCGACTTCCAGGTCGAGGACGGCCCCGTCGTCACGGTCTTCACCACCCGGCCGGACACGCTGCACGGCGCGACCTTCATGGTGGTCGCCGCCGACGCGCCGCTGGCCGCCGAGCTCGCCGGCGACGACGTGCGGGCCGAACTCGAGGCGTACCGGGAGGACCTGAAGAAGGTCTCGGACATCGACCGCCAGGCCACGGACCGCCCGAAGAGCGGCGTGTTCCTGGGCCGCCACGCCGTGAACCCGCTGACCGGTGAGCGCCTGCCTATCTGGGCCTCGGACTACGTGCTGGCCGACTACGGCACGGGCGCCATCATGGCCGTGCCGGCCCACGACCAGCGCGACCTCGACTTCGCCCGCGCCATGGGCCTGCCCGTGCGCACCGTGCTGGACACCGGCGAGGAGGACCCGGCCGTCTCCGGCGTCGCGACGACCGGCGAGGGCATCCTGGTGAACTCCGGGGAGCTCGACGGCCTGGACAAGACCGCGGCCATCGCGCGGGCCATCGAGATCGTGCAGGAGCGCGGCACCGGCCGGGGCACCACCACGTACCGGCTGCGCGACTGGCTGCTCTCCCGTCAGCGCTTCTGGGGCACCCCGATCCCCGTGGTCCACTGCCCGGACTGCGGCGAGGTGCTCGTGCCGGAGGACCAGCTGCCGGTCACCCTGCCGACCGACCTCAAGGGCGAGCAGCTCGCCCCCAAGGGCCAGTCGCCCCTGGCCGCGGCGACGTCGTGGGTCGAGGTGGACTGCCCGCAGTGCGGCGGCCCCGCGCGACGGGACACCGACACCATGGACACGTTCGTGGACTCGTCCTGGTACATGCTCCGCTACGCGTCCCCGAACGACGACGCCCGCGTCTTCGACCCCGAGGCCCTGCGCCGCTGGCTGCCCGTGGACCAGTACGTGGGCGGCGTGGAGCACGCGATCCTGCACCTGCTGTACGCCCGCTTCTTCACCAAGGCCCTGCACGACCTCGGCCTGGTGCCCTTCACCGAGCCGTTCCGCGCCCTGCTCAACCAGGGCCAGGTGCTCAACGGCGGCAAGGCCATGTCCAAGTCGCTGGGCAACGGCGTGGACCTGGGCGACCAGCTGGACGAGTTCGGCGTCGACGCCGTGCGCCTGACCATGGTGTTCGCCTCGCCGCCCGAGGACGACGTGGACTGGGCCGACGTCGCCCCGGGGGCGGCCGGCAAGTTCCTGGCCCGCGCGTGGCGCCTGGCCCGTGACGTCCGCGCGACGGGCACCCCGGCCGGCACGGACCCGGCGGGCGGGGCCGTGGCCCTGCGCCGGGTGACGCACCGGACCGTGCACGAGGCACAGCAGCTGCTGGACGACGGCAAGTTCAACGTGGTCGTCGCCAAGACGATGGAGCTGGTCAACGCGGCCCGCAAGGAGATCGACGCGGGCGCCGGCGCGGCCGACCCCGCCGTCCGCGAGGCCGCCGAGGCCGTGGCCGTGCTGCTCTCCCTCGTGGCGCCGTACACGGCCGAGGACATGTGGGTCCTCCTGGGCCACGAGCCCTCCGTGGTCCGCGCCGGCTGGCCCGCGGTGGACGAGGCGCTGCTGGTCGAGGACACCGTCACGGCCGTCGTCCAGGTCAAGGGCAAGGTCCGCGACACCCTCGAGGTGCCCGCGGACGTCACCGCCGAGGACCTCGAGGCGCGCGCCCGCGCGTCGCAGAAGGTGCGGAACTTCATCGGGGACGCCGAGATCGTCAAGGTGATCGTGCGCGAGCCCAAGCTCGTGAACCTGGTGATCCGCTGACCGCGTGAGACCGGCCCCGACCGGGCCGGGGGATAGGAGGCAGGCCGTGGCGAGCATCGAGCAGTGGCGCGACGACGCGCTCGTCCGCCTGCGCTCCCGCCGCTCCCAGCTGGCCGGGCGGGCACGCTACGGGCTGCGCCCGCCCCGCCGGGACCGCACGGCCGTCGTCACGGACTCGGCCGCGGCCCTGCCCGGCGCCGTCCTCGGACACGGTCTGGCCGCCGGGATCCGCCAGGTGGCGCTGCCCGTCATGGTGGGCGAGCAGATCCACACGGAGGGCACGGACGAGCTCGCGCTGGAGCTGCCGCTGGCCCTGGCCGCCGGCACCCCGGTGCGCACCTCGCGGCCCTCGCCGGGCGCGTTCCGGACGGCCTACGCCGAGCTGGCCCGCGCCGGCTACGCACGCATCCTCTCCGTCCACCTGTCCGGCGAGCTCTCCGGCACCGTGGAGGCCGCGCGCCTGGCCGCCGCGGACGCCGAGCGCCCGGTGACCGTGGTGGACTCGCGCACCGTGGGCTTCGCGCTGGGCATGGCCGTGGTGGACGCCGCCGTGGACGCGGGGGTGGGCATGCCCGTGGCCCGCATCCGCGAGCGGCTCGAGGCCACCGTGGACTCCAGCCACGTGCTGTTCACGGTGCCCAGCCTCGAGCAGCTGCGCCGGGGCGGGCGGATCGGCGGGCTGGCCTCGCTGCTGGGCACGCTGCTGCAGGTGCGCCCCGTCATGGCCGTCGACGACGGCGCGATCGGCCTGGTCGACCGCCCGCGGTCCGCGGCCCGGGCCGTCGACCGGCTCGTGGAGCTCGCGACCGAGCGGGCCGGCGGGGACCCGGTGCGGATCGCCGTGCACGAGTACGGCGACCCCGAGACGGCCGTGCAGCTCGCGGAGCGGCTCCAGCCGGTCTCCACCACCCCCGTGCCCGTCGTCGAGCTGCCCGCCGTGCTCGCCGCGCACCTGGGCCTGGGCGCCCTGGGTGTGGTGATCTGCCCGCTGGAATCGCCCACGGGGGGCTCGGGGGACTGAGGCCGCCCGTGCGGGAGCGCCGAGGAGACGGGCGCGTCCGTTCCTGCACACCGCCCTGGAGCGCGGTGGTGATCCCCAGGCCGGGTGCGGGACGCGCCCGGCTCAGACGCGGGGACGCAGACTGCCCGCATGAGCCCCAGCCACCGCCTCTGCGACGATCCGCCCGCCTTCGCCCCGGACCCCGCGCCCGCGGCCGTCCCCGACGTCGACACAGCCGGCCCGCACGCCGCGTCCCGGTGGGAGCGCACCCCGCCTCGGGGCCCGGTGCTGCGGTGGCGGCCGGCCCTGCTGGCGGTCACGGTGCTGCTCGTCGCCGCCGCGGCCTGGTGGGCGGTGGCCTGGTTGACCACCCCGGCGCCGCCTTCGGCGATCCCGGCGGCCGCGGCCGGGGCGGGCATCCCGCAGACCGACGCTCCCTCCACCGCCCCGTCGGCGGCGGGCACCGACGCGCGGACGCCGGAGGCGGGGCCGTCGGGGGAGACGTCCGGCCCCGCCGGGTCCACCCCGCTGCGGGTGCACGTGGTGGGCGAGGTCGCCCGGCCGGGTGTGGTCAGCCTCGCGCCGGGCTCCCGGGTGGCCGACGCCGTGCGCGCCGCCGGCGGCACGACCCGGCACGCCCGGGCGGAGCGCATCAACCTCGCGGCCCCGCTGGACGACGGCCAACAGGTCCTCGTCCCCTCCGCCCACACGCCGCAGGACGCCCTGGACCGGGTGGCCGGGGCCGCGCAGGCGCAGCCCACGCCGACCACGGGCGGGGCCGGTGCCGGAGGCGAGCCGGGCGGCGCTGAGTCCGGCGACACCGTGGACCTGAACACCGCCGACGCCACGGAGCTGCAGACCCTGCCCGGCGTCGGCCCCGCCACGGCGGAGAAGATCATCGCCCACCGCGAGACGGTCGGCCCGTTCACCGGCCTGCAGGACCTGGACGCGGTGCCCGGCATCGGCCCGGCCACGCTCGACCGGCTGCGTGACCACGTCTCGTGGTGAGCCCGGCCCCGGGTCCGTCCAGCGATCCCGTGGACCGCCGCGCCCGCCACCGCGAGGTGCCCGGCCCGCTCGACGCCCGGTGGGTGCCCGCCCTGCTCGCCTGCCTGACCCTCGGGATCCTCGGCGTCGGCTGGGACGCCCCGGCCCGCTCGGCGGCGGCCCTCACCGGGTTGGCCGTCGCCGCGGCCGCCGTCCTGGGGGCCACCCGCTCGACCGGTCGGATACGGGGCGTGGCCACCGCGACGGCGCTGGCCGGCGTGGCCGCGGCCCTGATGCTGCAGCACTCGGCCGGGCCCGCCGCCGCGGCCGAGGGCAGCGGCTGGACCGGCGCGGTGCACGCCGGCTCGCCGCTGCGGCTCGAGCTGACCCTGGACGGGCCCGCCACCCGGAGCGAGGCGACCTTCGGCCCGCGCTGGAGCGTTCCCGTGCGGGTCGAGACGTTCGGTCACCCGCCACGGGCCCCCGAGGCCGCCGTGACGGCCCGACTCACGGGCGGGGGCCCACCGCCCGCGACGATCGCCGCGCCGTCGGACGGGACGGCGGCCCCCGGCGGCGGGCCGGGATCGCGGGTGTGCGTGGTGGCCCGGCCGTCGAGGTCCGGTTCCACCGTGTTCCTGGCCGCCGCGGCCGTCCCGCAGCCGGGTCCCTGCCCCGGCGGGGCGGAGACGGCAGGCGGGGCCACCGGCGGCGACCCGGGCCCGCCGCGGCGGGAGGCGCTGCGCGCCGCATTCCGTCAGTCCGCGGAGGGTACGGTCGGCGCGGCGCCGGAGCTCATCCCGGGGCTGGTGCTGGGCGACCGCTCCGCCCAGGGGGCCGCCCTCGACGACGCCATGAAGGCCTCGGGCCTGTCGCACCTGTCTGCCGTGTCCGGGGCCAACGTGGCCATGATCCTCGGCGCGGTCGCGATCACCCTGCGCTGCGCGCGGGTGCACCGGGCGGTGGTCCTCAGCGCCGGGCTGGCGGTCCTCGGGGTGTTCGTGGTCGTGGTGGGGCCGGAGCCGTCCGTGCTCCGGGCAGCCGTGATGGGCGCTCTCGGAGCCCTCGCGGTGTTCTTCGGCCGCGCGCGGCAGGCGTTCGGACTCCTGACGGTGGGCGGCACGGCCCTGCTCGTCGCGGTGCCGGCCCTCGCCGTGGAACCGGCCTTCCACCTCTCCCTGGCGGCGACCGCGGGCATCGTCCTGGGCGGCGCGCCCCTCGACCGTGCGCTGCACGCCGGGCTCGGCCGGGTGCTGCCCGACGTCGTGGCGCGGTGGCTCTCGGCGTCGCTCGCGGTGACCGTGGCCGCCCACCTGGCCTGCCAGCCGATCATCCTGGCCATGACGGGCGAGGTGTCGGCCTACGCGGTGCCGGCCAATCTGCTGGCCGCCCCGGCCGTGCCGCCCGTGACCGTCCTGGGCACCCTCGCCGCGGCCCTCGCCCTGCCCGCGCCGGGGATCGCCGCCGCCCTCGTGGCCGTGATCCAGTGGCCCGCGGCCTGGATCGGGTGGGTCGCCCACACCAGCGCCTCCCTGCCCGGGGCGCTGCGTCCGTGGCCGGCCGGGGCCCTCGGTGCCGGGCTGGGCGTCCTGCTGGTGGCCGCGACGCTCCTCGGATTCGCCGCCGTGCTCCTGCTCGAACGACGCCGGGCCGCCCCGGTGCGGCGTGTCGGCCGCAGCGCGCCGCGGACCCGCGAGCGCCTCCCCGCCCTGGTCGTGCTCGCCGCCGCGCTGGCCGCGGCCACCACGGGTGCGGTCGGGGCGGTCCTCGTGCCGCGGGCCTCGGGCGCGGCCCCGCCGGACTGGGCGGTGGCGTTCTGCGACGTCGGCCAGGGGGACATGGCCGTGTTCCGGTCCGGCCCGCACGCGGGGGTCGTCGTCGACGTCGGGCCCGAGCCGGGGCTCGCTCGTCGCTGCCTCGACGACCTCGACGTCGACCGGGTGGACGCCGTGCTGCTCACCCACCTGCACGCCGACCACGCCGGGGGACTGGCCGGCGTTGTCGACCGCGCCTCCCCCGGGGCGGTGCACTACGCGACCCGGGACGCACCGGGGCCTGGCTCTTATAACCGCTCCGCACCGGCGCGACGGGCACGGCCGGGCCGGTGCGGTGGCACGTGCTGCTCGCCGACGCGCGGGCCCCCGAGGAGAACGACGCCTCCGCCCAGGTGCTGGTCACCGTCGAGAGCGAGGCCGGTCCGGTCACGACGCTGGTCACCGGCGACATGGAGGAGGACGCCTCCGCGGCGTGGGTCGCGGGGCGCCGGTCCGATGCCGCCGCACCGCCGCACGTGGACGTGCTCAAGGTCGCCCACCACGGCGCGCGCAACGGTGGGACGGCCGTGCCGCGCGCCGTCGGCGCCCGCCTGCACGTGGTCTCCGTGGGCGCCGACAACCCGTACGGACACCCCCACCGGGCCACGGTGGACGCGCTCGGCCGCCTCGGGCCGGTGGCCCGCACGGACCTGCACGGCACGCTGGCCCTCACGGCTGCGGACGGCCCCGACCCCGACGGCGCGCCCGAGATCGCGGCTCACACCGTCCGCCCGCCCTCGAGCGTCCGCACCGGACCCTAGGATGGGACGCATGTCCGCCGCCCGCAGCCCCCGTTCCGGCCGAGCCGGCCGCACCGACCCGCTGGCCTGGCGGCGAGCCGAGCCCGCCCCGCTCATGCTCCTCAAGGGGCCCGAGGACCATGCCGCCCGCTGGGTGACGGACCGCGTGACCCAGGCTCTGCGCGAGCGCCACGGCCAGCTGGAGATCCACCGGCTCCGCGCGGGGGAGTACCAGCCCGGCCAGCTGGCCACCGCGGCCAGCCCGTCCCTCTTCGCCGAGCCCACCCTCATCACGGTCGAGGGCCTCGAGGCCATGAACGACGCGTTCCTCGAGGACGCCCTGCGCCTCGTCCAGCAGGGCCCGGGCGCGGAGGACGTCACGCTCGTGCTGCGCCACACCGGCGGCAACCGCGGCAAGAGGCTGCTGGACGCCGTCGCCCAGGCCGGCACGGTGGTCGAATGCGTGCCGCTGAAGAAGGACGAGGAGCGGCTGGCCTTCGTGCAGGCCGAGTTCCGCGACCGGCGTCGGCGCATCGACGAGGAGGCGGCCCGCGCGCTCATCCGCGCCACCGGCGCCTCGCTCACGGAGCTCGCGGCCGCGTGCGCCCAGCTCGTCGACGACACCGAGGGCGTCGTCACCGTCGAGACCGTGGACACGTACTACAGCGGCCGCGTGGAGGCCACGAGCTTCGCGGTGGCCGACGCGGCGCTCGAGGGGCAGGCGGCGAGGGCCGTGTCCCTCGTGCGGCACGCGATGGCCACCGGCGTGCACCCGGTGATGATCACCGCGGCGCTCGCGCTCAAGGCGCGGCAGGTGGCACGGATGATCGACGCCCGCCGGCCCGCCGCCGAGCTGCCGTCCCTGCTCGGGGTGGCCCCGTTCCAGGTGCGCTACATCCAGCAGGCGGCGCGGCACTGGACGGCGGCCGGCATCGCGCAGGCCGTGGAGTGGATCGCCCAGGCCGACGCCGAGGCCAAGGGCGCCTCCCGCAACCCGGAGTTCGCCGTCGAGCGCGCGGTCATCCGCGTGGCCACCGCCGTCAGCCGCTGACGGCGCCGCCGGACGGCACGCGACGGGGGCTGCCCGGACACGACGCGGCCCCCGCACCGATCGCTCGGGGCGGGGGCCGCGGTCACAGCCGGGGGGCGTGGATCAGCCGAGGAGGGCCTTCACGCGGGCGGCGATGCCGGACTTGCGGTTCGCGGCCTGGTTCTTGTGGATGACGCCCTTCGAAGCGGCCTTGTCCAGCTTGCGGGAGGCGGTGCGCAGCGCGGCGGCGGCGGCCTCGGCCTCGCCGGCGGCGACGGCCTTGTCCACGGCGCGGATGGCGGTCTTCAGCTCGGACTTCACCGCGACGTTGCGCTGGCGCGCCTTCTCGTTGGTGAGGATGCGCTTCTTCTGGGACTTGATGTTAGCCAAATCGGGTCCTTCGTCGTCGGCGGCGCGGACGAGGGTCCGGGCGCCGCATGAACAGGGGGTCGTGGAGGGTGCCCGGATCCGTGGACTGAGCGGCGTGGGGAACACCGATGATGACCCGTTCCGGGGGTGCCCGTCGACCGGCGGACACAATGCGGACGATCCTACCACCCAGACCCTGCGATCCGCGCGGCGGACTCAGCGCCCCCGCCGCCGGGCGCGGGCCAGCGCGGCCGTGACCCGGTCGAAGGCCGCCCGGTCCAGGACGCCGCCCTCCCGGCGCACCGCGGCCGGATCCACGCGGACCACCCGGTCCAGCTTCGCCTCCGAGGCGCGGCCGGACCGGTCCCAGGCGCCCGCGCCCACGTCCACGTAGTCCTCGTCCCGGGCCCGGGCGTTGTTCCGGTCCCGGCTGGTCAGCATGAGCCCGAGCAGGTGCGCCCCGTCCCGGCCGATCAGGAGCACGGGGCGGTCCTTGCCTCGGCCGTCCATCTCCTCGTACGGCACCCAGGTCCACACGACCTCGCCCGGCCCGGCCGTCGGCCCGGGCACGGGCGCGTACTCGACGCGGACGGTCCCGGTGAAGTCCGGCAGGGACGCGTGGCGGCCGGCGTCCTGTCGCCGGGGCCGGCGCTCCTGCCCGGGCCCGGGCATCGGCCACGAGTCGGTGGGCTCCGTGGGGTCCCACGCGGGCCCGGGAGGCCCGGGCGGGCCCGGAAAGGGCGACGGGCCGCTCCGGTCGCCGGCCCGTCGACCGGCCTCGGAGGCGGCTCGACGCGGCCGGGCGTCGTCGCGGAGGGCGCCGATCAGGCGTGCCGTCCGGCGGCCGAGGGACAGGGCGCGATGCAGGTCGAAGGCCATGGGCGTGAATCTAGTGGACGCGCGGGCCCGGCGTCCGGGTCGGGTCGGCGGCGGGACATGACAGACTAGGCGGTCAGAGTCCCGTCCCCGTCACCCGTAGAGGAAGTGCCCGTGTCGCCCCTGGCGTCGAACCCCCCGGTGCCCGCTGCCACCGACCCCTCGGTGATCCGCAACTTCTGCATCATCGCCCACATCGACCACGGCAAGTCCACGCTGGCGGACCGCATGCTGCAGGCCACCGGCGTCGTGCAGCCCCGCGACATGAAGGCCCAGTACCTGGACCGCATGGACATCGAGCGTGAGCGCGGCATCACCATCAAGTCCCAGGCCGTGCGCATGCCCTGGTCCGTGGACGGGGTGGACTACGCCCTGAACATGATCGACACCCCCGGGCACGTGGACTTCACCTACGAGGTCTCCCGCTCGCTGGCCGCGTGTGAGGGCGCGATCCTGCTGGTGGACGCCGCCCAGGGCATCGAGGCCCAGACCCTGGCGAACCTCTACCTCGCCATGGAGCACGAGCTGGAGATCATCCCCGTGCTCAACAAGATCGACCTGCCCGCCGCGGATCCGGACCGCTACGCGGCCGAGCTGGCCTCCCTGATCGGCTGCGAGCCCGAGGACGTGCTGCGCGTCTCCGGCAAGACGGGCGTCGGCGTCGAGGAGCTGCTGGACCGCGTGGTCCGCGCCATCCCCGGCCCGGAGGGGGACGCGGACGCCCCGGCCCGCGCGATGATCTTCGACTCCGTGTACGACACCTACCGGGGCGTCGTCACGTACGTGCGCGTCGTGGACGGCCGGCTCTCCCCGCGGGAGAAGGTCCGCATGATGTCCACGGGCACCACCTACGAGCTCCTCGAGATCGGCGTCTCCTCCCCGGAGCCCGTGCCCACCAAGGGCCTGGCCGCGGGCGAGGTGGGCTACCTCATCACCGGCGTGAAGGACGTGCGTCAGTCCAAGGTGGGCGACACGGTCACCAACCACGCCCACCCGGCGGAGCAGTCCCTGGGTGGCTACGAGGACCCCAAGCCCATGGTGTTCTCGGGTCTGTACCCCATCGACGGCTCGGACTATCCCGTGCTGCGTGACGCCCTGGACAAGCTCAAGCTCAACGACGCCGCGCTCGTCTACGAGCCGGAGACCTCGGTCGCGCTGGGCTTCGGCTTCCGCGTCGGCTTCCTCGGTCTGCTGCATCTGGAGATCGTGCGCGAGCGCCTCGAGCGCGAGTTCGACCTCGACCTCATCTCCACCGCGCCCAACGTGGTCTACGAGGTCACCCGGGAGGACCGTGAGGTCGTCACCGTGACCAACCCCTCCGAGTTCCCCGAGGGCAAGATCCTCGAGGTGCGCGAGCCCATGGCCTCGGCCACGATCATCGTGCCGGCCGAGTTCATCGGCGCCGTCATGGAGCTGTGCCAGGCCAAGCGCGGCAATCTCAAGGGCATGGACTACCTCTCCGAGGAACGCGTGGAGATCCGCTACTGGATCCCGCTGGCCGAGATCGTGTTCGACTTCTTCGACCAGCTCAAGTCCCGCACCAAGGGGTACGCCTCGCTGGACTGGAAGGCCGACGGCGACCAGGTCGCCGACCTCGTCAAGGTGGACATCCTGCTCCAGGGCGAACAGGTGGACGCGTTCTCCTCGATCACCCACAGGGACAACGCCTACGCGTACGGCGTGATGATGACGGGCAAGCTCAAGGAGCTGATCCCGCGCCAGCAGTACGAGGTGCCGATCCAGGCCGCCATCGGCTCGCGCATCATCGCCCGCGAGAACATCCGCGCGATCCGCAAGGACGTGCTCTCCAAGTGCTACGGCGGCGACATCTCCCGCAAGCGCAAGCTGCTCGAGAAGCAGAAGGAGGGCAAGAAGCGCATGAAGATGGTCGGCCGGGTGGAGGTCCCGCAGGAGGCCTTCATCGCCGCCCTGTCCTCGGACGGCGCCGGCGCCGACCAGGCGGCGAAGAAGTAAGTGCCCGCCCTGCCCCTCGGCGAGCCCGTCCCCGACGACGGCCGGCTGCCGGCCGACGTCGGGCAGCGGGTGCGCGCGGCCGCCCGCGACGGCGCGGCGCGCACCTTCAGCCTGTACGTCCACGTGCCGTTCTGCACGGTGCGCTGCGGCTACTGCGACTTCAACACGTACACGGCCGTCGACCTCGGCCCCGGCGCGGGTCGCGGCGACTACTGGGAGTCGGCGGTCGCGGAGCTGGACTTCGCCGCGGACGTGCTCGCGTCCTCGGACGTGCCCGCCCGCCCGCTGCACACGGTGTTCTTCGGCGGCGGCACGCCCACGCTCCTGCCGGCCGCGGACCTCGTGCGCATCCTCCAGGCGGCGGTGGACCGGTTCGGGATCGCGCCCGGCGCGGAGGTGACCACCGAGGCCAACCCGGACACGATCACCCCGGAGTACGCCCGCCAGCTCGCGGCCGGCGGCTTCACCCGTCTCTCCCTGGGCATGCAGTCCGCGATGCCGCACGTGCTCGCCACGCTCGAGCGCACCCATCGGCCCGAGTCCGTCCCCGCCGCCGTCGCCGCGGCCCGCGAGGCCGGCCTGGAGGTGTCCCTGGACCTGATCTACGGGACCGCGGGGGAGTCCCTCGCCGACTGGCGGGCCACGCTCGAGGCCGCAGTCGTCCTGGCCCCGGACCACGTGAGCGCGTACTCGCTGATCGTGGAGGAGGGCACCAAGCTCGGGGCCCAGGTGGCCCGCGGCGAGGTGGCGGACGTGGACCCCGACGACCAGGCGGACAAGTACCTGCTCGCCGAGGAGCTGCTCGGCGCCGCCGGCTACCGCTGGTACGAGGTGTCCAACTGGGCGCGCGACCCGCAGGGCTCCGGCGTCCACCGTGCGCGGCACAACGTGGCGTACTGGGAGGACCAGGACTGGTGGGGGATCGGCCCGGGTGCGCACTCGCACCTCGCCGGGGTCCGGTTCTGGAACGCCAAGCACCCCGCCGCCTACGCGCAGCGGCTGGCCACAGGGGTCACCCCCGCCGTCGGCCGCGAGCGGCCCGACGCCGACGCGCGGCGCCTCGAGCGCATCATGCTCGCGGTGCGCACGGTGGGCGGGCTTCCGACCGCGGAGCTCGTCTCGGAGACGCCGGGGGAGGCCGCGCGGATCCGTGGGGCGATCGCCGAACTCATCGCCGCGGGCCTGCTGGACGGGCGCGCCGCCGTCGACGGGCGCATCGTCCCCACGCTCGAGGGGCGGCTGCGCAACGACGCGATCGTCCGGGCGCTGGCCGGCTTCTGACCGGCCGGCCCCGGGTCAGCGCAGGATGCGCAGGTTGAACGGGTACCGGAACGGACGGCCCTTGGACACGTGCGAGGCGCCCATCACGCCGTAGACCGCCATGGCGGCCCACGTGAGCGCGCCGAGGATCGCGAAGATCGGGCCGACCACCGGCAGCAGGGACAGGAAGAAGAACAGGAGCGTGATGAGCGTGGGCGGCCCGGAGAAGTTCAGGGCCTCGCGCGACTCCTGCGAGGTGAACGGGCCGCGGTCGCGGTAGAGCAGCCACACGACCAGCGGGCCGAGCACGCCGAACGCCAGACTGAGGTGGGCCAGCGCCGCGCGGTCACGGTCCTGCTTCGCCGTGAGCGGGGCGCCGCGGCCGCCGGCCGAGACGAGCCAGGCGGGCGGGCCGTGGCCGGTGCGGCCGGCGTCGGGCTGCGCGCGGGTGTTCACGAGGGGCTCCTCCTGGATCGCGGGACCCGCGCGCCGGGGACCGGGCGCAGGGCATGGGCCAGCATAGCGC
>NZ_JABFAY010000004.1:22663-26836 GCF_017168495.1 Micrococcus sp. KRD096 | reverse complement strand
GCCGAGATCAGTGCTCGGGTGCGGCGGTGAGGAAGTCGATGAGCTCCTCCACGCGGCCCAGCAGGGACGGCTCGAGGTCCGCGTACGTGGTGACGTGGGAGAGCAGCCGCTTCCACCCCAGCCCCGTGGCCTCCTTGCTCCCGTGCGGCCAGCCCAGTCCCCGCAGGATCCCCGTCTTCCAGTCCTGCCCCTTCGGCACGACGGGCCACGCGGGGATGCCGAGGACGGAGGGCTTGATGACCTGCCAGACGTCCACGTAGGGGTGACCGAGGATGAGCACGTTGCCCGCGGCCCCCGGCACGCGCATGGCCTCGGCCGCGAGGCGCTCCTCCTTGGACCCGGTGACGAGATGGTCCACGAGGATCCCGAGCCGGCGCCGCGGACCGGGGGCGAACGCACGGATCGCCCCGGCGAGGTCGTCCACGCCGTGCAGGGGCTCCACGACGATGCCCTCGAGGCGCAGGTCCTCGCCCCACACCTTCTCCACCAGCTCGGCGTCGTGCACGCCCTCCACCCAGATGCGAGAGGCGCGGGCGGTGCGGGCCCGCGCCCCCTCGACCCGTCGCGAGCCGGAGGCGGTGCGGGCCGGCGCCGCCGGGGCCGCGGCGGTCGGGGGGACCAGGGTCACGGGCTCGCCGTCGATCCAGAAGCCGCCGCCGAGGGGGAAGCCGCGGCGCACGCCGCGGCGGTCCTCCAGGACCACCACGTGCACGCCGCCGGAGCGCTCGATGCCGATCACGGCCCCGGTGAACCCGGAGGCCACGTCCTCGACCACCGTGCCGGGGGCGGCGGGCACATCGGGGACGGTCCGGGCGGGGCGGCGCGTCAGGTCGTCGTGGCCCGCGGGGCCCCAGCTGCTCCAGTCCATGGGAGAGCACGGTAGCAACGGGGCCGGGCGATCACCGTGAGCGAAGCCGTGCGGACCGGTCGGGTCGCCCCCCGGGGTCGGACGGTAGCATTGGCACTTGACCCGCCGGAGTGCCAGTCAGGGGCACCTCCGGGGTCGCCCCGGATCCCGACGGACCAGAGGAGGACCGAGATGTCGGAGCAGCCCCGCCGCCTGCAGGTGCTCCAGGCGATCGTGGAGGACTACGTGGCCCTGCACGAGCCCGTGGGCTCCAAGGCCCTCGTGGAACGGCACGCCCTGGGCGTGTCCTCCGCGACCGTGCGCAACGACATGGCGGCGCTCGAGGAGGAGGGCCTCATCGTGGCCCCGCACACCTCCGCCGGGCGCGTCCCCACGGACAAGGGCTACCGCGTGTTCGTCGACCGCCTCTCCGAGGTGAAGCCGCTGTCCCCGGCCGAGCGCCGGGCCGTGCGGACCCTGCTGGACCCGGAGACGGACACCGAGCACATGATGGAGTCCACGGTGCGCCTCCTGGCCCAGCTGACCCAGCAGGTCGCCGTCGCGCAGTTCCCCCACGAGGACGGCTCCACGATCCGCCACCTCGAACTGGTCTCCCTCGCGCCCACGCGCGTGCTCGTGGTCCTCATCCTGTCCACGGGGCGGGTGGACCAGCGGCACGCCGTGCTGGACCGTCCGGTCGACGAGGCGGAGCTGTCCGTGCTCCGCGGCCTCCTGCTGGACGCCCTGCTGGGGCTCGGTCCGGTGCAGGCGGCCACCGTGGTGGACGACGTCGTCACCCGGGTCCGCCCGGAGCACCGGCAGTCCGCCGCCCTCGTGGCCGCGGCCGTCCACGACCTGCTCGAGGCCGGCCGGCAGGACCGCATCGTCCTGGCCGGCACCGCCAACCTGGCCCGCTCCCCGGGGGACTTCGGCGCGTCCATCGGGCCGATCCTGGAGGCGCTCGAGGAGCAGGTGGTGCTGCTGCGCCTGCTCACGGAGATGGAGCAGGACGCCCACGGGGTGTCCGTGCGGATCGGCTCCGAGAACGCCGGATCGCTCGCGGACACCTCGGTGGTCGCGGCCGCCTACGGCCCCGGCGCCGTGGCGAAGGTCGGCGTCATCGGTCCGACCCGGATGGACTACCCGGGCACCATGGCCGCCGTCCGGGCGATCGCCCGCTATCTCTCCCGCATCCTGACCACCTGACGCGCCTCCACGCGTCCTGGCGGGCCCCGTCCCGCATCGCCCCACGTCCCGCTCTCCCCGAGAGGAATCCCCACCGTGACCGACCACTACGAGACGCTCGGCGTCAGCCGTGACGCCAGCACCGAGGAGATCCGCCGCGCCTACCGCAAGCTCGCGCGCACCCACCACCCGGACGTCAACCCCGACCCGGAGGCGGCCGAGCAGTTCAAGCGCATCTCCCACGCCTACGAGGTGCTCTCGGACGAGGGCCGGCGCCGGGCCTACGACACGACGGGCAACGAGAACGGCCAGGCCGGCTTCCCGGGCGGCTTCGGCGGGGCGGGCGGCTTCGGGGGCTTCGCCGACATCTTCGAGACCTTCATGAACGCCGCCGGCCAGGGCGGCCGCGGCGGCCCCGCCAGCCGCGCCCGCCGCGGCCAGGACGCCCTGGTGACCGCGCGGATCGACCTGCGCGACGCCGTCTTCGGCGGCGAGCAGACGATCGAGCTGGACACGGCCGTGCGCTGCGATCGGTGCGAGGGCTCGTGCTGCGAGCCCGGCACCCAGCCGGAGACCTGCCAGACCTGCCATGGCCACGGCATGATCCAGCGCCCCGTGCGGTCGCTGCTGGGCACCGTCATGGCCACCGAGGCCTGCCCCGCCTGCCAGGGGTTCGGCACCGTCATCCCGACGCCCTGCCACGAGTGCGACGGGCAGGGCCGCGTCCGCACCCGGACGCCGCTGACCCTGCGCATCCCCGCGGGCGTGGACGACGGCACCCGCATCCACCTCGCCGGCCGCGGCGAGGCCGGCCCGGGCGGCGGCCCGAACGGCGACCTCTACGTGGAGATCGCGGTCCGCCCGGACGAGACCTTCCGCCGCGAGGGCGACCACCTGGCCACCACCGTGACCGTCCCCATGGCCGCCGCGGCCCTGGGCACCACCGTCACGCTGGACACCCTGGACGGCAAGCAGTCCCTCAGCCTGGACCCGGGCGTGCAGTCCGGCCACGTCGAGGTCCTCCACGGCCTGGGCGTCGGTCGCCTGCGCGGGCAGGGCCGTGGCGACCTCAAGGTGGACGTGGTGGTCACCACGCCCACCGACCTGGACGACGAGCAGCGCCAGCTCCTGGAGCGCCTGGCCGAGGTGCGCGGCGAGGAGGTCGTGCACGGCGCACCCCAGGCCAAGGGCATGTTCGCCCGGCTGCGGGAGAACCTGAGGAACCTGTGACCGCCCCCCTGTTCCACCTCGAGCCGGGCGCCCTGGCCGGCGCGAGCGCGGGCGCGGAGGTCGTCTTCGACGGCGCCGAGGCCCGGCACGCCGCCGCGGCCATGCGCCTGGCCCCCGGGGAGGCCGTGCTCCTGGCCGACGGGTCGGGCACGCTCGGCCACGGCACCGTGCTCGCGGCCGCCCCGGACGCGGTGTCCGTGCGGCTGGACGCGGTGGCGGAGGAGCCGGCGCCCACCCCGGCGCTCGTGCTCGTCCAGGCCCTCGCCAAGGGCGACCGGGACCTCATGGCGGTCCAGGCCGCCGTCGAGCTCGGCGTGGACGCCGTGGTGCCCTGGGAGGCGGAGCGCTCGATCGTCCGCTGGAAGGGCCCCAAGGCCGCCAAGGCCCGCCAGAAGTGGGCGGACACGGCCCGCGCGGCCGCCAAGCAGGCGCGTCGCGCCCGGGTGCCCGCGGTCCGGGACCACGTCTCCGGGACGGCGGTCGCCGGGCTGGCCTGGGACGACGACGGCGGCCGGCTCGTCCTCGTACTGCACGAGGACGCGGAGCACGGGGTGTCCGCGGTGCCGGCGGAGCGACTCTCCGCGGCCGTCGAGATCGCCGTCGTCGTGGGCCCCGAGGGCGGGATCGGCCCGGCCGAGCTCGAGGCCTGCGTGGCCGCGGGGGCCGTGCCGGTGCGGCTCGGCCCGCACGTGCTGCGCGCCTCCACGGCCGGCCCCGCCGCCCTCGCCGTGCTCCAGCACCGGCTCGGCCGCTGGTGAGCCCCGGCAGGACGGCGCGCCGACGCCTAGACGTAGGAGGGCATGACGTTGTTGACTCGGGTCGGTGCCAGTGAGGCCGGAGGAGCGTCTCCGCAGGAGGTATGAGGCCGATGGTAGTTGTAGTGGTTCACCCACACCTGCAGGGCCTCACGC
>NZ_JABFAY010000004.1:6006-22563 GCF_017168495.1 Micrococcus sp. KRD096 | reverse complement strand
CTTGGCGAGGGCCTGGACGAGCACGAGCGCCGGGGTGGGCGCCGGCTCCTCCGCCACCGCGCACGAGGGGGTGGCGTTCGAGTCCGCCGACCTCATGGTCCGCACGCTCGGACCGCAGGACGCCCTGCTGCGGATCCTCGGCGGCGTGTTCCCCACCGTGGACGTCACGGTCCGCGACCAGCGGCTGGACCTGGCCGGGCCGGTGGCCGAGGTGGCCACGGTGCGGCGCGTCGTCGAGGACCTGCGCTCGATCGCCCGCCGCGACCAGGCCGTCACCCCCGAGGTGATGGGCCAGGTGGTCCACCACGTCCGCGACGCCGCCACCGGGCGCGGCGCGGGTCAGCTGCACCTGGACTCGATCCTCTCGGGCCGGGGCCGCCGCATCCGCGCGAAGACCCTGCACCAGCAGGACTACGTGGAGGCGATCGACCGCTCCACCGTCGTCTTCGGCATCGGCCCGGCCGGCACCGGCAAGACCTACCTGGCGATGGCCAAGGCGGTGCAGGCGCTGCAGGCCAAGGAGGTCAACCGGATCATCCTCACCCGCCCGGCCGTCGAGGCCGGCGAACGGCTCGGCTTCCTGCCCGGCGGGCTCTCCGAGAAGATCGACCCGTACCTGCGCCCCCTGTACGACGCGCTGCACGACATGATCGAGCCCGAGTCGATCCCGCGGCTGATGGAGGCCGGGACCATCGAGGTCGCCCCGCTGGCGTACATGCGCGGCCGCACCCTGAACGACGCGTTCGTGATCCTCGACGAGGCCCAGAACACCACCGGCGAGCAGATGAAGATGTTCCTGACCCGCCTCGGCTTCGGTGCGCGCATGGTCGTCACGGGCGACACCTCGCAGGTGGACCTGCCGCGCGGCACCCAGTCCGGCCTGGCCCAAGCCGTCGAGGTGCTCGAGGGGATCGAGGGACTGGAGATGGTCCGCTTCGACTCCTCGGACGTGGTCCGGCACTCGCTGGTGAGCGCCATCGTGGACGCCTACGACGCCGCCCGCGGCCCCGCGGAGCGGTCCCAGAAGCGAGGAGGGGCCCGCCGTGGCCGTTGAGATCCTGAACGAGTCGGGGATCGAGGTCCCCGAGGACGCGCTGCTGCGCATGGCCCGGCACGTGTACGCGCGCCTGCACGTCCACGAGCGCGCCGAGACGGCCGTGACCGTCGTGGACGCCGCACGCATGGCCGAGCTGCACGAGGAGTGGATGGACCTGCCCGGGCCCACCGACGTGATGAGCCTGCCCATGGACGAGCTGACCCCCGGCTCGCCCGAGGCGCCGGCCGAGGGCGTGCTGGGCGACGTCGTGCTCTGCCCCGAGGTCGCCGCCGAGCAGGCGGCGCGCGGCGGGCACTCCCGTGACGATGAGCTGCTCCTGCTGCTCACCCACGGCATGCTCCACCTGCTCGGGTACGACCACGTCGAGGACGCCGAGCGCGAGGAGATGTTCACGCTCCAGGATCGGCTCGTCTCCGAGGTCCTCGGCCGGCCCGCCCCGGCCCCCACCGTCGAGGATTGACGGCACCTCCCATGCTGACGCCCGCCGTCCTCTTCGCCCTCTTCCTGGTCTTCCTCGGCCTGACCTGGACGCTGTCCCTGGCCGAGTCCGCGTTCTCCTACCTCTCCCGGCGGGACGCGGAGGACATCGTCCGCGAGCGGCCCGGCTCCAAGGTCCTGGAGATCGCCCGCGAGCGGGAGAGCCACCTCGGCGCCCTGCGGGTCTGGCGCTTCGTGGCCGAGGCCCTGTCGGCCGTCTGCCTGACCGCGGCCGCCGACGCGGTGGTGGACGACACGTGGCTCGCCGTGGCGATCGCCGCGGTCGTGCTCGTGGGCGTGGCCGCCCTGCTGGGCGTCTGGAGCCCGCGGCCGATCGGCTCCCGCAACGAGGCCGCCGTCGCCCGCCGCCTGGGCGGCCTCGTGTGGGTGCTCCGCCGGGCCCTGGGCCCGCTCGCCGCCCGCCTGGACCGGGACCGGCGCCGTCGCGAGGTCGAGCCGGAGGAGGAGGACGACTTCCAGGAGCGCCACCTGCGTGAGTTCGTCGCCCGCGCCCACGACGCGGACGTGCTCGCGGACTCCGAGGCGGAGCTGATCCAGTCGGTGTTCTCCATGAACGACACCATCGTCCGCTCCGTCATGGTGCCGCGCACCGACGTCGTCACGATCGACGCCGACCACACGCTCGGGCAGGCCATGGCCCTGTTCCTGCGCTCCGGCAACTCCCGCATCCCGGTGATCGGCGAGGACGCCGACGACATCCGGGGCATGCTGCACCTCAAGGACGTCACCCGCGCCCTGCACCACGACGGCGCTGCGACCGACACCCCCGTCACCGAGGTCATGCGCGACGTCCGCTTCGTCCCCGAGTCGAAGTCCGTGGCCACCCTCCTGCAGGAGCTGCAGCGCGAGTCCACCCACGTGGCCGTGGTGGTGGACGAGTACGGCGGCACGGCGGGGCTCGTGACCCTCGAGGACCTCATCGAGGAGATCGTCGGGGAGATCTACGACGAGGACGACCAGCCGGACCGCCCCGAGGTGGAGTTCGTCGCGCCCGGCGTCTACTCCGTCGACGCGCGCATGGGCATCCACGACTTCCGGGAGGAGTTCGAGCTGCCGGAGGAGGACGAGGACGACGACGTCGACACGGTCGGCGGCCTCCTCGCCAAGGAGCTCGGCCGCGTCCCGATCCAGGGCTCGCGCGTCGTGGTCCAGGGGATCGAGCTCGTCGCGGACACCCTCGAGCCCCGCCGCAACCGGGTCGCGCGCCTGCGCGTCTCCGAGACCCCCGACCGCCCGGTGCGGCTGCGCCGGCGCGAGGAGCGGGCCCACGGCGCCGCACCCGCCGACCCCGTGGCCGCCCCACCCCACGCCCCGCCTGACAAGGATGACCCCATGACCGATCTCGTCGATCCGGCCCGCGCCGCGGACGGCTTCCGTTCCGGCTTCGTCTCGCTCGTGGGCCGGCCGAACGCCGGCAAGTCCACGCTCACCAACGCGCTGGTGGGGGAGAAGGTGGCGATCACCTCCTCCAAGCCGCAGACCACGCGCCACACCATCCGCGGGATCGTCCACCGCGAGGACTTCCAGCTCGTGCTCGTGGACACCCCGGGCCTGCACCGGCCCCGCACCCTGCTCGGCGAGCGCCTCAACGACCTCGTGGCGGAGACGCTCAACGAGGTCGACGCCGTGGGCATGTGCCTGCCGGCCGACGAGGCGATCGGTCCCGGCGACCGGTTCATCGCCCAGCAGCTCTCGTACCTGCACCGCACCCCGGTGGTCGCCGTGGTGACGAAGACGGACAAGGTGGGCCCGGAGCAGCTCATGGCGCAGCTCGTGGCCGTGACCGCCCTGGGCGAGGAGGTCCTCGGGCCCGAGAACGGCGGGGAGGGCTTCGCGGCCGTCGTGCCGGTCTCGGCGGTGGCCGGCCGCCAGGTCGACGACGTCCTGGGCGTCTTCGCGGGCCTGCTGCCGGCCGGGCCGCCCCTGTACCCCGACGGTGAGCTCACGGACGAGCCGGAGGCGGTCATGGTCGCCGAGCTCATCCGGGAGGCGGCCCTGGAGGGCGTGCGCGACGAGCTGCCGCACTCGGTGGCCGTGGTGGTCGAGGAGATGTCCCTGCGCGAGGACCGCCCCGCGGATCGGCCCCTGATGGACGTGTGGGCGAACGTCTTCGTCGAGCGGGACAGCCAGAAGGGCATCATCATCGGCAAGGGCGGCTCCCGCCTGCGTGAGATCGGCGCGCAGGCGCGGGCGGGCATCGAGCGCATGCTCGGCACCAAGGTGCACCTGGACCTGCGGGTCAAGGTCGCCAAGGAGTGGCAGCGCGACCCCAAGCAGCTCGGCCGACTCGGCTTCTGAGCCGGAGGCCCCGGCCCGGGCGCGCACGCGCCGGAGCGGGCCGCCGTCGTCGTGCGTCACACGGGGACGGCCTCCTGTGGCCCGGCCCACCTCGGTGCTAGGGTCGGGGGCATGTCCCTCCGCCTCGCGACGACAGCGCCGGCCACGGCCCGCCTGCTACTTCCCGGCCGCACGGGGTCCCCGTGCCAGGCCGTGATCCACGCCGCCTGAGCGCATGCGGAGGCAGGACGCCTCCCACCGGACCGGACACCCCGTGCGGAGTCCCTGACCTCCCGGTCCGGCCACCGACCATCCACCTTTCGCGCGCCCGCCGCGCGCACGTCGAGGGAGAACACGCATGAGCGCCCACCTGCAGAAGTCGTCGGGGATGAAGTTCCACAAGTACGTCCCGTTCCAGGACCAGATCGAGGTCGCCCTGCCGGACCGCACCTGGCCGGACAAGGTCATCGAGAAGGCGCCGCTGTGGTGCGCCGTGGACCTGCGCGACGGCAACCAGGCCCTGATCGACCCCATGGGCCCCGAGCGCAAGCTGCGCATGTTCCAGCTGCTCGTCGGCATGGGCTTCAAGGAGATCGAGGTCGGCTTCCCGTCCGCCTCGCAGACCGACTACGACTTCGTCCGCCAGCTCATCGAGGGCGACCACATCCCGGACGACGTCACCATCCAGGTCCTCACCCAGTCCCGTGAGCACCTGATCGAGCGCACCTTCGAGGCGCTCGAGGGCGCCGACCGGGCCATCGTGCACCTGTACAACTCGACGTCGGTGCTGCAGCGCCGCGTGGTGTTCCGGCAGGACGAGGACGGGATCGTGGACATCGCGACCTCCGGCGCGCGCCTGGTGAAGAAGTTCGAGGAGCAGCTCAAGGGCACGCAGATCACCTACGAGTACTCGCCCGAGTCCTACACGGGCACCGAGCTCGAGTTCGCCCGGCGCATCTCGGATGAGGTGGCCACGGTCCTGGAGGCCTCCACCGATCGCAAGATGATCCTGAACCTGCCGGCGACGGTGGAGATGTCCACCCCGAACGTGTACGCCGACTCGATCGAGTGGATGCACCGCAACCTGGAGCACCGCGACTCGCTCGTCCTCTCCTTGCACCCGCACAACGACCGCGGCACGGGCGTGGCCGCCGCCGAGCTGGGCTACCTCGCCGGGGCGGACCGCATCGAGGGATGCCTGTTCGGCAACGGCGAGCGCACCGGCAACGTCGACCTGGTGACGCTGGGCATGAACCTGTACTCGCAGGGCATCGACCCCATGATCGACTTCTCCGACATGGACCACATCAAGCGCACGGTCGAGTACTGCAACCAGCTGGCCGTGCCCGAGCGCTCTCCCTGGGGCGGTGACCTCGTCTTCACGGCCTTCTCCGGCTCCCACCAGGACGCCATCAAGAAGGGCTTCGAGGCCATGGAGGTCGACGCGAAGGCGGCCGGCACGGACGTGGACGGCATCCCGTGGGCCGTGCCGTACCTGCCCATCGACCCGAAGGACATCGGCCGCTCCTATGAGGCCGTCATCCGGGTGAACTCGCAGTCCGGCAAGGGCGGCGTCGCCTACCTGCTCAAGTCCGAGCACAATCTGGACCTGCCGCGCCGCGCGCAGATCGAGTTCTCCCACGTCATCCAGGATCTGGCCGACTCCCAGGGCGGCGAGGTCTCCGGCGCCGACCTGTGGCGCGTGTTCCAGGACGAGTACCTGCCCGCCGACGCGGCGGAGGCGCAGTGGGGCCGCTACCGGCTCCGCTCGGTCTCCTCGGCCTCCGGTGAGGACGGCGCGTTCCGGATGGAGGCCGAGCTCGAGGTCGACGGCGTCACGCAGACCCGCACGGCGCAGGGCAACGGCCCGATCGACGCGTTCCTGCGCATCCTCGGCGAGGAGGGCGTGGACGTCCGTGTGCTCGACTACTCCGAGCACGCGCTGTCCGAGGGCGGTGCCGCCATGGCCGCCGCCTACGTGGAGGCGGCCGTGGGCGACCGTGTCCTCTGGGGCGTCGGCCTGGACCACAACACCACCACCGCCTCGCTGAAGGCCGTGGTGTCCGCGGTGAACCGCGCCCTGCGCGCGTGAGCGGCTCCGGCTCCTCCCGGCGGGGTGCGCGGCACGGCGGCTACGCGGCGAACTCGTTCCGCACCGAGGCCATCGTGCTGCGTACCCACCGCCTGGGGGAGGCCGATCGCATCGTCGAGGCGCTCACCCCCGAGCACGGCCTGGTCCGGGCCGTGGCCACGGGGGTGCGCAAGACATCCTCCCGGCTGGGCTCGGTGGTGGAGCCGTTCATGCACTCCACGCTCCAGCTCGCGCGCGGACGGGGCGAGCTGCACACCGTGAGCCAGGCCCAGCTGCTGCACCCGTACGCGACGATGCTGGCCGCCGACTACGACGCCTACACCGTCGCCGGCGCCCTCGCCGAGGCCGTCGAGCGGGTCCCCGCGGTCGACGACGACGGCCGGCGCGCCCAGTACCGCCTGTTCCACGGCGCGCTGGCCGCGCTGGCCCGCGGCGCGCACGACCCGCGCCTGATCCTGCACTCGTTCCTGCTGCGGGCGCTCGCCCAGGCCGGCTGGGCCCCGACCTTCGACCGGTGCGCCCGCTGCGGCGCCCCTGGCCCGCACACGGCGCTGCACGTGGGCCTCGGCGGGGCCGTCTGCCCCGAGTGCAGGCCACCCGGTGCCGCTCACCCGGCCCCGGAGACCTTCGACCTGCTCTCGGCCCTCGCGGCGGGGGGCTGGGCCACCGCGGACGCCTCCGGGGCCCCCGCCCGCCGCGAGGCGGCCGGTATCGTGGCGGCGTACCTGCAGTTCCACGCCGAGCGGCGCCTGGTGTCCCTGTCCGTCCTGGACCAGGACCTCGGCCTCCCCGCCCCGCGCGTCGAGAGGAGACCATGAGCGCCGACCGAGCACCGAGCCCCGCAGCCCCCACCGCCGCACCCCTCGGGTGCGGTCGCCCCGCGGATCGACCCGCGTTTCGTGCCCCGGCACGTGGCGATCGTGATGGACGGCAACGGACGGTGGGCCAACCAGCGCGGCCTGCCCCGCACCGAGGGCCATCGGGCCGGCGAGGCGGCGCTGCTGGACGTCGTCGCCGGGGCGGTGGAGCTGGGGATCGGCCACGTGTCCGCGTATGCGTTCTCCACGGAGAACTGGCGGCGCTCGGCGGAGGAGGTGCGCTTCCTCATGGGCTTCTCCCGGGACGTGCTGCGCCGGCAGCGGGACACCCTGCACTCGTGGAACGTGCGGATCCGGTGGAACGGGCGGGCCCCGCGCCTCTGGACCCCCGTGATCCGGGAGCTGCAGGAGGCCGAGGAGCTCACTCGCCACAACACCGGCACCACCCTGCACATGTGCGTGAACTACGGCAGCCGGGCCGAGATCCTGGACGGCGTCCAGGCGATCGCCGAAGAGGTCCGGGCCGGCCGGATGCGGCCGGGGGAGATCAGCGAGGACGTCATCACCCGCTACCTCGACCGCGGCTTCCGCACGGGTCAGGACGTCGACGTCGTCCCGGACGTGGACCTGTTCCTGCGGACCTCGGGGGAGCAGCGCCTGTCCAACTATCTGCTGTGGCAGTCCGCCTACGCGGAGCTGCTGTTCCTGGACGTGCTGTGGCCGGACGTCGACCGGCGGACCCTGTGGGCCGCCGTCGAGACCTACGCCCGACGGGACCGCCGCTACGGCGGCGCCGTGGACACCCCTCAGCCGGCGCCGTCGTCCGGCGCGCCGGACTCGGCCTCGGACGCCGACGGCGGCGCGTAGGCCCCCAGCCACGTGAGCGTCGCGGCACCGGCCGCCTCGCGCACCGACGCGGGGGAGGCGAACACGTCGTGCAGCGCGTCGGGGAGCCGGTGGACGGTCACCCGGTCGCCGAGCCGCAGGGAGCGGCGGGCCATGGCGTCGGGGTCCAGGACGATGTCCGAGGTCAGCATCGCCTCGGCGTAGGACGTGCCCCGATGCCCGCGCGCGGAGACGAGCACGAGGATCGGCACGGTGACGTCGAGCCGCCCGGCCACGGCCCGGTGCCCCGAGAGGACCGCACTCAGCCAGGCGGCCGGCACCTCGAACGCGTGCGGGGGACGCCAGAGCGGGTGCAGGTCCCATTCGCCCTCGGCCTGGTCCGAGAGGGTGCGCCAGTAGTGGTCGATGCGCGGCAGTGTGAGCATGGCGTAGGGCTTCATGGCGGAGACGGGCCCCACGATGGACTTCGCCAGCAGGCGCACCCCCGCGCTGCCCTGCATCTCCAGCCACGGGCTGTTGAGCACGAGCGCGGCGAGGCGGCCGGGATTCCGGTCCGCCCACAGCGCGGCGATCAGCCCGCCGGTGGAGTGTCCCATGAGGATGGGCGGCAGCGGGTGGTCCTGGGCGATGGTCTCGAACGCGGCCTCGAGGTCCGCGTCGTAGCGGGCCAGGTCGTCCGTCCAGCCGGGCGTCTGTCCCGTGCGCAGCGAGCGGCCGTAGTGGCGGAGGTCGACGGCGTGGAAGGCGTAGCCGGCGGCCTCGAACGCGCGGGCGAGCGGGGCGTTGTAGAAGTAGTCGCTCCAGCCGTGCACCGAGAGGATGGGTCGCCGGGCCGGGTCACGGGCGGCGTCGGTGCGCGGACGCACCACTGTGACAAGGTTCTGTCCTTGTTCATCGGTGTCGAGGCCGAGCGTGCATCGTTCGAAGCCCGGCAGCCCGTCCGGGACCCAGCCCAGGCCCGGCGGATCGTCGAGGAACGGGCGGGTGTCCTCCTCCGTCGGTCCGCCGGCGGGTGCGGCGTGCGGGGCGGAGGGGTCCTGTAGGAGGACCCCGGGCGGGCGGGAGGCCCGTGCGAGGATGGGGGCATGCAGCTGCCTGATCCCAAGTCCGCCGTCGACGGCATCCTGACCTCCCGCGCGCCTCGCCTGTACCCGCCCTTCTTCCGTGCCGTGTTCGGCGGCATGGACGCGGAGCGGGCGCATCATCGGGGCTTCGACGCGATCCGGCTGGCCGAGCGCACCGGGGCGTCCGCCGCCCTGCGCGCCGCCTTCCGCCCGGACCCGATGCTCGCGCGCACGGTCATGGGCCTGCGGTTCCCGACGCCCTTCGGCCTGGCCGCGGGGTTCGACAAGGACGGCCGGGGGACCGCCGCCCTGGCCGACCTCGGGTTCGGCCACATCGAGGTCGGCACGATCACGGCGCAGCCGCAGCCCGGCAACCCGCAGCCCCGACTGTTCCGTCTCGTGGACGACCGGGCGCTGGTCAACCGCATGGGCTTCAACAACGACGGCGCGGCGGCCGTCGCCCCCCGCCTGGCGCGGACCCGGCAGACGCTGGAGCGCCGCTTCGGCCCGGCCCGGCCGGTCCTGGGCGTGAACATCGGCAAGACCAAGGTGGTCCCGCTCGAGGACGCGGCGGACGACTACCGGGCCTCGACCCGCCTGCTCGCGCCCCACGCCGACTACCTGACGGTCAACGTGTCCTCACCGAACACGCCGGGGCTGCGCCAGCTGCAGGAGATCGACGCGCTGGAGCCGATCCTCACGGCGGTGCGCGAGGAGGCCGACCGTGCGGTCCCGGGCCGTCGCGTGCCGCTGACCGTGAAGATCGCCCCGGACCTGGCGGACGACGACGTGCGCGCCGTCGGGGCGCTCGCCGAGCGCCTCGGGCTGGACGGCGTCATCGCGACCAACACGACCGTCTCCCGGGAGGGTCTGCGCACCCCGCGTGCCGACGTGGACGCCCTGGGCGCGGGCGGCCTGTCCGGCGCCCCGCTGCAGGAGCGGTCGATGCGGGTGCTGGAGGTCCTGCGGGCGGCGCTGCCGACGGGCACCGCCGTCGTCAGCGTGGGCGGGGTGACGGACGCCGACGACGTCCAGGCCCGGCTCGACGCGGGCGCGGACCTCGTCCAGGGATACACGGCGTTCCTGTACGAGGGCCCGTTCTGGTCCGGCCGGATCACCGCCGGGCTGGCCCGGTCCCTGCGGGGCTGACGGTCTGCTCGCCGGGGACGCGACGGCCCGGACCCACCGGGGTCCGGGCCGTGGCGCGGTGTCGTCTCAGGCGGGGTACTCGCCCCGCTTGACCTGGGGCTTGGGCAGACGCAGGCGGCGGAACTGCAGGGCCCGCATGATGCCGTAGAAGCCGGTCCCGGACTCCGGCGTGCCGAAGCGCTCCGTGAGGCCCTTCTTGATGTGCCGGCTGACCAGGAAGCTCTCGATGAGCACGAGGGCCACGAGGACGTACAGGCTGATCATCAGGATCAGCTGCGCCTCGCGACCGGGGATGAACATGAGCAGGACGTAGGCGAAGACGACGGGCATGAGCCACTCGCCGATCCCGGTCCGCGCGTCCACGTAGTCACGGACCCAGCGCTTCTGCGGCCCCTTGTCGCGTGCCGGGAGACCGCGCTCGTCCCCGGTCTCCAGCGCGGCGCGCTGGCGCATCCGCTCCTGGGCCATCGCCTGACGCTCGGCCTTGCGAGCCGCCTTGCGATCTTCGGGGACCAGGGTGCGACGGCGCGCGGCCTCCTGGTCGCGGCGCCGCGGAGTCGGGCCCTTCTTGCCCTGCGAGCGGTCGCGCGGCGCGGCCCCGGACACGGCGCCCTCGGCGGGAGCAGCCGAGGAGCCGTGAGTCGAGGGGGCGGGCGCGGTCTCGGGGGTCTTGTCTCGCTTGAACACCCGTCCAGTCTAGTGGTGGGGCGCGTCCGGCCCGGCCGGAGGCGCGGCCCTCGGCCCGGCCGCCGTCTACGCTGGCCGTCATGACTGACATCACCTCCCGTGCGCCGCAGGACGCGGCCCTCGTCTCCGCCGTCCGTGAGGCCGTCGAGGCCCGTTTCCCGACGACCCTCCAGACCCTCACCGACCTCGTGGCGATCCCGGGCATCGCCTGGGACTCCGCGGACCGCGCCCAGCTCGAGCGGTCCGCGGAGGCCGTCGCGGGCCTGCTGCGCGAGGCGGGCCTGCAGGAGGTGGAGATCGTGACCGAGACCCGCGACGACGGCCGGCCCGGCGGGCCGGCGGTGATCGGTGAGAAGCCCGGCGCCTCTGACAAGCCGACTGTCTTGTTGTATGCCCATCATGACGTGCAGCCGATCGGGGACGAGGACCTCTGGGACACCCCGCCGCTCGTGGCCACCGAGCGCGGCGGGCGGCTGTACGGCCGCGGCGCCGCCGACGACAAGGCCGGCATCATGGTCCACCTCGCCGCCCTCGCCGCCCTGCGGGACGTCCTGCCGGACGCCGGCGTCGGCGTCCGCGTCTTCATCGAGGGCGAGGAGGAGGCCGGCTCGCCCACCTTCCGCACCTTCCTGGAGAAGCACCGGGCGCGCCTGGACGCCGACGCGATCGTGGTCGCGGACTCGTCCAACTGGGCCGTGGGGGAGCCAGCGCTGACCACCTCCCTGCGCGGGCTGGTGGACGGCACGGTGACCGTCCGGGTGCTCGACCACGCCGTGCACTCCGGCATGTTCGGCGGGCCGGTCCTGGACGCCGTCGTCCTGCTCTCGCGGCTGATCGCCACGCTCCACGACGCGGACGGCGCGGTCGCCGTGCCCGGCCTCGAGCCGCGGCAGACCGCGGGCCTGGACTACCCCGAGGACGTCTTCCGTGCGGACGCGGGCGTGCTGGACGGGGTGACCCTGGCCGGCCGCGGCCCGGTCGCGGACCGGCTGTGGAACGCTCCCGCGCTGAGCATCATCGGGATCGACGCGCCCTCGGTCGCGGAGTCCTCGAACACGATCCAGCCCGCGGCGCGCGCGAAGTTCTCGCTGCGCCTGGGCCCCGGCATGGAGCCCGCGGAGGCCTTCGAGGCGCTGCGCACCCACCTGGAGGCGCAGTCCGCGGCGGTGCTCGGCGCGGAGATCACGGTCACCGCGGGGGAGTTCGGTCAGCCGTTCACGACGGACACCTCGGCCCCCGCCGCGGCCGCGATGATGGCCGCCCTGGAGGACGCCTGGGGCGTCGAGCCCCGGGCGATCGGCATGGGCGGCTCCATCCCGTTCACCGCGGACCTCGCCGAGGTCTTCCCGGAGGCCACCCTCCTCATCACGGGCGTGGAGGACCCGGACACGCGGGCGCACTCGGCCAACGAGTCGCTGCACATCGACGACTTCAAGCGGGCCGTCGTGGCCGAGGCGCTCTGGCTCGCGCGGCTCTCCGCGTGAGCGCCGCCCGGCCCGTCGGTGCGGCGGGCCGGGAATGCTCCGTGGGCGGCTAGTGTTGCCCGGGAGACCACATGCGCGTGACGGCCCCGTCCGCGCCCCATGATCTGAGGAGGTCACGATGGCTCTGTCCGCAGAGGAGACCGGCGTCGAGATCGGCGCGACCCAGGACGCCGAGGCCCTGCCCCCGCACGAGGTCGAGCTGACCGACGTGGCGGCCGGCAAGGTGCGCTCGCTGCTCGAGCAGGAGGGCCGCACGGACCTGCGGCTGCGCGTCGCCGTGCAGCCGGGCGGCTGCTCGGGCCTGATCTACCAGCTCTACTTCGACGAGCGCGTCCTCGACGGCGACACCGTCCGTGACTACGACGGGGTCGAGGTGATCGTCGACAAGATGAGCGTGCCCTATCTCATGGGCGCGACCATCGACTTCGAGGACACCATCTCGAAGCAGGGCTTCACGATCGACAACCCCAACGCGGGCGGCTCGTGCGCCTGCGGCGACTCCTTCCACTGATCTGCGGGCGCCCGGAGCGCCTCGGACCGCGAACCGGCGGGTCGGCCTCGGCCGGCCCGCCGTCGTCGTGCCCGGGCACCGTGCCCAGGATGCTCGGACCCGACTCCCAGACACGAGGCGCCCGTGTCACGGTGCGGTGAATCCGCGTGTTTCGGCTTAGACTGGCTCTGAATCATCAGGGCATACCCGTGCTCCCTGCGAGGACGCTGCGAGAAGTCGCCGAATCGTCGGGGGAGCGGGGACGCCCCTCGCACACGAGATGAAGAGGAAGGCCGTCTGTGAGAGCACAGAATGACGCCGGACGTCGGACTCGCCGCCGCTTGACCGCCGGTGCCGTGGGCACCACGGCGCTCCTGGTGCTGACCGGCTGTTCGGCAGAGGTCCAGCGCGGCTGGTACCCCGGCACCCGGGAGACCACCAACCACAACGCCCAGCTCACCGACCTGTGGGTGAACTCCTGGATCGCGGCCATGGCCGTCGGCCTGCTGGCCTGGGGCGCCATGATCTGGTGCATGGTGGCCTACCGCCGTCGCAAGAACGACCAGGGCTTCCCGAAGCAGACGGCCTACAACGTGCCGCTCGAGACCATGTTCACGGCCATCCCGATCCTGATGGTCTTCACGCTCTGGGGCTTCACCGACCGCGTCCAGACCGAGGTCGACCGCCCCGTGGACGACTCGCCGCTGACCGTCACCGTGTACGGCAAGCAGTGGTCCTGGGACTTCAACTACTCCTACGAGCAGGAGAACGGCGAGGTCATCGAGGCCCACTACTCCGGCATCCAGGCCCAGCTGGACGGCACCGAGGGCGTGCGTGACACCCTTCCGGTCCTGTACCTGCCGAACGACGTGCCGGTGCACTTCGAGCTGAAGTCCCGTGACGTGGCCCACTCCTTCTGGATCCCGCAGTTCCTCCAGAAGCGCGACATGGTGCCCGGCAAGACCAACCACCTGTACCTGACCCCCCAGGAGCTGGGCAGCTACGACGGCAAGTGCGCCGAGCTGTGCGGCGAGTTCCACTCCGAGATGCTCTTCAACGTGGAGGTCGTCGACGAGGCGGAGTTCGTCCAGCGCCTCGAGGAGATGGAGCCGGGTCAGGTGGGCGAAGAGTACAGCCGCAACCCCAACAACAACCCTGACGGCGCCGGGACGATGGAGCGCGATCTCCAGACCCCCCGCGGTGGAGGTAGCCACTGATGACCACTTACGAGTACGCAACGGATGAGGTGCGCTCACAGGCGCAGCCTCGTGTGGTGCCCCGTTCGCTGGGCAAGATCGTCGTCAGCTGGCTGACGACGACCGACCACAAGGTGCTCGGGTACATGTACCTGATCACGTCCTTCATCTTCTTCTGCATCGGCGGCGTCATGGCCCTCATGATCCGCGCGGAGCTCTTCGAGCCCGGCATGCAGATCCTGCAGACGAAGGAGCAGTACAACCAGCTGTTCACCATGCACGGCACGCTCATGCTGCTCATGTTCGCGACCCCGCTCTTCGTGGGCTTCGCCAACGTGCTGGTGCCGCTGCAGATCGGCGCTCCGGACGTGTCCTTCCCGCGTCTGAACGCCCTGGCGTTCTGGTTCTTCCTGTTCGGCTCGCTCATCGCGACCGCGGGCTTCCTCACCCCGCAGGGTGCGGCCTCGTTCGGCTGGTTCGCCTACGCCCCGCTCTCCAACACCACGTACTCGCCGGGCGTCGGCGGTGACCTCTGGGTGTTCGGTCTGGTCCTCCAGGGCTTCGGCACGATCATGGGCGGCGTCAACTTCATCACCACGATCCTGACGATGCGTGCTCCTGGCATGACGATGTGGCGCATGCCGATCTTCACCTGGAACACGCTCATCACCGGCATCCTGATCATGATGGCGTTCCCGCCGTTTGCCTCCGCGCTCTTCGCGCTGGGCCTGGACCGTCGCTTCGGCGGCCACATCTTCAACCCGGAGAACGGCGGCGCCATCCTGTGGCAGCACCTCTTCTGGTTCTTCGGCCACCCCGAGGTGTACATCATCGCCCTGCCGTTCTTCGGCGTCGTGTCGGAGATCATCCCGGTGTTCTCCCGCAAGCCGATCTTCGGCTACAAGTCCATCGTGTTCGCGACGACGGCGATCGCCGCGCTCTCCGTGACGGTGTGGGCGCACCACATGTACGTGACCGGCGCCGTGCTCCTGCCGTTCTTCTCCGTGATGACCATGCTCATCGCGGTCCCGACCGGCGTGAAGTTCGTGAACTGGATCGGCACCATGTGGCGCGGTTCGATCACCTTCGAGACCCCGATGCTGTGGACGCTCGGCTTCATGGTCACCTTCCTGTTCGGTGGCCTGACCGGCGTCATCCTGGCGTCGCCGCCCCTGGACTTCCAGGTGTCCGACACCTACTTCGTCGTGGCGCACTTCCACTACGTCATCTTCGGCACCGTGGTGTTCGCGATGTTCGCCGGCTTCTTCTTCTGGTGGCCCAAGTTCACCGGCAAGATGCTGAACGAGCGTCTCGGCAAGATCCAGTTCTGGCTGCTGTTCGTGGGCTTCCACGGCACGTTCCTGATCCAGCACTGGCTCGGCGTCATCGGCATGCCCCGCCGCTATGCGGACTACATGGTGGAGGACACCTTTACCGCCATGAACGCGTTCTCTTCGGTCTTCTCCTTCGTTCTCGGCGCGTCGCTGATCCCGTTCTTCTGGAACGTCTACATCACCTCGCGCTATGGCAAGAAGGTCACCGTGGATGATCCGTGGGGCTTCGGCGGCTCGCTCGAGTGGGCCACCTCGTGCCCGCCTCCGCGGCACAACTTCCACTCGCTGCCGCGCATCCGCTCGGAGCGTCCGGCGCTGGACCTGCACCACCCGGAGCTCTTCCCGCACTCGCCTCAGCACACCACTGAGGCCTTCGGAGAGAAGGTGGCCCAGTGAAGGTCGCAGCGAATATCTTCTGGGTGATCGGCCTCTTCTTCGTGGGTGCCGGAACCCTCTACGGATTCTGGAACGAGTGGACCGAGTGGGCGGGCATCCCGGCCCTCTACGCCCTGGCCGGGATGTCCTGGATGATCGCCTGGTACCTGAACGCCGCCGAGCGCAAGTACGGCGTCGGGCCCGCCGATGACGAGGACGGCCAGATCGTCGACTACGCCGGCACCTACGGCACCTTCGCTCCCTGGAGCTGGTGGCCGCTGGGCCTCGGCCTGGCCTGCGCGATCATCGTGACCGGTCTGGCCGTCGGCTGGTGGGTCTTCATCATCGGCGTCATCGCGGGCGCCTACTTCACCTTCGGGTGGGTCTACGAGTTCTCTCGGGGCAAGTTCGCCCACTGACCTCGGGTCGATCACGCAGCGCCACCGGCGCTGACGACGACGGCACGGGGGTCTGGACGGTGGCGGGGGCGTGGACCGGGCGCAGATCTCGATCACACCGTCCTCCCGGTGTGGATCGGCCGACGACGTCGCGTGGGCACGCGCGGGTGGCCGGCCCGCGCGGACGCCGCCTCGGCCTGGAACGGGGGATGATCCTCAGCCCGCGAGCCACAGGGCTCGCGTCCTGGCTCCGACATGATCGTGACCCGGGTCGCGGGGCACGTCCCGCAGCCTCTTCACCGTCACCAGTGGGCGGCCCGGCGCCGAGTCTCGTCCAGCGGTCTCCGTTGGTCAGCTCGTGCAGGCCCTCGCCGGCCTCGACCTCACATGGACCCGGCCGAGGAACGACGCGATCACGCGGCCCTGGTCGGCACGGTGGCGGCCGCGAGGTACTGGCAGAGGAGCCCGACGGAGAGGACGTGCTGGCAGCGCACCCGAGCATCCGAGCGGTCCTGGAGACGGAGGCGGAGTACGTGCTGGGCTCAGGGCCGGCCCGCCAGGGGGCTCGTCCGCGGGCAGACTCCCGGTGGGTGATCGACGGCTGGGAGCGAGAAGGCCGGAGTTCGCTGCCCGGGCACTCCCGAGGCGTCCTCGAGGCCGGGGCGTGTCAAGGGCCATTGAGTTCTGCCCATAGGCGGCCAGTGTTTCTTCCCGCTGGTGGCCATCAGAACTGCCCACTGGTGGCCAGCTGGTTTGCCCGTTTGGGTGGTGGTGCTGGCCACCGTGATGGGA
>NZ_JABFAY010000004.1:0-5906 GCF_017168495.1 Micrococcus sp. KRD096 | reverse complement strand
TGTCAAGGGCCATTGAGTTCTGCCCATAGGCGGCCAGTGTTTCTTCCCGCTGGTGGCCATCAGAACTGCCCACTGGTGGCCAGCTGGTTTGCCCGTTTGGGTGGTGGTGCTGGCCACCGTGATGGGATCAGTTCAGTGGCATGACTCCCTTCCCGGCCATTGCCTGGGTCATCCGTACGGAGTCTCCGGTGGTCTGGCACACGTGGGCGTGGTGCAGGAGCCGGTCCACGGTGGCGGTGGCCAGGGTCTTGGGCATCAGCTCGTCGAAGCCGGCCGGGTGCAGGTTCGAGCTGATCGCTACGGAGCGTTTCTCGTAGGCGGCGTCCACGATGCGGTAGAGGCCCTCGGCGGCATCGTCGGCGACCGGCAGCAGGCCGATGTCGTCGATGACGATCAGGTCGGCGCGCAGGATTCGGGCGACGGCTTTGGTGATGGTGTCATCGGGCCGGTGGGCCCGGATCATCGCCCCGAGGTCCTCCAGGGTGAACCAGGCCACCCGCTTGCCCTCCTCCACGGCCTGCTGGCCCAGGGCCTCGAGGAAGAAGGTCTTGCCGGTGCCGGAGGGCCCGCAGACCACGAGGTTCTCTCTGCGCGAGAGCCATTCCAGGGTGCGCAGGGACTGCTGGGTCGGGGCCGGGATCGAGGAGGCGCCCGGATCCCAGGTCGTGAAGGTCTTGCCGGTGGGGAACCCGGCGGCCTTGCGCCGGGCGGCGAGCATGGATCGGGCCCGACCGGTGGTCTCCTCGACCAGCAGGGCCTTGAGGACCTCGGCCGGCTCCCAGCGTTGGGCCCGGGCGGTGGCCAGTACCTCGGCGGCGATACCGCGGGCGTGGGGCATCTTCAGCTGCCGCAACAGCGCCTCCAAATCGGCCGGCAGCGCCGGTGCGGCGGTGTTCGGGGTGTGGATGCTCACCGGGCTGCCCCCTCGGTGTTGGAGGTACCGAGGCCGGCCCAGCCGGCGGTGCCCTGGGTCAGGGACCGTTCCTCGGTGGCGGTGTGCATCCCGGTGCGGTGGCCGGCGGCGGTGAGCAGGGAGGCCAGGTCGCCGTGGGCGAAGCGCTGGTGCACCGCGGCCACCCCGAGGGCGCGGTCGACCTGGTCGGTGCCGGCGAGCTTGGCCAGGGTGACGGCCTCGGCCATCTTCTGACCGATCCGGCTGGTGCCGGCCGCGGCGGCCTCCACCAGCCAGGTCCTCGCTCCGGCCCCGATGGCCAGGAACTCGGCCTCCGCCGCCGAACGGGGCACCGGGGTGTAGTCCCCGGGCACCTTGTCCGTCTCGTGGCCGGGGAAGTGCGCGTCGTCGATGGCCGGGGACCCGGGCCGGGCCACCCGGTGCCGGGCGACCTCCACCGGCCCCTGCGCACCGGCGTGCATGATCACCACCATCGAGTCCGGTCCGGTGCCGTGATGGCGCACGAACACCTCGGCCCCGAGCAGGTGCGCGGGCACCGAGTACTGGGCGTTTTCGAAGGAGACCATCGGCGTGTTCTCCGGCACCTTCCGTCCCACCCCGTAGGCCACGGTGTGCGCCGTGGCGGGGATCCGATGCAACGCGCTGGTCTCCTCGGCGAGCATGTGGTCCGGGCGGCGCCGGGTCACCCGGTGCTCCCGGGAGTTCACCATGGCCATGAACCCCGCGCAGGCGGCCTCGAGCTCAGCGAACGAGGCGTACTGGTCCCGCAGGTTGGTGTCCTTCGGGACCAGGTCGGCCTTGGCCAGCTTCACCGCGTTCTCCACCCCGCCCTTGGCGGCCGGATCCGCTGGCTGGCAGGTCAGCACCTCCACGCCGTAATGCCGAGCGAACGCCACGGTGGCCTGGTTACGCACCGGCACCCCGGCCACATGAGAGACCGTCACTGTCTTCTCGTTATCCGTCAGCACATAGGTCGGCGCGCCCCCGATCAGCCGGAAGCACCGGTCCAGGGCGGCGAACACACTCGGAGCCGTCCTATCACGCAGGGCGATGACGATCCGGTAGCGGGACCAGGCCAGCCAGGCCACGAACAGCACCGTCTTGGCCCCGTCGATCGCCGGCCCATCGCCGAAGTCGTACTGCAGCCATGCGCCCGGCTCGGTGATCCAGGGCCGGTGCACCCGGCGCTTCCCGGCCCGCCAGGCGGCCTTCACCTCGGCCACCGCCCGCCGGGTGGAGCGCTCAGAGCCGGTGTAGCCCATTGCGGTGAGCTTGGCGTGCACGACATCGGCGCGGATCCTGCCCGTGGAGGCCTCGACCCATTCCTCGATCTTGGGCAGCCAGACATCGGTGACCTTCGGGCGGCTGGCTCCGGATCCAGGGGTCTGGCCGGCGTCGCGGGCCCGCACCAGCCGGGCCACGGTGTGATGGGAGCAACCGGCCAGCTCGGCGGCGCCCCGCAATGACTTGGTCAGGTCATAGGCACTGAGTATTTTCATGGTTTCTGCGGCATCCTTCATTCAGGGCCTCTTCCTCGCTGGATTCGATTCGACACCGATATCCAACCCGGGGAGGAGGCCCCCGCCGGCTCACGACGCGGCGGGCAACGAGCAACGCGGGCAAACCAGATGGCCAGCACCGGGCAGTTCCCGTGGCCATCACTGGGCAGTCCTCATGGCCGTCAGCGGGTCATTCCCTGGCCACCTATGGGCAGCTTTTCATGGCCGCTTACAACGAGCAACGCGGGCAAACCAGATGGCCAGCACCGGGCAGTTCCCGTGGCCATCACTGGGCAGTCCTCATGGCCGTCAGCGGGTCATTCCCTGGCCACCTATGGGCAGCTTTTCATGGCCGCTTACAGACGACTCCACTGCTTGGGCAGCCGCGGCGGTCATCCCCGTGTGAGCTGGCCATCAGGGCCACCGCAGGCGTCGTGGCTGCAGCAGCGGGTGCCCCGTCGGTTTCGACGCAGTCGCCTGTAGGGGCCGCAATGTCATCGAACGTCAGTATGCGCCCCTGCAGCAGTAGCGCGGACGGGTGGCCAGGTATGACGAGTGCACGATCATCTACCGGGCCGCCGAGCGCCTGACCACTGGGGTCACATGGTTGAAGCTGGTGTCAGACACGCCCTGGGCGCGCCCGGCGCCGTAGTTCTGCTCCGCATGCTGCCCACCTCTTCGAGGCCGATAGAGGAGCGGGAACGGACTGAGGGTGTCATCAACACCCGCACCATTCCCATCCCTTGATCAGCGCGCTCGAGAGAGCCTCAGCGTCCTAGACGCATGCCGTCGTGCTCCAGGGCCGCCAGCACACGCTCGATGAAGACGGGAGCAAGAGTCTCTACATACGTTGGGGTGAGGTGGTTGTCGTCCCAGTACACATGGACGTTGCCCACCGTGGGCTGGCACTGACGGTCCGGGCAGATCATGTCGTTCAGCTGCACCTGCGCGATGCGGGGATGAGCATCGGCCAATCCGGCCAGGGGGCTGGTGTTCGGATCGAGTACGGCATGCGTCCAGCGGCACGTCACCGCATCGACCCCGTGCATCGTTCCGCAGGTCGTGGGCGATCCGGCCGCAAACCGGGGGTTGTCCCGGAGCGCGAGGACATGGGCACCCGTCCCCGCAATCTCCTCCATCCGCCCGGTCATCCCCGGGGTGAGCATCTCCTCGTCCTCGTAGGTGCTGCGTGTGCCCTGCATGAAGACGACGTCCGGGCGCACATGCTCCACGACCAGGTTGAGGTCTGCCAGGAAGTCCGGGCACTTCGGGGAGTCGTCCACCTGCTCCTCCATCGGCGCTACCAGGCAGCTGCCCCGCGTATAGCTGACGACCTCCAGCCGTCTCTCCTCACCGAGGCGCCGGAGAGCGGGGGACCACTGCATCACGTGGCTGTTGCCGGCCATCAGCACGACGCCGGCCGGATCTGCTTGTGGGACGAGGACATGGCACGACTCGGCTCCGACCTCGGTCAACTGTGCTTCCAGGGCGGGGTCGCACTCCTCGGGGTACTCGGGGAAGGGGTACCGTCCCTCCACCACGGGCAGAACAGGGGCACCGGGGTCTCCAGCTGGCTCGTAGTCGGGGCGCAGGACGGCGGCGCCCGGGTTGTTCCGGTCGGCCGCCTCGAGGACTCGTGCGGACTCCGCTGCCTCGGCGCCGCGCCACAGGGTCACCGGCGCCACAACGAGAGCGGCGCAGGTCCCCAGTACGACGGCGGACCGCCAGGCGGCCGTCTGGGGCCAGCCCCACGCTCGTAGCGGACGCTCCACGCGCACCGAGAGGAGGAGGGCCGCGCCGAGGGAGACGACGACGAGAACGACGCCCGCGGCCGCGCCGGGTTTCTGTGACCCCGTGAGGACGGAATAGGTGATGAGCAGCGGCCAGTGAATGAGGTAGAGAGCGTAGGCGGAGTCACCCAAGCGGGTGAGCGGGCGGGAAGCCAGTACCCGGTCCACACCGAAATGGGAGCCGCTGGTGCCCGCGACGATCACAGCAGTGGCCGACATCAGCGGCCACAGCGCGATCCAGCCGGGGAAGGCGCCCTGGACGTCCACCACGACGCCGACGGCGATCATGCTCGCGAGCCCTGCCCAGCCGAGGAACACCCGTGTGCGCCGTCCCAGGTGAATGAATGGAAGGACGAGCGCCAGGAGGGAACCGAGGGCGAACTCCCATAGGCGAGCCCGAGTGTCGAAGTACGTGAACGCCTGGTTCTGGGAGGTCTGGGTCACCGACCACAGCAGGGACACGACGAACACCGAGGCGAACGCAGTCGTGAGGACGGCTCGGGGCCGCGCCCCGGTGCGGCGGGCCACCAGGGCTGAGACAAGGAAGAGGAGCGGCCACAGGATGAACACCTGCCCCTGGACCGACAGCGACCAGAAATGCTGGAAGGGGGACAGCGAGGTGTTGTCGGCGGCGTAGTAGTCGACGGCGTTGAACGCCAGGGTCCAGTTTTCCACGTAGAGGGCCGACGCCAGCGCCTCCGTCCGCCACGAAGCACGGTCGGCCAGCGGATACACCGTGGCAACGGCAACCAAGGTAAGCAAGATCGTCAGCACCGCCATGGGCATGAGGCGCGTGAAGACGTGAAGCCAGTAGCGCCCCACCGCGAGGGGCCTTCCAGCCTCCATCTTGCGGGTGAAGGAGCCTGTCAGGAAGAAAGCCGAGATGAACAGGAAGATGTCGACGCCGCCCGACACCCTGTCCGTGAAGATGTGGAACACCACCACCAGGAGGACTGCGACCGCGCGCAAGCCCTGGATCTCCGGTCGCCAGTCCGCCTGCCTTCGGGCCACCACAGGAGTCGAATCGGGCCCATCAGCCGCGTGTCGGGGGCGGTAGCCGCGGGGATAGACGGACGGATTGGTCATGGTGGCCTCGGCAGTGTCAGAGGGATGGGAAGGCAAACGGCAACATCATGCCTGAGGGTGGTTCTTTCGAACGGGAAGCTGACCAGCGGATTGAGGCTCGTGGCCCAGCCCTCACGTCGCACAACGGCGCCCGCACCCTCGCGCGGTAGGGAGCGGGCGCCGTCGTGGGGGCGAAAGGGAACGCCTCAGGCGTCGTCGGCCTCCCCGGACTACTGCTCACTGAAGCGCCCTGGGTTCCGTTCCGAGGTCAGGATGCAACGGGCGCTGAATCCTGATCGTGAGTGTAAGCCGCCTCAACCTCTGCGGGAGTGCGATAGCCAAGGGCCTCGTGGATGCGGGTGGTGTTCCACCAGTGCACCCACCCCATGGTGGCCAGCTCGACCGCCTCGGTCGACTCCCACACCCGCTTGGCGTGGATGAGCTCGGCCTTGTAGAGCCCGTTCACGGTCTCCTTGAAGCGTCCCGGGTTTCGTGCCGCTCCTATGTGGGTGTGAGCCGCCCCCTTCATTCGGTCCGGACGTTCTGTGAGTCGTCGGTTTCCATTTGATGGGTGCACTGCCGAGCGTACTCGGCTGGGGTTAGGTAGCCGAGCGAGGAGTGCCGGCGGTGGTGGTTGTA
>NZ_JABFAY010000039.1:0-1376 GCF_017168495.1 Micrococcus sp. KRD096 | reverse complement strand
GTAAAAGAGACAGCAAGGAGGCCCCCTGATGTCCCAGCTGCTCTACCGCCCCGCCACCCTCGCCCGCGCGCTCTACGTCGGTTCCCAGGCCGCCCGCGCGGCCGCCACGGACACGGACCCCGACGCCGGCGGCGTGGGCCTGGTCCTCCAGCCTGACGGCTCCCTGCGGATCTACTCCGCGGCAGGGGAGAGCTTCTCCCGCGCCTACGCCGACCCGGCCCCGCGCACGGACACCGGCGACGAGGCCCTGCTCGCAGTGCTCTCGCTCCACGGCACCCAGACCCTGCTGGCCCGCCTGGCCGAACTCGACGACACCTACGAGACCGTGGAGCTGCGCACCGACGCCGTCGGCATCTACCTGGTGCGCGACCTCTGGGTGATCTTCGCTTCCGCCAGCAACAAGGCCGACACGCTCTCCCCGGTGGACACGCTCGCCGTTCGTCCGCGCGACATGGCCGGCCCGGTGCCCCCGAGCACCCCGGACGGCGCCGTCCCCGGCCCCTTGTGGGGGCTCCACGCCGGCCTGTGCCTGGACCTGCTCACGGGCGGGCCGGCCATGGGCCCCGAGGACAGCCTCGACGCCTGGGCCGTCCGCGAGCGCGACGATCTGCTGGCCTGGCACCTGGGCGACTGGGCGCTGGGCCGCACGCACGCCGCCCACGTGAGCCCGCGCGGCTGACCGGCACCCGTCCCCGCCGGCCTCGCGCCGGCGGGGACGGGGGGGACGTGTCGCGGAGACGAGCTGCCGGCTCCATGGAGCTGCCGCCGGCCGCCGGGGACCGCGACACGTCCCCGCCCGCTCCGCGTCACCACCAGGGGCGCGCCGATCCGCGCTCGCGGATGATGTTGTGCAGGCGCCGTTGCATGTGTATGGTTGGACACGTCGCAGGGGGCATGAGGCCCCCGGCACCCCTTCCAAGGAGGCTCCCGTGAGCATCGTCAAGAACCCCACCACCACGATCCGATCCCTGCGCCAGGCCCTCCACGCGGCCCTGGCCCCGCTGGGCTGGGCCAGCGACCACGCCCGCGTGAACGGGCGCGTCTGGTTCGAGCTGACCGAGGCCGGCTACCGCCTCACCGTCTCTCGGCCCCGGGAGTGGGCGCGCGCCTACGCTCCCTGCGAGCCGGTCACCCACGGGCAGGGCATGGCTCCGGTGGCCCTGTCCTTCCCGGACGCCCTGAACCTGAGCGAGGAGCTGCACTCGAACCGCCTGCCCGGCACCTACCCGGTGCACCTGGACACGCGCGCCGGATGCCTGTTCATGGAGGTGCAGGCCCCGGACAGCACCGGCCCCTTCTACCGCTCCCCCCACACCCGCGTCTATCGCACCGCCAGCCCCGCCGGGGCCTGCACCTCCATGAACAGGCATCCGGCG
>NZ_JABFAY010000038.1:0-631 GCF_017168495.1 Micrococcus sp. KRD096 | reverse complement strand
GGGTCGTCCCGCGACAGGGACAGCGCCCCGACGCCGGAACCCCACGAGACCGCCACGGCCTCGTCGGCCCCCGACGTCAGCCCGAAGCGGTCCGTCGCGCCGGAGCGGACGGCGCGGGCCACCGCACCGGGGCTCAGTGCCGCCTGAGCCCGCCGGCGCACGACCGCGTCCGCGCGGGCGGCGAGCAGCCGCGCATGCCGCAGCCGGGTACGGCGCTGCATCGCCAGCATGACCAGCGCCACCGTCACGGACAGCACACCGAACAGCAGGAACACCGGGTTGCCCATCATCAGGACCAGGGCGACCCCGAGCACCAGCGGGCCCAGGGCCGCCACCAGCGGGATCACGACGGACTGCCGGGCCGGTGGGGATCCGAGGTCGACGGCGGGCGGCTCCGGCGTGACCGGCCGCGGCAGGGCGGCCCCGGGCCCGCGGACCAGGCCCAGGGCGGTCCGGCCCACAGGGAGCGGGCTGCGGCCGTCCCACAGGCGTCCGGTGTCCCGAGGACCGTCGTGGACGTGCAGCCCGGTGGGCGCGAGCCGCAGACGCATCGGCCGCGACGGGGCAGAGGGGTCGTCCAGCAGCAGCCGCGCCCCACCGCGTCCCGTGCTCAACCCGCCCTCCCCCAGAG
>NZ_JABFAY010000037.1:0-465 GCF_017168495.1 Micrococcus sp. KRD096 | reverse complement strand
CACGAACCCGAAGAGCTCGTTGACGATGCGGTCGTCCGCGTCGTCGGCCTCCATGGCCGCCAGCGCGATCGGGTGAGTCGCGCTGGCGTCCGAGACCTTCAGCCACGGCATCAGCCCTCGCCCTCAACGCCCGCGAGCGCGTCCCTCTCAGCGGTCAGGTGCGGGAGCGCGGCCTTGAGTGCTTCGGCCATGCGTGCCCTCACGAGGTCTCGACGGTGTTCGCTCATCCCGGTCCACAGGGAGGTTGTGGTGGGGGCAGAGTCGCCCCATGCCTTGCTCGCCGCTTCGACGGCGGGGTGGTCGGGGGTGAGGTCAGGCATGGTTCTCTCCGTTCAGTGCGGCGCGGATGCGGGCGGCGGTGTCTCGTGCGCCGTCCGCGTAGGAGGGGTCGAGGTCGGGGTCTATCGCGCACGTGGCCGCATCGGTGTCGAACTCGTCGGCCAGCACGGCCGCGGCGAGCACGGC
>NZ_JABFAY010000036.1:0-1150 GCF_017168495.1 Micrococcus sp. KRD096 | reverse complement strand
GTCCACGACGCCGACCCCGCCCGTGTCCCACGGGTCCGCCCCCAGCCGGATGACCTGGATGGACGCCATGCGCGGATTCGCCGTGCTGCTGGTGATGTTCACCCACACCTACACGATGCCGCAGGGGCTCGACGCGACCTTCAGCTCCGTGGCGTTCGCGAACGTGGTGCAGGTGTTCCAGTCGTGGCGGATGCCGATGCTCGTGTTCCTGTCCGGCGTCCTGCTGCCCCGCTCGGTGTCCAAGCCGCTGGGCACGTACTACCGCGGCAAGGCGGAGCGGATCCTGTGGCCGTTCCTCGTCTGGATGGTCGTCCTGGCGCTGGCCACGGGCAAGCCCGGATCCCTGCTGTCCGTCGAGTTCTGGCGCGGCGGCGCGTGGCACCTGTGGTTCCTGTGGGTGCTCATGCTCTGCTACCTCATCGGCCCGGTGATCCGTCGCGTCCCGGCGCTGGTGGTCGCGGCCGTCCTCTTCGTGCTGCTCCTCGAGTTCGTCAGCGGCCCCCGCGACTGGGTGCGTCCCCTGTACTGGGGCGTGTACTTCTTCCTCGGTGCCGCCTCCGCGCGACTGCTCCCCCGGATCCGCACGGCGCCGGCCGCCCTGGGCGTGATCGCGGTGATCCTCATGGTGCTCACCGTGACGGCCACGCGCACCGGCGCGCTCGTGGTGGCGGAGCGCCAGCCCTGGTCCGTGTTCGCCGCGCTGCCGGGGATCCTCGTGGTGCTGTGGCTCGGCCCGCGCCTGCCCCGTCTGCCGTTCCTCGAGTTCTGCGGCCGCCGCTCGATGGTCCTCTACGTCGCCCACATGCCGGTGCTGATCCTGGCGGTGGCGGCCTTCCGCGACCTCGCCGCGGTCCGCCCGGTCGACTTCTACGTGGCCATCGCGTCGTTCACGTTCCTCGTCCCGCTCGCCCTCGCGCTCGGCTACCGACGGGTTCGCTGGCTCTTCGAATTCCCGACGGCGGGACGCGTCCGGGCGCGTCCTCGCACCCGGGCCACGGTCCCGGGAGCGGCGGACGCCGTGCCGGCACAGACCGCCGAGCCCGCCTCGACGACGGCGCCCCTGCCGGTCGTCGAGCCGGCGTCCCCGCCGCAGCCCGCCGCGGGGCCGACCCCGGCCGCCGAGCCGGCGTCCGACGCACCCGCCCAGGTC
>NZ_JABFAY010000035.1:0-410 GCF_017168495.1 Micrococcus sp. KRD096 | reverse complement strand
ATTCAATATTGAAGGCGGCGATGAACTTGTTTTATCTAAAGATGTCTTGGCTATAGGCGTTTCAGAACGTACATCTGCACAAGCTATTGAAAAGTTAGCGCGACGTATTTTTGAAAATCCGCAGGCGACGTTTAAAAAAGTAGTAGCAATTGAAATTCCAACTAGTCGAACTTTTATGCACTTAGATACAGTATTTACAATGATAGATTATGACAAATTTACAATGCATTCAGCCATTTTAAAGGCAGAAGGCAATATGAATATATTTATTATTGAATATGATGACGTAAATAAAGATATTGCCATCAAACAATCTAGTCATTTAAAAGATACTTTAGAAGACGTACTAGGTATAGATGATATCCAATTCATTCCAACAGGAAATGGTGATGTCATTGATGGTGCTAGAG
>NZ_JABFAY010000034.1:0-420 GCF_017168495.1 Micrococcus sp. KRD096 | reverse complement strand
ACATTGGACCGGACCACGACCTGTGCCGGTGCCGTTGCTGAAAAAACACTGGCTGAAGTTCAGAAATGTAATCTGGTGATTGAAGGGAACGGTGAGAAAACCAGTGAAGTGGTCCCTACGCTTGAGCAGGTTTTTGAGGCCATACGCGGCCGCGTCCTCATGAATGTCGATATCAAGCTCGGGGTCGAAGAATTGGCCAAGGTCGTTGAAATCGCCGAACAGATGGATGTTGAAGGCCAGATCGTGATCAAGAATGGAACGAGTACACCGGCAGAAGTAAGCGCGGCTCGTGCAACGCTGGACAAAATAAAATCGAAAGTGATTTTCATGCCCATTCTGGACGACCGTAAGCTCGGTGGTCTGGACGGAATCGAAGCGGCCTATAACGCGTTCCAACCTGAGGCCGTGGAAGTTCTTAAC
>NZ_JABFAY010000033.1:0-743 GCF_017168495.1 Micrococcus sp. KRD096 | reverse complement strand
GTCGTCGGCAGCGTCAGATGGGTATAAGAGACAGAGCACGTCCTCCTCGTTCTCCTCGGCCGGATCGGTCTCGTCCTCGGCGGTCTCAGCGGCGGAGACCGCAGGCTCGGGGGTCAGGGGCAGGTCCTGGGTGTTCTCCTCCTCGTGGAGCATCTCCTCGAGATCGGCCACCGCGCTGAGGTGGGGGCGCTCGTCCAGGACGGTGTTGATGTCGATCGTGGCGGTCGTCCCACGGCCGGTGGAGCGGGGGTCCTCCAGGGCGGTGGCCAGCAGCTCCTTGATCCGCTCGCCCTCCTCGGGGGTGATCTTCTGCGGGCGCAGGTGCTGATTGACCGGGAGCAGGTCGGCGTGGTCCTCGTCCTCGAGGTTCAGGATCCAGTCGGAGGCCAGGGGGTTGGCGGTGGTGACCGCGGCGATGCCCAGCCGCGGGATGGCGCCGGCCAGGTCGGTGAGGCGACGAGCCTGGGCGGGGGTGGGCTCCAGGCCCAGCAGGACGATCTCGGGGCCGAAGGCCTCTTCCTGGTTGGCGGCGCGGGCCTGGTCGAGGGTGGCGGCGTCCTGCTCGTCGAGGGCGCGGCGGATGTCCTTGGCCTTGCCGTCGAGCTGGCCGATCAGCTGGTCCAGGTCGTCGATCTGGCGGACGCGGCCGTCGCTGACGACCTTGGCCAGGCCGTCGGCGACTCCGACGAGCGTGATGGTGACGTTCTCGGACCAGCGGGAGGTGGCCAGCTCCACGGCCATGG
>NZ_JABFAY010000032.1:0-381 GCF_017168495.1 Micrococcus sp. KRD096 | reverse complement strand
CCCTTCTTCTTCGTCTTCTTCTTCGTGCCCGGGTCGACGTCGACATCCGTGTCGTCGATGTCGTCCTGGGCCTTGCGGAACTTCTTCAGCCAGTCGATCGAGTCCTTGATGTTGGTGCTCAGGCCGCCGAAGAACTTGAGCAGCCGCCCGCCGATGACCAGGAACGCCAGGGCCGCGATACCGATGCCGCCGATGGCACCGACCACGTCCTGGGCGGGCTCCGGCAGAGCGTTGAACCCGTCAGCGATCAGCTGGATCAGGTCGGCCAGCGCGCGTACGGCGGGCGTGAGGACGTCTGCCACCCCGCCCGCCAGCTCACCGATCAGCGGCCCCGCGTCACCGAGGGCGTCGAGGAAGTGGCGCACCGCGTCGGCCAATTGC
>NZ_JABFAY010000031.1:0-532 GCF_017168495.1 Micrococcus sp. KRD096 | reverse complement strand
GCCCGGTGCTGATCACCGGCGACCTGGCCGACGACGGGGAGACCTACCTGCCCCCCACCAAGGCTCTGCGCGAGCGGCTCGGCCTCGACGACTGAGCCCCGCGGGCGGGCGGGCCCCGCGGCCCGCCCGCCCCGGCCGCGCCGGGGCCACCCACGAATCCCACGCCCCTGTTGCGCGATCCCTCTTACGCGTGTATGGTTATACACATCAGCAGGGGTTATCCGGACCCCCGCACCCCTGACGAAAGGGACTCCGATGACCAAGGCCACGATGATCCACCCCGACGGCACCACCGCCGACGTCGAGCTCCACACCATCCCCGCTGACATCGACCGCCTGCTGGGCGCCACCGCTGAGGTCTACAACCCCGGCGACTACGACGGCATGGACGGCGACTGGTCGCTCTGGGCCGACGCCCGCCACAGTTCCTCCCGCCCGTTCAACTCCACGGCCACCGAGATGATCCACGACGCCGGCTTCGACGCCCGCGAGATCATCACCGGCCCCGTCCTGGTGATCCGCTGAGCCTCCC
>NZ_JABFAY010000030.1:0-433 GCF_017168495.1 Micrococcus sp. KRD096 | reverse complement strand
AGAATGCCTTGTTTGGTTCGTTAACTTCAATGTTGAGCTGACTCAATTCATAAAAGCTATCTTCTAGATGCCTATTATAAATAATATTGTCATAAAATAAATGTTCTGCTTTTTTAGCAATACCAAGTTGCACTAGACATTGTGCATAATCAATTTGAATTTCCAGATCATCAGGTGACAATTCTAACACTTTTTCAAAGTATTCAGCAGCTCGTTTATATTCTCTTTGTTTAAACTTCTGATTAGCCATTTTACGATAAAATGCATCATCAAAAGTCATTGGAATTACATTATTATTCTTTTGCGCCATAAAATTGTCACCTCCTAATCATTTTTATATACATAGGGTTGCCATATGCAAATCCATTATCCGGTATATCTTTTGAAACAACCGTACCAGCTGCAACTTTTACATTGTCACCAATCGTTATAC
>NZ_JABFAY010000003.1:98185-107542 GCF_017168495.1 Micrococcus sp. KRD096 | reverse complement strand
GGAGGCGGGGACGGGGGAATCTTCTGCGCATCTGACCCTTCTGAGTGGGCGCGTGGTCGCCAGAAGGGCCAGAGATGCAGAAGATTCCGGGCGGCCGGCGGGCACGACGTCGGTCCATACGACACGCGACAATGCGCAAAATACATTTGCGCTAATCTTCTATTAACTAAGGATCGCCCCTCTTGTGCTATTCGTGAGCGGGAGTAATCTCGATTCCAGCAGCACCGTCCCGGCCCGGGGCGGTCCCGAACCGGGAGGATCACGCCATGACCACCGCCGTCCGCACCTGCGCCGCCAGCGCCTGCGCCTTCAACGCCGAGTCGTCCTGCAACGCCCTGGCCATCACCGTCGCCGGCTCCGACCGCACGCCCGGCTGCGGCACCTTCGTCCAGCTGGACGTCCGCCGCCCGGTGACCGAGGGCGCCTCGACCGTCGGTGCGTGCCACCGCCTCGAGTGCACCTACAACGCCGACCTCGCCTGCACCGCCGAGGGCATCGAGGTCACGGACGTGGCCACCTGCGCCACCTACACGATCGACTGACGCCGCCCCTCAGGGGTGGGCGACCCGCGCCGGGATCGCGTCCAGCAGTCGCCGCCAGGCGTGCCGGGGGCTGTGGTCGAGTCGGCCTGCACCGGGCAGGGCCACGTGCACCGCGGTGGTCTCGCCGTCGCGGATGCGGAGCAGGGTCACCCCGGCTTCGTCCGCGTCGAGGGCGTGGGCGGGGGACTCGGGCAGGGGTTCGGTGCCGACCTGCAACGGGGTGCTCTCGCCCGGCAGCAGGCCCAGGGCGACGGCGTCGGCCAGGTCCGCGAGCACCTCGGGGGCGGTGCCCAGCACGTCGTCCGCCAGGTCTGCGAGCTCAGCCTGGTCGACGAGTCCGCGCGACGTGAGCGGCAGGGTGTGGCGGCAGAACACGGCGACGCCGTCGACGTCGTGCAGCAGGATCCGCTGGGTCTCGACGACGCCCACGCGCACCCGCGGGCCGACGTCGGCCACGAGGTCCGCGACGCGACCGCGCAGCCCCAGCTCCGCGACCTCGGCCGAGTCCCGGCACCAGCGCAGGGTGCCGAGCAGATGCACGGACGCCAGGCGGGTGGGGAGCGTGAGGTCCAGGGCGTCGCGCAGGACGTCCACGCGCACGTCCAGCGGCGCGGGCGTGTGGAACGCGCCGAGCGAACCGAGGAGGTTGGGGACGTGGGCGACCACGAGGCGGCCGTCCGCGCTCACGCCGTGGACGGCCGTCGTGAGCGTCTCGCCGGCGCGGAAGGCCGTGACCTCGACGGAGCCCTCGCCGCGGAGCAGCCGCTGGGCCAGCAGCAGACGACGGGGCGCCACGGGCGGCAGCGGATGGGCGGGGTGCGTGGAGGCGTGGGCCATGGGGGTCCTTCCGGCGGGGGTCCGAGAACCAGTAAGGCACACCTCAGTGATATACGCAAGGCGAGTGTTGTGTATTTGTCGCACACGGGGCGGTGGGGCGTGTGTCAGGGATCGTCTGCGCATCTGACCCTTCTCGGCGGCCGTGGCGGGGCCAGAAGGGTCAGGTGCGCAGAAGATTCCCGAGGGTAGGGGCTGTCACTCCCGGGTCCGCTGCCGGGATCGGCGGAGCTCCTCAGCACGACGACGGGCCTGCTCGAGGTCGTCCGTGGAGGGAATGAACTCGACCTCGGCCGTGTGGCCGACATCGACGGTGCGCAGGACCTCGCCCGGGCGGCCACCCGGAGGGATGCCGAAGGGCGCCGACGTCACGTCGGGCCCGCTGATGCCGGGGAACCAGCGGGCGAACTGCTCCCGGAGACCCGCGTCCACGACGTACAGGTAGGTCCCGCGGACGCCGCGGGTCAGGAGCACGTTGTAGATGTTGATGACGTACTCGCGCAGGTCCTCGTCCGAGTAGGTGCGGCTGAGGTAGCCGTTGTTCTTCTTGCCGCCCGTGTCCGCATAGTCGGCACGGGAGAAGACCACCCGCTGGGCCGTGTCGTCCCACTGCAGGTCGGGGCCGATGACGACCCCGGCGTAGTTGAGGTCGTATCCCTGGAGGGTATGGATGGAGCCGATCTCGTCCAGTGAACCGGGGGAGTCGACCCAGTCGGTGTCGGCGACGTTCCACGGCAGCCGTACCCCGTCGAGCTCGATGTCCCAGTCCGGCTTCGACGGATTCGTGCGGAAGCCCTTGCTCTGCCACTTCCAAGCGAACCCGGCGGCAAGACGGGCGAGCGTGAACTCGGTGTCGCGCGCACGGATCGCCTCGCGCATCGCGCCGAAGTCCGTGAACATGCGCAGGTCGTACTCGCCCAGGTCCGGGGCCGGAGGGTGCTCGCCTCGGAGGAGTTCGCCGAAGAAGTCGACGTATGAGTCGGACGCCTTGACGCGGAGCTGTGACACCAGCGCGTGGTGACGGTGTTCGGCGTGCGCCCGCGCGAGGAGGGCGTCCATCGTCGCGGCGTCGAGGTCGGCCGGACGCACCGTCTGGCGCGGGTCCACGAGCAGGACGACGTCCCTGGCCTGCTGGGTGATCCAGTCGAGCTGGGTGTGGGAGACGTCGTCGTCGCCGAAGAGGCGCTGGTTGATGGCCGTGTACTTGTTGTTGAGGGCGCCGTTGGACTGCGCCGAGCGCAGACCGAGGCGGTGGGCCTCGTCAACGATCAGGATGTCGTAGGGCTCCTCGGCGTCTCCGACGTTCCACACGGACAGCACCATGGACGGGTGCAGCCCCGGCGTCCGGCGGAAGACACGCTTGAGGGACTGGCGGAGGGACTGCTGCGGCACGACGATCCCGATGCGCAGACCACGGCCCTCGGTGCCGCGCAGCAGGGCGTTCCGGTTGGCGTGGGTGAACAGGTCGAAGAAGTCGTGGTCGGAGCTGAGATCCACCTCGACGTCCTCCTCCGTGAGGTTCGCGAGGTCCACGAGCAGTTTCGCCAGGAACACGCCCACCACCGTCTTGCCGGTGCCGGGGCCGCCCTGAATGACGAGCGGGCCGCGATCGACGTCGTCATCGGCGACGAGCAGCCGGACGATGTGCCGCAGCGATGCCTCCTGCTCCGGCGTGAGCACCTTGAAGGGCGAGAGCTTGAACAGGGTGCTGTTGAGGATCTGCTCGCGGGAGCGGCTGAACACCTTCTCCGCCCGCAGCCGCTCGAAGATGTCCGCGAACATCTCCTGGTAGCGCGTGCGGTCGTAGTAGTCCGACTCCGTCATGCCGGCGTTGCGGTTCAGGACCTCGCGGGCGCCGTCGCCGCTGAGCATCTGGATGAGGTAGCGCTCCAGGTCCAGGGCGGCGGACTTGTTGAACTCGTCATGGAGCACCACGCGCATCGTCGTCAGGCGGGCCTTGCGCGGGTCCATGTGGTGCTGTCCTCGTCGGGCGACGACGTTCGTCGTCTCGCCGACGTAGACCTGCTTCTCATTGTCGATCACGTACACGGCGGGCCAGTCCCGCATGCGCGCGTTCTTCTCCTGCTCGGGGGGAAGGGCGCCCTTGAACGGCAGGCGTTCCAATGTGTACCCGGCGTTGTGGTCGGTCATGACGACGTCGCCTCCTCGTCCCCGCCTGTCGGCACCGGGTGCTTGACCCGTGTCTTCACCAGCTTGGCCTGGATGATCTCATCCACGTCCCAGCCCATGTGGTCCGCGAACATGAACGCGTAGGTCAGCACGTCCGCCAGCTCGTCCTGCACCTCGTCCATGTCCGCGCCGTCCTCCGCCCACTGGAAGTGCTCGAGCAGCTCCGCGGCCTCGATGCTGATGGACTTGGCGAGGCTGGCCGGGGTGTGGAACCGGGCCCAGCCACGTTCGGCGATGAACTCGCGCAGCTGGGCCAGGGTCTGTTCGTGAGCGGTCGTCATGTCTGCATCCTGCCGCATGCGGCGAAGAACGGGGCTAGCCGCCCAGCCACCCCGTCCACCCCACCCAGTACGCTCGCCCCATGAAGATCGGTCTCCGCAAGCCCAGCCTGAAGAAGTCCATCAAGGCCCGCACCACGGGCCGCGCCAAGCGTGCGATCAAGCGCAAGGTCATCCCCGGCTACGGCCGCAAGGGGATGGGCTGGCTGCGCGATCCGAAGCGCGCCGCCTACAACGCCGTCTACCGGCGTACCACGGTCGGCCTGGGTGACGTCCTGAAGATGTTCAAGTGACCTCCACGCCCTCGCGCACCTGACCGGGGTCGGCCCGGTGGAGGCGCGCCGCCGGCCTGGCCGCTCACGGCCCGGTCCGCGGCCCCCGCTCACCGGCTCGCCCCTCACCGGCCCGCGAACGCCTCCACCCGCCGCACGGCCTCCGGGTGCTCGGACGCCGCCGCGATCGACGCCGCCTCCTGCCGCACGTGTGCGCGCAGCGCCTCGACGTCGGCCCCGCGCGCCAGCGCCTTCGTCGGCCCGTAGGTGTGCGCCGGACCGGCCACCAGCTCGTCCTCGAGCTCCGCCAGACGCGCCGTGAACGCGTCCCCGGCCACCGCCTCGGTCGCCAGGCCCCATTCGACGGCCTCGGCCCCGTCCAGGCGCCGCCCGCCGAGCAGCAGCTGCGTCGCACGCACCGGCCCGAGCACCCGCGGCAGCCAGTAGGACACGCCCGTGTCCGGTGTCATCCCGAGCGCCGAGAACGCCGTCACCAGCTGCGCATCCTCGCGCACCAGCACGACGTCGCCGCCCAGCATGAGCCCGAGCCCCGCCCCGGCGGCCGTCCCGTTGACACCGGCCAGCACCAGCAGGCGAGAGCCCGTCAGCGCCACCGCGACCTCGCCCGCCGCCTCGCCGAGCTCCTGGATCATCGCGCGCCGCTCCGGCCCGGCGGGGGAGGCGGCCATCGCCTGGACGTCCCCGCCGCCGCAGAAGATCCGTCCCGCGCCGGTCAGCGTGAGCACGTGCACGGACTCGTCCGCCTCGGCCGCGGCGATCGCCGCGAGCACCTCGCGCGCCATCGTCAGACCGAGCGCGTTGCCCTTCGTGGGCCGGTTCAGCGTCAGCCGCACGACGCCGGGCCGCGTCTCCACGAGCACGGCGGGGGCGTCGTCGGAGGAGGAAGGGGTGGGTGCGGTGGTCATGTCAGCTCCTAGGGGTCGGAAGGTGGGGGCAGGTGTCGGCCACGGGAACGGCCGGCCGGGGCTCACGCGAACGCGCTCATCCCGGTCAGGTCCCGGCCGAGGATCAACGCCTGCACGGACTCGGTGCCCTCGTAGGTGTGCAGCGCCTCGACGTCGGCGAAGTGCCGCATCACCCGGTGTTCCAGGAGGATGCCGTTGCCGCCGAGCATGTCCCGGGCGATCTGCGCCACCCGGCGCGCGCCCCGGGTGCAGGCGTACTTCAGCAGGGAGGCCTGCTCGTCACGCAGCCGCCCGGCCGCCTGCAGACGGGCCACGGCCACGCAACGAGTCTGCATCGCGGTCACCTCGTCCAGCATCTGCGCGAGCCGTTCCTGCACCATCTGGTGCGCTCCCAGCGGCTTGCCGAACTGCTCCCGCTGCCGGGCGTAGGCCAGCGCGGCCTCGAACATGGCGGTCGCGTGGCCCAGCGCGGACCAGCCCACGTTCACGCGGGTGGCCACCAGCACGCGCGCGGCGTCCTTGAACGTCGCCACGCCCGGCAGCCGCGCGTCGTCGCCGACCCGCACGTCGGTCAGCGTGATCTCCGCCTGGTGGATCGCCCGCAGCGCGCCCTTGCCCGTGATCACCTCGGCCTCGTAGCCGGGCGTGGACTGCTCCACCACGAACCCCTTGACCTGCCCGTCCTCGGTGTCCCGCGCCCACACGATCGTGATGCCCCCGGCCGCCCCGTTGCCGATCCACTTCTTGGCGCCGTTCAGCACCCAGCCGCCGGCGCCGTCGGGCCGAGCGGACGTCTCGAGGGACACCGAGTCCGAGCCGTGCAGCGGCTCCGTGAGCGCGAACCCGCCCGGCAGCGTGCCGCGCGCCACCGGCTCGAGGTACCGCTCCTTCTGCTCCGGGCCGGCGCAGTGCACCAGGGCGCGCAGCACGAGCCCGCCCTGCACGGCCGCAGCCGCGGCCATCGACCCGTCCGCCCGGGAGATCTCCATCGCCACCAGGCCCGCGGCCAACGGCGACATCACCGGGTGCCCCGGCACCTCCAGCCCGTCGGTGAGCAGGTCCAGCTCGCCCGCCCGCGCCACCAGGTCCAACGGGTACTCCGCCCGGTCCCAGTGCCCGTCGATCCGCTCGAGCACCTCCCGGCCGTAGGCGCGGCCGCGGTCCCAGTGCGCGCGGTCCTCCTCCGTGGCCTCCCCGAACGCGTCCAGGTAGTCGACGTCCAGGGGCGTGACGACGTCGTAGGTCGGCTTCTGCGTGCGCGTCACCGGGCCTCCTGCGTCCGCTCGGCGCGCAGCGCGCGCTTGAGCAGCTTGCCCGACTGGTTCCGCGGCAGCTCCGCCACGAAGTCCACGCGCTTGGGCACCTTGAAGCCCGCCAGGCGCTCCTTCACGTGGGCGCGCACGGTCTCCGCGGTCAGCTCGGCCCCCTCCTTGAGCACGATGACGGCGGTCACCGCCTCGATCCACCGCTCGTCCGGCAGGCCGATGACGGCGACCTCGGCCACCTCGTCGAACTCGTAGATCGCGTCCTCGACCTCGCGCGGGGCGACCAGCACGCCGCCCGTGTTGATGACGTCCTTGATGCGGTCCACCACCTGGATGTAGCCGGCCGCGTCCTGGGTGACCTGGTCGCCGGAGCGGAACCAGCCGTCGTCGGTGAAGGCGTCCGCGGTGGCGTCCGGGCGGTTCCAGTAGCCGGAGAGCAGCTGCGGCGAGCGGTACTGGATCTCGCCGGGCTCGCCGGGCGCGGCGGGGGCGCCGTCGGCCGTCATCACCCGCGCCTCCACGTGGAACACGGGGCGGCCGCACGAGGCCGGCCGCGCGTCGTGCTCCTCGGGGCGCAGCACGGTGCACAGCGGGCCCAGCTCGGACTGGCCGAAGCAGTTGTAGAAGCCGATGCCCGGCTGGCTCTGACGCAGGCGCTGCAGCACGGTCACCGGCATGATCGAGGCCCCGTACTGGGCCTTGCGCAGCGAGGAGAGGTCGCGCGTGGCCAGGTCCGGATGGTTCGCCAGCGGCACCCAGACGGTGGGCGCCAGGAACAGGGAGCCGATGTGCTCGGTCTCCACGAGCTCGAGCATCCGGGAGATGTCCGGGGTGGCCAGCAGGCGCACCGTGGCGCCGAGGCTCAGGTAGGGGAGCAGGAACACGTGCATCGCGGCCGAGTGGTAGAGCGGCATGGCCACCAGGGGGCGGTCCTCGGCCGTGAAGTCCAGCGCGATGATCGAGGAGAGGTACTCCGCCACGAGCGCCCGGTGGGACATCATGGCGCCCTTGGGGGTGGAGGTGGTGCCGGAGGTGTAGAGCAGCTGGGCCAGGTCGGTGGCCGACACCTCCGCCTCCGGGGCGGCGGCGTCCAACGTCTCGTCCTGGGCGGTCTCCAGCACGGAGGGCTCGGCGTGGCCGGCGGGGAGCATGGTCCACACGTGCCGCGGAGCCGACGCGCGGCCCTCGGCCCGGACCTGGTCGACGCGCTCGAGCATGCCGGCGTCGGCCACGAGCAGCTCCGCACCCGAGTCCTCGAGGGCGTGCGCGAGCTCGCCGCCCTTGAGCGCGAAGTTCACGGGCACGTGCACGTAGCCGGCCGTGACGCAGGCCAGGAAGAGCAGCGCGTAGGCGTCCGAGTTGGTGGCGTAGGCGGCCACCCGGGTGCCGGCCGGCAGGCCGGTGCCCTGGAGGCGGCGGGCCACGCGGTGCGCTCCGTCCCGGAGCTGGGCGTAGGTCCAGTCGCGGTCCTCGAAGCGCAGGGCGACGGCCTGCGGGGAACGGGCGACCGCGCGTGCGAACACGCGGCCGATCGTGTCCTCCGGGGCGGGGGAGAGGTGGGCTCGGCGGGGTGGGTGATCTGGCCTGGCATGGGAACCTCCGGGGGATGGGTCAGAGACGCTCGATCACGGTGACGTTGGCCTGGCCGCCGCCCTCGCACATGGTCTGCAGGCCATAGCGGCCGCCGCTGCGCTCGAGCTCGTGCAGCAGCGAGGTCATCAGGCGGGCGCCGGTGGCGCCGATGGGGTGGCCCAGGGCGATCGCCCCGCCGTTGACGTTGACCTTCGCCGGGTCCGCGCCGGTCTCGCTCAGCCAGGCCAGCACGACGGCGGCGAACGCCTCGTTGATCTCCACGAGGTCCATGTCGTCGATGGTCAGGCCCATGCGCTTGAGCGCGTACGCCGTCGCCGGGATCGGGGCGGAGAGCATCATGACGGGGTCGGCGCCGCGGGCGGAGAGGTGGTGGATGCGGGCTCGCGGGGTGAGGCCGTGGCGGCGCACGGCCTCCTCGGAGGCGAGCAGGAGGGCGGCCGCGCCGTCGGACATCTGGGACGCGGTGGCCGCGGTGTGCAGCCCGCCGGGGACGATCGGGTCGAGCGAGGCGATCTTCGTGGCGTCCGGGGTGCGGGGGCCCTCGTCCGCGGTGAGGCCGGCGAGGGGCAGGATCTCGCGGTCGAAGCGACCGTCGGCCTGGGCGGCGAGCGCGCGCTCGTGGGAGCGCACCGCGAACTCCTCCAGGGTGTCCCGGTCCAGGTTCCAGTGCCGGGCCATCATCTCGGCCCCGCGGAACTGGGAGATCTCCTCGTCCCCGTAGCGGGCGGCCCAGGACTCGGAGCCGGTGAACGGGTCGGGGAGGCCGAGATCGCGGGCGGCCGTGTTGGACCGGGAGAGCGGGATCGCGGACATGGACTGCACGCCACCGGCGACGACGAGGTCCGCCGTCCCGCTCATGATGGCCTGCGCGGCGTAGTGGACCGCCTGCTGGCCGGAGCCGCACTGGCGTTCGACCGTGGTGCCGGGGACGTCCTCGGAGAGCCCGGCCGCGAGCCAGGCGTTGCGCGCCACGTCCATGGCCTGTGGGCCGAGCTGGTCGATGCAGCCGAGGATGACCTCGTCGTACTCGGCCGAGTCGATGTCCTGGCGGGCGACGAGCTCGCGCAGCGGCGCGGCCGCCAGATCGAGGGGATGCACGCCGGCGAGCCCCTTCCCTCGGCGACCCACGGGGGTGCGGACGGCGTCGATGATGTAGGCCTCGGGCATGGGGGCTCCTCCGGACGGCGGGGACGTGACGCCGATCACGCTATTGCTTGGACATCCAACGATCAAGAGTGTGACGGGATCCGTTGCGGCGGCCTGGAGGAGCGCCGTTTCGTCAACGAAAGCGGCTCGGGGCGCGCCGTTTCGGCTACGAAAGCGCTGGGGCGGGCGTCGCCTCGCCCTGGTCAGGACCCCCTGCCCCGGGCCTACCGTGAGGGCCAGCGGCGCGCACCCGTGCCGCTGAGACGAGAGGAGCCGGCCATGGCCACCCCGCACACCCCCGACCCCCAGGA
>NZ_JABFAY010000003.1:89832-98085 GCF_017168495.1 Micrococcus sp. KRD096 | reverse complement strand
CCCCAGGACGCCCGGCGCGCACGCGAGGCGACGGACGAGACCTCCGGCGTCGCGTTCGACGGCGACACGCCCCCCGCCGAGGGTGCAGGCGTCGGCCCGCACAACCCGGGCATGGACGTGGAGCAGACCGGCGAGCGCTCGGCCGGCAAGATCGTGCTCGGGCTGATCATCGCCCTCGTGGTCATCGGCGTCCTGGTGTTCATCCTGGGCCGCGTCGCCGGCCTCGGCTGAGCCGCGGCGCAGACGCCTCGGGCACGCCACCGGCCCATCGCGACCACGGGGCGGGCACCGATCCGTCGGTGCCCGCCCCGTGGTCGTGTCCGCTCCGCGGTGATGCCGTTCAGCGGCGACTCCGCGCCCGCGCAGCGGTCAGAAGCCGCCGCCCACGGTCCGGCGGCCACCCGCCGTGCGTCGGCCGGCGGCACCGGACCGGCCGCGGGAGGCGAGGGCCCCGCCGAGCAGCCCGCCCAGCAGGCCGGTGCCGAGGCCGCCCGTGGACCGGGCCGAGGGTCCGAAGCCGCCGCGGTACGCACCGGAGCTGCGCCCGCGCGTCGTGCTTCCGGCGCCGCGGCGCGAGAGCTCACGCAGCGCCAGACCGCCGAGCGTGCCCAGGAGGGCACCGCCCAGGCCGCTGGACCGGCGTCCCTGAGAGCGGGCCTGCCGGCCGAAGCCGGGGGACCGGCCGATGTGCGCACCGATGGTGGGTCGGCTGGAGCGGCGGCCACCGCCGCCGAGAGTGCGGGTGAGGCTGGAGAGGATGCCCATGGTGTCCTCCTCGGACGTCGTGCCGGCCACTCGTGCGTGGCCGGTCGGGTGCGCCTCAACCTAGGCGCCGACCCCCGCACGGTGTCCAGACCGCGCCTCCTCATGCATCGAGGCGGGATATCCACCCCACGGCCGCCCGCGGCAGCCGGATGGGGTCGATATCCCGCCTCGAAACGCGCGGGCGGGGGCGTCAGTCCTGGAGCGGGGAGGTCTTCGGCTCGTCCCTCCAGAGGGCCACGTTCCGCGCCTCGGGCAGGTCGGAGATGTGGAAGCCCGGATCCATGCCCGCCTTGAGCTTGCGCTCGTAGTCCCGGAGCAGCTTCACGGCCAGCCCGCCCAGCGGGATGATCGCCACGAGGTTGATGGTCGCCATGAGGGCCGCGAACGTGTCCGCGAGGTTCCACACCAGCGCCACGGAGCCGAGCGCGCCGCCGACCACGCACACCAGCACGAGCACGCGGAACACGCTGATGGCCCGACCCGCGTGGCGGCCGGCCAGGTACCGGATGTTGGCCTCACCGTAGTAGGTGTTGCCCAGCACGGAGGACCAGGCCAGGAAGAAGATGATGACGGTCAGCGCCGGGCCGGCCCACGCGCCCACGGCCTGCTGGAGCGCACCCTGGGTCACCTGCATGCCGAGCGCCTCCCCGCGTCCGTAGGCCGGGTTGGAGAGCAGGATGACGAACGCGGTGGCCGAGCACACGATCAGGGTGTCGAAGTAGACGCCCAGGGACTGCACGAAGCCCTGCTTGGCCGGGTGGGAGACGGCCGCGGTGGCGGCGGCGTTCGGGGCGGAGCCCATGCCGGCCTCGTTGGAGAACATGCCGCGGCGCACGCCCTGCATCACCATCGTCATGCCGACGGCGGCGCCCGCGACCTCGCGCAGGCCGAAGGCGTGGCCCACGATCAGCGCGATCATGCCCGGGACCTCGGTGATGTTGACGACCATCACGATCAGGGCCAGGAAGATGTAGAACGTGGCCATCACGGGGACCAGCACGTTGGTCACGGCCGAGAGCCGGCGCACGCCGCCGAAGATCACGAGGCCGGTGAGGGTGGCCAGGCCCAGGCCCACGATCCACGCGGTGGTGGAGGACGCGCCCCAGTTGGCCTGCACGGACTCGGAGATCGAGTTGGACTGCACGGCGTTGAACACGAAGCCGTAGGTCACGGTGATGGCGACGGCGAACACGGCCGCCAGCCACTTCGCGCCCAGGCCGTCGCGGATGTAGTACGCGGGGCCGCCGAAGTAGCCGTCCGAGCCCTTCTGCTTGTACAGCTGGGCCAGCGTGGACTCGACGAACGCGGTGGCGCCGCCGATGATCGCCAGCAGCCACATCCAGAACACGGCGCCCGGGCCGCCGATCACGATCGCGATCGCCACGCCGGCCACGTTGCCGGTGCCCACGCGCGAGGCCGCCGAGATGGTGAAGGCGCGGAACGGGCTCACGCCGTCGTTCTCGAACCCGGTCTGGGACTTGCCCGTCACCGACCGCAGCATCTCCGGGAGCATGCGCACCTGCACGCCCACGGTCCGGATGGTGAACCACACCCCGGCCACGAAGAGCAGCGCCATCACGACGTACCAGTACTTGTTGTTGAAGGCGGTGACGGCCGCTGTGATCTGTTCCACTGTCGCTTCCACAGCCCCACCCTAGAGGCTGGGGCGGAGGACGGGGAATCGGGGGCCGGGGTCAGCCGGCGGCGTCGTCCTCGACGCGGAGCTGGATCAGCTGCCCCATCCGCTCGGGCAGGTCCCCCTCGGGGGTGCCGACGCTGGCGTGGCGGGCGGCGGCCCGGGCGAGGTCGTCGGCCAGTTCGTTGCCGTGCACGCCCACGTGGCCCTTGACCCACGTGGTGTCCACCTGGACGTCCGCGGCCTGCGCCAGGTCGACGGCGGCCAGCAGGCGCCGCAGGGTGCGGCGGATGCGCTCGCCCCGGGCGCCGCCGAGGGTGAGCCGCTCGCGGCGGGCGGCGTTGAGCAGGGCCAGCGCGGCGCGCGAGTCCGAGTGGATGGTGACCCGGCCGCCGGGGGTGCCCGCCCACGCGCAGATCACGTGCCCCAGCACGAGCGCCTCGAGTTCCACCTCGAGCGGCATCGTGGCCCCGGCCACGGCCTGCACGGCCCACATGCTCGGCCCGGCGACGGCGGCCGCCCCGCCGATGCGGGAGCCGCGCAGCACGGAGCCGTCCACGTACACGTCCGTCACGTCCGCCTCGTCCGCGAACGTGAGGCTGTGGGTCACCCCGGGCAGGTTGCGGCGCAGGAAGCGGTCCGTGCGGCGGCGGGAGAGGAAGACGCCGGAGGAGCGGCGCAGCGCGTCCTCCTCCTCCTGGGCGGCCTCGATGGCCTCGAGCGGGATCCGGGCCGCGCCCGTCTGGGCGACCGTCTCCGGGTCCACGTCCGGCAGCAGGTAGCTGGAGCGCTGCGTGCCCACGGGGGACTCGTCGAGCCGGTAGGAGACCACGCGCGTGTCCACGGGGGCGAGGACCTCGAGCAGGGAGAGCAGCTCGGCGTCCCGGTCCGAGCGCAGCCGCACGATCACCGGGCGCTCTGGCGGCAGGTCGACGGTGACGGTGGACCAGAAGGCGCTCAGATGCGCCGTCCCGACCATCCCGGTGTAGACGTGGCCGCGGACGTCGTCGCCGAGCTCGCGCAGCTCGAGCTCGCGGGCCACGTAGACGATGCCCCCCGTCGTCGGATGCAGGTCCAGGCGGAGGGCGGGGCCGTGGTCCACGCCGGGCAGCATGGCCAGCGGGCTGGCCACCACGCGGACGCCGTCCCGGCGGATCCGGGTGCGCGGCGGGGAGGGCCCTCCGCCTGGACCTGCATCCGACGACGGGGCCGGTGCGCGTGAGGTCGACGCCGTTCCGGTCCCGCGGGGTGCCCCGAGGCCGGCGGGCACGGACCACGCGCAGCGGGCGGTGCTGCTCCTCCGCCTTGGCGCCCGGGCCACGGAAGTCCCAGCCCACGTCGACGAGCGCCGCGGGGTGTGCGGGCTCGACGTCGTGATGCAGCGTCCGGTCCACGACCGTCCGCGGGTGGTTGATCCGTGCTCCCATGGCTTCGCCGGCTGTGTCGAAGGGGACCGCGCCGGAACTGTGAGCCGGGTCCGGCGGGCCATGCTGGTACTGCGGCGGTCGGGCGGGATCGCCGTGGACGAAGGGGACGACCCGTCCCGACCTGTTCTGCTCTGGGCGACCTTACCGAGCGCACCTGTGAGGAGGCAGGTCTCCTCTCCTCGGCCTCCCGCGCGGCGGCGTCGGACGAGGGGTCAGAGCGGGTCCGTGCGGTGCCGCTGCACGTCCGGGCCGGTCGGCACGCCGAGCGCCTGCGCCTGCGCGCGCTGCTGCCGCAGGGACACGGTGCCCAGCAGCAGCGCCAGGGCCCGCTCCCCGTCCTCCGGGGTGTCCGCCGCCTCGGTGAGCAGACGGTGCAGGCCGAGGCCGCCCAGCCCGAGCGCGAGGGCGGAGAGCACCACGTCCGCCCCGTCCCGGTGCCGCAGCAGGGCGGCCTCCGCGGCCTCGGCGCGGCCCGCCAGGTCCGTGACGCGGCGGGCGCGCACGGTCTCCTCCGCCTCGGCGACGATCCGGTCCGCCACCCGCGCCAGCAGCGACTGCTTGTCCGGCACGTGCCAGTACAGCGCGGAGGCCTGCACGCCCAGCACCCCGGCCACGCGCCGCATGGACAGGTCGCCCATGCCGAAGTCCTGCAGGATCCCGACGGCGGCGTCCACCACGTCCTGGGCGGTCAGCCGGGGGCGGGGTGGGTCATGCCTGAGAGGCTACCGCCGGGCCGTCCTCCTCCGCCGCGATGCGTCCCCCCGCGCCGAGGCGCACGGTGCGGTCGGCCATCACGGCGGCCTCCGCGAGGTCGTGGGTGACGACGACGCCGGTCGTCCCCGCCGCCCGCAGCACCGCCCGGATGTCCTCGGCCAGGCGCCGGCGCAGGTCCGCGTCGAGCGCGGACAGCGGCTCGTCCAGCAGGAGCACCCGCGGGGCCGGGGCCAGCGACCGGGCCAGCGCCACGCGCTGGGCCTGCCCGCCGGAGAGCCGCTGCACAGGCCGGTCCGTGAGCTCGGTCAGGCCCACCAGGTCCAGCAGCTCGGCCACGCGTGCCCGCCGCCGGGCCCGGTCCCAGCCGGCGGACTCGAGGCCGTACGCCACGTTCCGGCCCACGGTCCGGTGCGGGAACAGCTGCCCGTCCTGGAACACCATCCCCACGCCCCGGCGGTGCGTCGGCACCGCCGCCACGTCCCGCCCGTCGAGCTCCACCGTGCCCGCCACGACGTCCTCGAGCCCGGCGATCCCGCGCAGGATCGTGGACTTGCCCGAGCCGGAGGCGCCCACGAGCGCCACGATCTCCCCGGCGGCCACGTCCAGGTCCGTCCCCCGCACGGGGGTGGAGCCGTCCGGATAGCGGATCGCCACATCCCGCAGCCGGAGGGAGGCCCCCGTCGTCGTCGGCGTCATCACAGACCTCCCGCCCCGGCCGGGCCCCGGGGGCGCAGCCGCTCGCACACCAGCATGATCCCGGCACTCAGCACGGCCAGCACCGTGGCCGCCGCGAGCGCCATCCCGTAGTTGTCCGCGCCCGGCCGGCCCAGCAGCCGGGCGATCAGCACCGGCAGGGTGGGCGCGGACGGGCTCGCCAGGAAGCTCGTGGCCCCGAACTCGCCCAGGGACACCGCGAAGGCGAAGCCCGCGGCCACGCCCACGCCGCGGGCGAGGAACGGGCCGTCCACGGTGGCCAGCACCCGCCACGGGCCCGCCCCGAGGGTGCGTGCGGCCTCCCGCAGCCGCGGGTCCACCGCCGCGAGCACGGGCACGAGCGCCCGCACCGCGAGCGGCAGCGCCACCACCGCCTGGGCCAGTGGCACGAGCACGCCCGAGGCCGCCAGCTCCGGGAACGCGGCCCGCAGGGACACGACGAAGCCGAAGCCCACGGTCACCGCGGACACGCCGAGCGGCAGGAGCAGGGCGCCGTCGAGGGCCCGCTGGGCCACCAGCGCCGCGCGTGAACGGAAGGGCCGGGTCAGCAGCAGGGCCAGCGGCACGGCCACCACGAGCGTCACGAGCGTGGCGTCCACGGCCACCCGCAGGGACTGTTCGAGCGCCTGGGCCGGCGTCGACCCGCCCACGAACCCGCTGCCCGCGCTCGTGGACAGCAGCCGATAGTTGCCCAGCCCCCAGCCGTGGCGGGTGTGGAAGGAGCGCACCACGAGCGTCAGGATCGGCGCCACCACGAGCGCCACCACCGCGAGCATCACGGCCACCGGGACCGCGTCCGCGCGCGTGAGCCGGGCCGGCGGCGTCTCCCGCAGGCGCAGCGCCCGCTGGGTGCGCGCCGCCGTCACGCCGGAGACCACGACGGCGGCCAGCACCACCGCGAACTGCAGCACGGAGAACACCGCCGCGGTCCGCAGGTCCAGGTAGACGGAGGTCTGCACCCAGATCTCCGACTCGAGCGTGCCGTAGCCGGGCCGGCCGAGCGTCTGGACGATGCCGAACGCGGACGCGCAGAACAGGAACACCAGCGCCGCGCTCGCGGCGATCGCCGGGGCGAGCTGGGGCAGCGTCACGGTGCGGAACGCCCGCCACGGCGAGGCGCCCAGGGTGCGGGCGGCCTCGGTCTGGCGCGGGTCCAGCGCGTTCCACAGCGCGCCCACCTGGCGCACCACCACGGACACGTTGAAGAAGACCATGGCCAGCACGACGGCGGTGGTCGTCTGGTCCAGCCCGGTGAAGCCGAGCGGTCCGCCGGGGGCGAGCAGGGCGCGGAACGCGACGCCGACCACCACCGTGGGCAGCACGAACGGCACGAGCACGAGGGCGCGGAGCACGGCCCGCCCCGGGACGCGACGCCGGTGCAGCACGAACGCGGTCGGCAGGCCGAGCGCCACGGAGACCACCGTGCCGGCGGCGGCCATGCCGAGCGTCTGGCCGAGGATGCGCCACGTGCGCTCGCGGGCGAGGGTCTCCCCGAAGGCGGTGAGGTCCACGGCGCCGGTGAACGCGTCGGCGTCGCCGCCGATCCCGCGCCAGAGCATGGCCGCCACGGGCCACGCGAAGAAGACGAGCAGGAAGGCGACCGGCAGGACGGCGGCCACCAGCCACCACGGGCCGAGCCCGTCTCCCCGGCCGCGGGCCCGCCGGCGCGGCAGGTCCGTGCCGGGGGCCGCGACCTCGGTGAGCGCGGACATCAGCGCCGGGAGGCCTCGGACAGGGCGGTCCACTCCTTCAGCAGGTCCTCGCGGCGCTCGTCGATGCGGGCGGGGTCCGGGGTGATGGCGTCCTCGACGAGCGGCGCGTTCTGCGCCCACTCCTCGGGCAGCTGCACCGACTCGTCGATCGGGTACATGTACATCGACTCGGGCAGGGCGGACTGGACGTCCTCGGTGAGCATGAAGTCCACGAACGCCTGCGCGCCCTCGGGGTTCTTCGCGCCCTCGAGCACGCCGGCGTACTCGACCTGCGGGGTGCAGGAGTCCTCGATCACCTCGGTCTCGGGGGCGAACGCGGGGGAGGAGGAGTAGGAGAGCACCACCGGGAACTGGCCCTTGCCCTCGCCGCCGGAGAAGTCCGAGTTGTAGGCGTCGGACCAGCTGTCGGCGACCTTGCCGCCGTTCTCCATCAGGCCCTGCCACCAGTCCTGCCAGCCGTCGTCGCCGTACTTCTCCGTGGTGGCCGCGAGCAGCGCCAGGCCGGGGGAGGAGGCCACGGGGGAGGTGGCGACCGTCAGCTTCGCGTACTCGGGGTCGTCGAGCTGGTCGATCGAGGTGGGGGCCTCGACGTCGTGGGCGGTGAACCACGCCGGATCCGTGTTGAAGCACACCTGGCCCTGGTCCACCGGGGTCATGCGGTCCTCCACCATCCGGTCCTGTGCGGAGGCGGGCAGGTCCTGCGGGGTGTATTCGGCGACGACGCCCTCGCGGACGAGGCGGTGCGCCGAGTGGTCCTCCACGCCGTAGACGCCGTCCACGGTGGGCTCGTCCTTGGCCAGCAGGAGCTGGTTCACCACGCTGCCGGCGTCGCCGGGGGCCGTGGTCTTCAGGGTGTAGCCGGACTCCTGCTCGAACTTCTGGACGAGCTCCTCGGGCAGGTTGAACGAGTCGTGCGTCATGATCGTCACCGTCGTCGGCTCGCCGCCGGCGCCGGCGGCGGACGACGACGCCCCGTCGCCGGACGAGCCGGACACCGAACAGCCGGTGAGGGCGAGGGCGGCCACTGAGAGGGCGGCGAGGGCGCGGTGCGGGGTGCGGGACATGGCGGTTCTCCTCTGGGACGGCAGAGGGGCCGGGACGAGGCCGCCACCGGAATCCCGGGACGACGTCGACCGGGAGACTCGACTTCCTTCGCCGGTGCGGACCGGAGCAGGTTCGAGGGTCTGCGGCGGACCGCACTCTCAGCGCCGCGCGGGCGCTCCCCTGTCGATGTGGACTGGTCCCGACCCTACCCCGTCCGGCCCGCGCATAGACTGCCCGCGTG
>NZ_JABFAY010000003.1:80966-89732 GCF_017168495.1 Micrococcus sp. KRD096 | reverse complement strand
GACTGGGACATCCGCCGCCCCCACCGCATGTGGCCGCGCATGCTGGTGATCGTCCTGACGCTCGCGGGCCTGGTGCTGGTGGTGCAGTTCTTCCAGGGGATCGCCTCCATCGCGGCGCCCGTCTTCCTGGGGCTGAACCTCGTGATCGTGGCCTACCCCCTGCAGGCCTGGCTCATCCGCCGGGGCCTGCACCCCGTGCTCGGGGCCGCCACCACCGTCCTGCTGGTCGTCGCGGTGATGGCCGTGTTCGGGGGCATGATGGTGTGGTCCGGCCTCGAGCTGGTGGCGGAGCTGCCGAAGTACGCGGACCGCTTCCAGCAGATCGTCCTGGACGTCTCGCACTGGCTCAACGAGCGCGGCGTGACCCCGGACATGGTGTCCCAGCAGCTGGCCTCGATCGACATGAGCGCCGTGACCGGGACGGCCGTCAGCGCCATCACGAAGATCGCCACGAACGTCTACGCGGTCTTCGGCCTGCTCGTCACCGTGATCATGGGCATGTTCTTCCTCGCGATGGACTCGATGGACGTCGAACGCCGCGTCCGCCTGCTCAGCACCGCCCGCCACGAGTTCGGCCACGCCCTGGTCGAGTTCGCCCAGGGCGTGCGCCGCTACTGGGTGGTCACCACGGTGTTCGGCCTGATCGTGGCGGTGCTGGACGTGATCGCCCTCATGCTGATCGGCGTGCCGCTCGCGCTCGTGTGGGGCGTGCTCAGCTTCCTCACCAACTACATCCCGAACATCGGCTTCATCATCGGCCTGCTGCCGCCGGCCATCCTGGGCCTGGCGGCGGGCGGCTGGTCCGACTTCCTGTGGGTGGTGGTCAGCTACTCGGTGCTGAACTTCGTGCTGCAGTCCGTGATCCAGCCCAAGGTGGCCGGCGACGCGATCGGCGTGATCCCCACCGTCAGCTTCCTCTCCCTGCTCTTCTGGGCCTGGGTCCTCGGCCCGCTCGGCGCCATCCTCGCGCTGCCCTGCACGCTGCTGGCCAAGGCCGTGCTGATCGACGCCGACCCGAACGCCCGCTGGATCAACGCGCTCATCGCCTCGGACCTGAAGGGGATGGAGCGCCGTCAGTCCTCGCTCCTGGAACGGCTGCGCCCGGCGGCCTGGCGCTCGGACGCGCACGGGAAGGACGAGGACCGCGCCCCGACGGACGGCGGGGACGACGACGGCCCCGCGACCGACGAGGTCACGGGCGGGGCTGGAGCAGCACCAGGTCGTTGAGCGCGCCGGCCAGCCGCAGCAGCGGCGGGGCGGGGAACGACAGCTGGGGCAGCCCCGGGTGCAGTGCCGCGCACGCGGCGGCCGCGGCCTCCTCGCCCGCGGCGTCCTCGAAGGCCGGCCGCAGCACCGCCGCGCCCAGCGGCAGCGTGTCCAGGAGGGAGCGGGGGCCCCGCTCGGCCGGGTCGTACTCGGCGGGCTGCGCCGCCCCGGTCACCGTGCGCACGCGCAGGGGCCGGCCGCCGGCGTCGTCGGCGCCCTGCAGGAAGCGCAGCGCCGCCGCCGCGTAGGGGTGCTCGGGGTGGAACCGGTCGCCGCGCCAGTGCACGGCGGCCTCGCCGTCGCCCCGCAGCCGCACCCACGAGGCCAGGTGGCCGGGCCCGCCCCACGGCCCGGTGCCCGGCCGCGGTGCCGGGGGCACCCACAGCACCCGGGTGATCCCCAGCAGGGCGGCGAACTCGGCGGCCACCTGGTTGGGGGTCCACGCGCCGTTGATCCGCCCGTCCAGCACGGGGTCCGCGGCCACCACGGCCGTCCCCTCGCCGTCGGTCACCCAGGCCCCGCGCGGGGCGCACAGCAGGGGGGTGAGCAGCGGCAGTCCCGCCGCCTCCGCCACGGCCGTCGCGGCCGCGCCGTCGAGCGGTCCGGTCCCGGTCAGTCCCGCGGCGCTGCGCCAGGCGACGGCGGCCAGGCCCTCGGGGCGGCGGATGAAGCTCGGCCCGGTGCGGCCCAGCAGCGGTGAGCCCACGGGCGCGCGCAGCAGGTCCACCTCCGGGGGCACCAGCCGCGCCGCCCCGGCGTCGCGCGGGTGGGCGAGCACGGTGACCGGCAGGACGGCGGCGAGCGTCTCGGCCAGGCCCACGACGGCGTCCCGCGTCTCCTCCAGCAGCGTCGGCACCGGGTGGCGGTGGGGCAGGACGAGCCAGGCCCGCTCGGGCGGATCCTCGGGTCCGGGCACGGGCACGACGACGTCCCGGCGCTCCCGCGCGTCGGTGGGGGCGGGGTCGACGGCGGCCATGGCGGACGGGCTCCTGGGAAGACGGCGGCGACGCGCGGGCGCGTCGAGGGGATGTCCATCGAGCATAGGCGTCGAACAGGAAGCCGCGGCGGTTTGACCTGTGACCCGGAACACGTGCAGAGTGCGGCCATGACCGCGACGTTCTCCGCCCAGGACCACGACGATCTCGACCGGGTCCTCGGCGCGACCGGCGGGATCCCCGACCCCGCCGACCTGCACGCCCTCGCCGACGACGCCGTCGCGCAGGTGCGGCGTTGGCTCGCCGAGTCCCGCGACCATGAGGCCGACTTCGCGGCCCGCCAGCTGGCGGGCGCCTTGAAGGAGCCGGGCGGCCTCGACTTCATCGTGCGCTTCGTGGACCACGTGGTCCGCCCCGAGGACCCCGCGATCGCCGCTCGGGCGCTGCGGGAGCTCGCCGGCCGCGCCCCCGGCTTCCTGCCCCCGGCACTGCGCGCCGTCCTCGGCGTCGGCGGCCGCGCGGCCCCGCTCGTGCCGCGCATCGCCGTCCCCACGGCCCGCCGCGTGCTGCGGCACATGGTCTCCCACCTGATCGTCGACGCGCGGGACCGGCAGCTCGGCAAGGCCATCGCGGCCCTGCGCGACGAGCGCACCCGGCTGAACATCAACCTGCTGGGCGAGGCGATCCTCGGTCAGGGCGAGGCGGACCGCCGGCTCGAGGGCATCGCCGCGCTGATCCGCCGCGACGACGTCGACTACGTGTCCGTGAAGGTCTCCGCCGCCACCGCCCCGCACGCGCCCTACGCGTTCGACGAGGCCGTCGCGGACATCACCGAGCGGCTCACCCCGCTGTTCGAGCTCGCCCGGGATCGGGACACCTTCATCAACCTGGACATGGAGGAGTACCGCGACCTCGACCTCACGCTCAACGTGTTCACCGCCCTGCTCGAGCAGCCGGGCCTGCGCGACTACGAGGCCGGCATCGTGCTGCAGGCCTACCTGCCGGACGCGCTCGCGGCCATGGTGCGCCTGCAGGAGTGGGCCGCGCGCCGCGTCGCCGCCGGCGGCGCCCCGGTCAAGGTGCGCGTGGTCAAGGGCGCCAACCTGCCCATGGAGCGGATGCAGGCCTCCCTGACGGGCTGGCCGCTGGCGACGGTGGGCTCGAAGCAGGAGGCGGACACCAACTACAAGCGCGTGCTCAACTACGCGCTCACCCCGGAGCATCTGGCCCACGTGCGCATCGGCGTGGCCGGGCACAACCTCTTCGACGTGGCCCTGGCCCACCGGCTGATCGAGCGCCGCGGCCTCGACCCGGCCGCCGTGGAGTTCGAGATGCTGCTCGGCATGGCCACCGGCCAGGCCGCCGCCGTCCGGGCGGACGTCGGCGCCCTGCTGCTCTACACGCCCGTGGTGCGGCCCGAGGAGTTCGACGTGGCGATCTCCTACCTCGTGCGCCGCCTCGAGGAGGGCGCCTCCCCGGAGAACTTCATGTCCGCCGTGTTCGACCTGGACGCGGACGCGGACCTGTTCGCCCGCGAGGAGGAGCGCTTCCGCGCCTCGCTGCGCCACCTGGACGCGGCCGTGCCCCGTCCGAACCGCCTCCAGGACCGGTCCCGCGGGGAGGACGGGCCGACCCCCGCCCCCGTGGACGGCTTCGCCAACACCCCGGACACGGACCCCGCGCTGCCCGGCAACCGGGAGTGGGCCCGCCGGATCCTCGCGGCCGTCCCGGGCTCGGACCTCGGGACGGACACCGTCCGCGCCCACCGCGCCACCACGGCCGACGACGCCCGCGCCGCCATCGCCGCCACCGCCGACCCCGGCGCCCGCTGGGGCGCGCTCACCGGCCACGAGCGCGCCGACGCGCTGGACGCCGTCGGACGGGCCCTGCACGCCGGCCGGGCCCGCCTGCTGGAGGTGGCCGCCGCCGAGACCGGCAAGACCCTGGACCAGGGCGACCCCGAGGTCTCCGAGGCCGTGGACTTCGCGCACTACTACGCGCGCCTGGCACGCGGCCTGGACGCGGTGGAGGGCGCCCGCGCCGTGCCCGTCCGCCTGACCCTGGTGATCCCGCCGTGGAACTTCCCCGTGGCCATCCCGGTCGGGGGCGTCCTCGCCGCGCTCGGGGCCGGCTCGCCCGTGGTGTTCAAGCCGGCCCCGCAGTCCGAGCGGACGGGCGCGGTCGCGTGGGAGCTGATCGTGGCCGGGCTGCGGGACTCGGGGCTGTTCGACGACGGCGGCCCGCTCGCCGGGCACGACCCCGCGGACCTCGTGCGCCTGGTGACGCTGGCGGACGAGGACGAGGCGGAGGTCGGCGCGGCGCTCGTGACCGACCCGGCCGTCGAGCGGCTCATCCTCACCGGCAGCTGGGACACCGCACGGCTGTTCAAGGGGATGCGCCCCGACCTGCACCTGCTCGCCGAGACCTCCGGCAAGAACGCCGTGATCGTGACCCCGTCCGCGGATCTGGACCTGGCCACGAAGGACGTGGTCCAGTCCGCGTTCGGTCACGCCGGCCAGAAGTGCTCGGCGTCCTCCCTCGTGGTGCTCGTCGGCTCCGTGGGCACCTCCGAGCGCTTCCACCGGCAGCTGCTGGACGCGGCCTCGTCCCTGCACGTGGCGCACCCCGTGGACCCGCGCGCCGAGATGGGCCCCGTGATCGAGGCCCCCGGCGAGAAGCTGCGCCGCGGGCTCACCGAGCTCGGCCCGGGGGAGCGGTGGGCCCTGCGCCCGCGGCAGCTGGACGAGACGGGTCGCCTGTGGAGCCCGGGCATCCGCTCCGGCGTACGCCCCGGCGCCGACGCCCACCTCACCGAGTACTTCGGCCCCGTGCTGGCCGTGATGACGGCCGAGACGCTCGAGGAGGCCATCGGGATCGTGAACGCCGTGGACTACGGCCTCACCTCCGGGCTGCACTCGCTGGACCGGGAGGAGATCGACGTGTGGCTGCGCGGCGTGCGCGCCGGCAACCTCTACGTGAACCGCGGCATCACCGGGGCCATCGTGCGCCGCCAGCCCTTCGGCGGCTGGAAGCGTTCCGTCGTCGGCCCCACCACGAAGGCCGGCGGGCCGCACTACCTGCACGGCCTCGTGGACTGGGAGGACGCGCCCACGTGGGCCGGGGGAGAGGGGCGGTCCGGGTCCGAGGCCGACGGTGCGGGCGCGTCCTGGCTCGAGACCGCCCGCGCCCTCGACACCCACGCATGGACCACCGTGTTCGGGGTGGCCACGGACGTCTCCGCGCTCGAGGCCGAGCGGAACGTGCTGCGTCACGTCCCCACCCCGGTCCTCGTGCGCCGGCACTCGGGGCCCGCCGACCACCTGCTGCGCATCGTCTCCGCCGGCCTGCGCGCCGGGGCGCCCACGACCGTGAGCCTGCGCCCGACCCCCACCGCGGAGGGGCCCGATGCGGACGGACTCTCGGCCGAGGCCGTGCGCGGCCGGGTGGAGGAGCTGGTCCGGTCCGTCCGCACGGAGGGTGCCGGCACGGCCGCGCCGGTGGACGTCGTCGTCGAGGATGACGCCGCGTTCCACGACCGCGCCCGGCGGCTGGCCCTCATCCCGCCCGCAGCGGAGGGCGGCGGCGACGCACGGATCCGGCTCGTCGCCGACTGGACCGGCGACCGGGAGGCGGCCGAGGCGGCGCGGCGCGCGCTGCACGCGGCGCTCGGCGACACCCCCGACGTGGCGGTCTACGCTGGCCCCGTGGTGAGCGCCGGCGAGGTGGAGCTGCTGCCGTTCCTGCACGAACAGGCCGTGTCCGTGACCGCCCACCGGTTCGGCACGCCGGACCACCTGACCGAGGGGGTCCTGTGACCCCGAGGAGGAACCTCCGATGCATCTGATCCCCCGCACGATCTGGGTCGTCGCCCGCGCCCGCCGCCGCCCGCGCGCCGGACTCTGGGAGCCGACGACGCTGCCGATGCGCGCCCTGCCCACGGACGTGGACCTGGCCCTGCACGTCAACAACGGCCAGTACTTCGGGCTGTTCGACCTCGGCCGCTTCGACGCGATGGTCCGCACCGGCCTGTGGGACGAGATCCGCCGTCGCGGCTGGACGCCCGTGGTGCAGGCCGAGCAGATCGCGTTCCGCCGCTCGGTGACCCTGGGGCAGCGGTTCGACGTGGAGACGCGGATGATCGGCCTGGATGAGCGCGCGGTGTGGTTCGAGCAGCGCGTGGTGGTCGACGGCGACGTCGCGGTGCGCGCGTACATCTGCACGCGCCTGCGCAAGAAGGACGGCCGCCCCGTGGAGAACGACGAGGTCCGGGCGATCGCGGCGGCGGCCGGCCACGACCTCGCGGGGGAGCCGACGCTGCCGGAGTGGCTGCACGAGTGGCGGCGCAGCGTGGCCCTGCCGTCGGCCCGGACGCCCCTGCCCCACACGTGGGACCTCGACACAGTGCGGCGAGGATGAACGTTCGAGTGATATGGGGCACGATGGTCGGGTGAACAACAGACTCCTGATCGTCGCGACCCTCTCGCTGGCCGCGCTCGTCGTCGTGCTGGTGGCCGCCATCGGCGGCGGCGCGTGGTGGGTGCTGGCGGTGCTCCTGGTGGCGCTGCTCGTGCTCGCCGTGTGGGACATGACCCAGAAGCGGCACGCGATCCTCCGCAACTACCCCGTGCTCGGCCACATGCGGTACCTGCTGGAGTCGATCCGCCCCGAGATCCAGCAGTACTTCATCGAGCGCAACTTCGACGGCAAGCCGTTCGACCGGGACACCCGCTCGATCGTCTACGCCCGTGCGAAGGGACTGGACAGCCACAAGGCGTTCGGCACCGAGCGGGACACCTCGGAGATCGGCTACGAGTTCCTGTTGCACTCCACCGCCCCGGTCAACCCGCCGGAGGAGCCCCCCACGGTGCGGATCGGCGGCCCGGACTGCCGCCGGCCCGTGGACATCTCGCTGATGAACATCTCGTCCATGTCCTTCGGCTCCCTCTCCGCCAACGCCGTGATCGCCATGAACAAGGGCGCCGGCCTGGGCGGGTTCATCCACGAGACCGGCGAGGGCGGCCTCACCAAGTACCACCGCGGCAACGGCGCGGACCTGTTCTGGGAGATCGGCTCCGGCTACTTCGGCTGCCGCAACGAGGACGGCACCTTCAGCCCGGAGAAGTTCGCCGAGAAGGCGCTGCTGCCCGAGGTCAAGGGCATCACCATCAAGATCTCCCAGGGCGCGAAGCCCGGCCTGGGCGGCATGCTGCCCAAGGAGAAGATCTCCCCCGAGATCGCCGAGGCCCGCGAGATCCCGATGGACAAGGACTGCCTGTCCCCGGCGTCCCACTCCGCGTTCCGCACCCCGCGCGAGATGGTCAAGTTCATCGAGCAGCTCCGTGAGCTCTCGGACGGCAAGCCGATCGGCATCAAGTTCTGCGTGGGCTCCCGCGTGGACGTGCTGGCCATGACCAAGGCCATCTGGGAGGAGCGGATCGCCCCCGACTTCATCATCGTGGACGGCTCCGAGGGCGGCACCGGCGCCGCCCCGCTCGAGTACTCGGACCGCGTGGGCACCCCGCTGACCGAGGGCCTCATGCTCGTGCACAACGCGCTCGTGGGCACCGGCCTGCGCCACATGATCAAGCTCGGCGCGGCCGGCAAGGTCGCCACCGGTTCGGACATCGTCAAGCGTCTGATCCAGGGCGCGGACTTCACCATGTCCGCCCGCGCGATGATGATGGCCACCGGGTGCATCCAGGCGCAGAAGTGCCACACGAACGAGTGCCCCGTGGGGGTGGCCACGCAGGACCCGCGTCTGATGCGCGCCCTCGACGTGGAGGACAAGGGCAACCGCGTCTTCAACTACCACCGCCTGACCGTGCGCGAGGCCGTGCAGATCATGGCGTCCATGGGTCTGACGCATCCGTCCCAGCTGAACACCCGCATGCTGCGCCGACGCGTGGACCACCTGAGCACCCGCTCGTACGCGTCCATCTACCACTGGCTGCGCACGGACGAGCTGCTCAACGACCCGCCTGCCGGCTGGGCCATGGACTGGGAGGAGGCGGACGCGGACCACTTCGGCGAGCACGCCCGCGTGGACTACCTCACCGAGCGCGACCCCGAGTGGCGCTCCGAGCTGCTGATCCCGGGCCGCGAGGCGGGCGGCGCCCCCGTGCAGGGCTCCCCCATCTCCGGGACGGGCTCCACGCTGGTCGACGCCCGGCAGACCGAGTCCGTGCCGCTGACGACGTCGCCGATGCCGCGCGTCAGCTCGTTGGGTGAGGGTGAGTCGCTGTCCCCGCACGGCGGCCGTCGTCGGGCCCCGCAGGATCCGGCACCCGCCGCCACCGCCGGCGAGACGCCCACCGACGAGAACGAGGGCCTGCCGGCGGAGGCCGGCGAGCGGCCCGAGCGCCAGGACGGCGAGGAGGTCACCCAGCGGGGGACCACCGGCCGCGTCGAGGGCGAGCACCGCGGCGAGGGCCGCGTCGGCTGACCCACCCCCGCAGTCACCCCCGCTTTCGAGGCGGGAAATCCACCTCACACGACGCCCCCGGGCGCCCATGAGATAGATTTCCCGCCTCGTCGCGTGAGGGGTCGTAGCCTGGCGCCGTGACCC
>NZ_JABFAY010000003.1:54447-80866 GCF_017168495.1 Micrococcus sp. KRD096 | reverse complement strand
CGCCGCCCCTCCGCGGCCCTGCTGTGGGTGCTGCTGGCGGCCATGGGCGCCGGGCCCCTGTTCAACTACGGCGTCTCCGCCTCCTCCACGGTCGTGATGGAGCGGCTCGACGTCACCTCGGGCCAGCTCGGCACCGTGATGACGGTCGTGTTCGCGGCGGCCGCCGTCACCTCCCTCGGCCTCGGCCGGGCCGCCGACCGCCTGTCCGCCCGCGCGCAGCTGAGCATCATCTTCGGCGGCACCGCCGCGGCGCTCGTGCTCGGCGCCGTCGCCCCGTCCCTGCCCGTGCTGTACGCGGCGGCCGCCGTCGCGGGCGTCACGCAGGCCATCTCCAACCCCACCACGAACCGGATCATCCGGACCGTGGTGCCGCCGGAGAGGCGCATCGGGTGGGTCGGGGTGAAGCAGTCCGGCGTCCAGGCGGCCCAGCTGGTCGGCGGCCTGTTCTTCCCGGCCGCGTCCCTCGCCCTGGGCTGGACGGGCGCCACGCTGGGGGCCGCGGTGCTCATCGGGGCGCTCTGGGTGCTCGCCCTGGTCGCCGCCCCGCCGCTGCCCGGGGCTCCGCCGCCGGCCACCGGCCCCGTCGGCGGTCGACGACGGCGGGACACCTCGCCTCTGCCGGCCACGGTCTGGTTCTTCGCGGCGATCGCATTCCTCACCGGCCTGGGCATGCAGGCCACGAACACATACCTGCCGCTGTTCGCCGTCGAGACGCTGGGGATGACGCTCGTGGCCGGCGGCGCCGCGGCGGCCGTGTCCGGGGTGGTGGGGGTGCTCTCCCGGATCGGGTGGAGTCGGCGGATGAGCTCCGGAGACCGGCCCACCACCCTGCTGACCGTGATCTGCCTGGGTGCCGTGGCCGGCGTCGTGGTGTTCCTCGCCGCGGACCTGCTGGACCTGCCGGCCCTGCTGTGGGTGGGCGCCGCGGTGCACGGCTTGACGGTGCTGGGCGCCAACGTGGTGATCAACGCGGGCCTGCTGAGCGAGGTGCCGGCCGAGCGGCTCGGCCGTGCGACCGGGGCGAACTCGATGGGCATGTACGCCGGCTTCGCCCTGGGCCCGCTGCTGATGGGCGTGCTGCGCGACGTCACGGGCGACTACCGGGCCGGCTTCGCGGTCGTCGCGGCCGGGTATCTGCTGGCCCTGGGCGTGGTGCTGCTGCTGCGTCGCCACGTGGGCCGGCGGGGCGCGGCCTGACGCGCAGGGCCAGGACGAGACCCACCGCGGAGGACCGCGCCTCAGCGACATCACCGCAGTGCAGCCCTGCGGTGATGTCGCAGCGCCGCGGTCGAACGGGCGTACGGCGGAGTGCGGCGCAGTGCGCGGGCGTGCGGGACGCACGGAAGCGCACACGACGACGCCCCCGGTCCATACGGACCGGGGGCGTCGGAAGCCGTGCGTCAGGCGAAGATCAGAGCTTCGTCACGTTGGCGGCCTGGAGGCCCTTGGGGCCGTCCTGGGTCTCGAACTCGACGCGGTCGTTCTCCTGGAGCTCCTTGAAGCCCCCGCCCTGGATGGCGGAGAAGTGCACGAACACGTCCGCGGAGTTGTCCTCGGGGGCGATGAAGCCGTAGCCCTTCTCAGCGTTGAACCACTTGACAGTACCGACAGCCATGATGGTGTCCTTTCGATGTGCCCCCGCGGTGCGGTGGCGGTGTTGGACCGCGGCCCGGATGTGGGACGCGGGTGAAGCGGCGAGACTGAACCGCTTGCCCAACACTCATCGACGCCGGCGATGCCGGGCTGACGAGCAGTGAAGATGGCGGGATACAGCTTGATCAACTTCAGGCTCCATCATTGCACGGATCTCGCCGACCGGGAACCAGGGGCCCGATTGTTCACCTGGAGTTCGCTCAGAGCGCGCGCAGGCCGTGGAAGAGATTGCGGTGCAGGGCGGCCGGGGGAGCGGCGTCCGTGTGATCCGCCAAGGCCGTCACCTCCAGCAGCACCACCGTGTGGTCGCCCGCCGGGACCTCGGCGTGCACCCGCGTCTCGAGCCAGAGCGAGGAGCCCCCGATCAGCAGGGCGTCGTGCGGGCTGCGGTGCACGTCGAGACCGGCGAAGCGGTCGCCCTCGCGGGCGGCCAGCTGACGGCACAGCGGCGTCTGGTCCGCCGCGAGCAGGGAGACGCCGATCGCCCCGGCCCGGCGCAGGCGCGGCCAGGTGCGGGAGCTGTTCTGTGCGGAGAAGGACACGAGGGCCGGCTCCCAGGAGATGCCCACGCCGAAGGACGAGGACACCATCACCTCGGGGACGTCGTCGGCGAGGCCCGCCAGCGCGACGACCCCGGTGGGGAATGCCGAGAGGCCGGAGCGGAGGTTGCCGAGGGACAGGTCGGTGTCCCACGCGGCGGTGTGGGGTTCGTGGGTCAGGGTCATGGCGCGCGTCCTCTTCCGATGACTGGCGCGGCTCCGCAGACGGCGGGAACGCGGATCGCCCGGATCCGCGGAGGCGCGGTACTTGCCCGTCGGGGTGTCCGAGGGGCCGAATCATCACCTGGAGCACCCCACTACTGCGTGAGAGGGTTGCCGTCCCGCCGGCCAGGGCCGTGAATGACGGGAACTCGTGATTCTGGGGATCAGCCTACGGAGGGGTCCGTGGGGTGGTCAAAGCGCGGCGGTCGCGCGGCGTCATCCGAGCTGCCCGATGTGATGCTTGACACACCGCGCATCGCCAGCCAGGATCAAGCCACTCGAGAGGGGGGCTCGAGACCGCAGCCCGCGGCCCCGCAATCGGTTCTCTGAGAGGGATCGGATCATGCGGATGGACATCGAGAAGAAGCGTGCGGCATTGTCGGCCGCCGTGGTCGTCGCGGCTCTCCTCGGTATCGCCATCTCGGGATGCTCCGCTTCCCCGGGCAGCGTCTCCTCCACCGCGAAGGCATCCACCGCTGCGGCGTCCTCCGTCACCGTGACGTCAGCGGCCCCCTCGGCAACCCGGTCGGCCTCCGCCACCGGTTCGTCCGCGTCGTCACCCGCCGGTGAAGAAGCACTCCCCGCCGCGCTGTTCGAGGAGGACGGGATGACGTTGGTCGAGTACACGCGCCGGCATCCGGATGCGGACCATCTCGACCCGGAGAAGGAGTCCGTCCTGGAGGAGGCGGTCGGGACGGGCACACAGCAGATCACCGTGGACGCTCAACAGGGTGCGGTCCTTCGGGTCATCGTGCTGTGTCCTTCGGATGCCACCGGTGAGACGGAGATCCTGACCTCACGGGGTGGCGGGGGAACGAAGACCTGGATGGCCGGATCGGAGGCGCTGTGCGGCGGCTGGTCGGCGGCGACTCCCCCCGTGGATGAGGCGGGGCCGATGACGTTCACCGTCACGGTGGACAACGACAAGCCGTTCCGGATGGTGCTGACCGCACCCTCCGCATGAGGCCGCCATCACGACGGCGGATGACGGCGCGGGGAGGACGGAGGCGCTCAGCGTCGGTCGCGGCCGCGCAGCGCGTCCAGCTGCCGGCGGTCCCGTTTGGTGGGCCGGCCCGCGCCCCGCTCGCGGTACGGCACCGCGAGCAGCTCACGCGGCACGGGCGGCGGGGAGTGGTCCACGTACTGCTGCCGGGCCACGGGGGCGCCCACCCGCTTGGCGATCAGCCCCGTGACCTCCAGGATCCGCTCGCGTCCGTCCTGGCGCACCCGCACCCGGTTCCCGACGACGACGGGCGTCGCCGCCTTCACGGGCTCGCCGTCGATGCGCACGTGGCCTGCGCGCACGGCCGCCGTGGCCGCCGACCTGGTCTTGTACAGCCGCACGGCCCACAGCCACGCGTCGATGCGGACGCCGCTCACGCCCGCCCCCTCACGCGAAGCGGGCGCGGATCGCGGCGCCGTGCGCGGGCAGGCGCTCGTCCTCGGCCAGCACGCCGATCCCGTCCGCGACCTCCTTGAGCCCGGTCTCCGTGTAGCGGATGCGCTGCTGCAGGCGCAGGAACGTCACCGTGTTCAGACCGGAGGAGTGCCGGGCCGTCCCCGAGGTGGGGAGCACATGGTTGGACCCGGCCGAGTAGTCGCCCAGCGGCACGGGGGCGTGCGGGCCCACGAACACGGCGCCGGCGTTGCGGATGCGCCCCACGAGGGCCTCGGGGTCGCGCGTCTGGATCTCGAGGTGCTCGGTGGCGTAGCGGTCGGAGACCTCCACGGCCTGGTCCATGTCCCGCACCAGCAGCACGCCGGACTGGGGGCCGGTGAGGGCCTCGCGGATCTGATCCTCGTGGAACGCCCCGGGCACCTGCGCCTCGATCGCCGCCTGCACGTCCCGGAGCAGGTCCTCGGAATCGGTGATGAGCACGGAGGCGGCCAGCGGGTCGTGCTCGGACTGGCTGATCAGGTCCGCGGCCACCCAGTCGGCGCGGGCGGTGCCGTCCGCGATCACGGCGATCTCGCTCGGCCCGGCCTCGGCGTCCACGCCGATCACGCCCTGGAGCGCGCGCTTGGCGGCGGCCACGTACACGTTGCCGGGCCCCGTCACCAGGTCGACGGGCGCGCAGAGCCACCCGCCGTCGTCGTCCTGGACGCCGTGCGCCAGCATGGCCACGGCCTGGGCGCCGCCGGCCGCGTAGACCTCGTCCACGCCCAGCAGCGCGCACGCGGCGAGCACGGTGGGGTGGGGCAGGCCGCCGTGGTCCCGCTGCGGGGGTGAGGTCACCGCGAGGCTCCCCACGCCGGCGGCCTGCGCGGGCACCACGTTCATCACCACCGAGGAGGGGTACACGGCGCGGCCGCCGGGCACGTACAGGCCCACGCGGCCCACGGGGGTCCAGTGGTTCTCCACGACGGCGCCCTCGCCGAGCTCGACCGTGGAGTCCTGGGGGTGCTGGGCGTCGTGCACGAGCCGGGCCCGGTGGATCGACTCCTCCAGGGCGGCGCGCACCCGCGGGTCGAGCCCGGCCAGGGCGGCCTCGAGCGCCTCCGCGGGCACGCGCAGGGCCGGCGGACGGACACCGTCGAACCGCTCGGCCAGCTCCAGCAGGGTCTGCTCGCCGCCGTGGCGGACCCGCTCGATGATCGGGGCGACCACCGGCACCACGGAGGACACGTCCACGTTCGCCCGCGGGATGATGCGGGACAGGTCCGCGGTGGCGGTGTCGAGTGGGCGCAGGTCGGTGACGGAGAGCACGGATTCCTCCAGAGGGGCGGCGGCGGGCCGGCGGGACGGGGCGCGACGACGGCCGGGCCCGGACCGCGCGGACGGTCAGGCTCCATTGTGCTCTTCTCCGGGGTGCGTCCGGGGGCGGGTGTCAGACTGTCGTCATGGTCCTCCCCGTCCTGCCCGCCCTCGCGACCCGTCCTGGACCGCCTCCTAGCGGGCGAGACCGTGCCGTCCGGGGTGGAGGGGGACATCCAGGACGGGGCGGCCGCCACCACGCGGGCCTTCGGCGTGGAATGGGGGACGCTGCTGACCGTGCTGATGGCGTTCGCCATCGGCGCGGCGGTCGTGTACCTGGCCCTGCAGGTGGCACGCGTCGTGCTCGTGCGCCGCCCCGCGTTCCAACACGGCGCCGCGCGGCTGAGCCTGCCGGCCGCCGTCGCCGCCGGCCTGCTGGCCTCCCGGATCTGGCTCGGGGTCATGGCCGAGGAGCAGACCTGGTACCGGCCGGCGTCGTTCCTCTTGCTCATCGCCGTGGCCGCGGCGGGCGCATGGGCCGCGTGGCGCCTGGTCGGCGTGATCGAGGAGGGGATCCTCGGCCGCTACCAGGAGACCGGCGTCGAGCACCGCCGCGAGCGACGCATCCGCACGCAGACCATCCTGATCCGGCGCATCCTCAACGCGGTGATCGTGGTGGTGGCCGTCGCCGTGGTCCTGCTGGGGGTGCCCGAGGTGCGCTCGCTCGGGGCCGGCCTGCTCGCCTCCGCCGGTGTGATCTCGGTGATCGCCGGCCTGGCCGTGCAGTCCACGCTGACCAACGTGTTCGCCGGATTCCAGCTCGCCTTCACGGACGCGATCCGGGTGGGCGACGTGGTGGACATGGAGGGCGTGTTCGGCATCGTCGAGGAGATCACCCTGTCCAACGTGGTGCTCAAGCTCTGGGACGGCCGCCGCATGGTCTACCCGTCCTCGCACTTCACCACCCAGCCGTTCGAGAACTGGACGCGGGTGGGCGCCGAGGTCTCCGGCGTCGTGGAGCTGGACGTGGACTGGCGCGTGCCCATGGACGCGCTGCGCGCACGACTCACCCAGCTGCTCGAGTCCACGGACCTGTGGGACGGGCGCGAGCACGCGCTGCAGGTGACCGACGCGACCGGCGGCGTCGTGCGCATCCGCGCCGTGGTCTCCGCCCGCAACTCCGGCGACCTCTGGGACCTGCGCTGCCTCGTGCGCGAGGACCTCGTGGCCTTCCTGCGCCACGAGCACCCCGAGGGCATCGTGGTGCAGCGCATGGTGGACCGGCACCCCGCCCACGACGACGCGGCGCCCGCCTCCGAGGGATCCGACGCGGGGGCCCGCGGTGGCGACCGGACGGGTGAGCCGGGCCCGGACGGCTCCGGGGTGGCGGCCCGCGAGCCGCGCCCGCGCACCGCGCCGCTGCCGCGCGTCGACGGCGCCGATCCACGCCCGGACACCCTCACCACACCGCTGACCCGCGTGGGTGACCACTCCGGCCTGTACACCGGCTCGATGACGGCGGTGCAGCGCAACCGCGAACTCGACGGCCCGGGCGAGGAGGCGTTCGCCGAGCGGCGCGCGCAGCAGGCCAAGCAGGCGGCGGCGGACGAGGCCGGGCGGCGCAGCGGCGCCGGCTCCCACACGGACGGCCTCCTCGACGACGCCGTCACGCGCCGCCGTCAGGACGACGAGGACTGAGGCCCGGCGGGAGCGCTCAGCGCTCGAGCGTCGGGTCCCCGGGATCGACGGGCGTGAGCCGACGCCGCTCGGCCATCGGCTCGGACGCGGGCAGGCCGTGGGTGCCCGGGTCCGTCTCGGCGACGTGGCTCACGGCCTCGGGCGTGTGGTCCCCGTACTGCCGGTACTCCTTCACGCACAGCACGGGCTGATCGATCTCCTGCAGCAGCTCGTCCGAGACCGATCCCATGACGAACCGGCCGAAGCCGCCGCGGCGGCGCACGCCGATGACCACGATGGACGGGTCCAGCTCCGCGGCGACGTCCTTCATCTCCTCCACCGTGGACCGGCCGCGCGCGTACTGGCGGAACTCGGCCGTCACGCCGGAGGCGTCCAACCGGGCCTGCACGCCGCGCTGCTGCTCCTCCGTGACGAGGGACTTGGTGCGGTGCTCGCCGCCGGGGCCCGCATTGACCACCACCACGCGCTCGCCGGTGGAGCGGGCGATGTCCAGGGCGGTGTCCAGAGCGGCGTCCGCGGCCTTCGAGGGGGCGTAGCCGACGAGGATGGTCATGGGGTGCCTCCGCGGGGTCGAGGGACGGGTCTGAGGTCAGCGTAGTGGGGGCCGGGCCCGCGGCGGAGGGGCTCAGCCCTCGCGCAGGTGGCGCAGGTGCGCGGCCACCGTCTGGACGGCCACGCGGGCCACGGTGCCGGTGAGGCCGGGGTAGATGCGCGGGGCCAGGTCCTCGGGCGTGATCGTCGCCGCCTCGGTCTCGGGCAACGCGCCCAGGGCGGCGCGGATCTGCTCCAGGCGGCCCTCGCGGTGGTGCCGGTAGTCGCGGGCGACGACGTCGAGCGGCTCCGGCACGGGCCCGTGCGCGGGCAGCACCGTGAGCGGGCCCGCCGCCTCGAGGCGGCGCAGGCTGGCCAGGTAGTCGGTGAGGGTGCCGTCCGGGTGGTCGAGCATGGTGGTGCCCGAGCCGAGGATGGTGTCGCCCGTGATGACCGCTCCGTGCGCGCCCGCGTCCGGGACGGCGAACGAGTAGGAGTCCGAGGTGTGGCCCGGGGTGTGCCACGCCAGCATCGGGGTGCCGGCGGCGTCGATCCGCTCGTCCGGCGTCAGGACGGCGGCCCCGCCACGGCACCAGTCCGGGTCCGCGGCGCGCACGGGGGCGCCCGTGGCCGCGTGGAACGCGTCCACCCCGCCGGTGTGGTCGGCGTGCCGGTGCGTCACCAGGATGAGCGCGATCCGGCGCCCCTCGGCCGCCGCGCGGACGCGCTCGAGGTGGGCGGCGACGTCGTCCTCCGGGCCCGGGTCCACCACGACGGCCGCGTCCGAGTCCGGTGCGGCGACCACGTACGTGTTGGTGCCCGCGAGGGTCATCGGGGAGGGGTTCTGGGCGGTCACGCAGCGCACCAGCGGGGCGGGCGTGGAGCCGGGCGTGGCGGTGGTCGTCGTCATAGGCTCGAGTGTATGGAGAACCAGCAGACCGGCCAGGCCGCGGACCGCGGCACCATCGACTCGCGCGAGGGGCTCAAGGGCAACTACGTGCAGTCCGGGGCGGAGTTCACGCGGGACACGAACTACATCGCGGACCGGATCGTGGCGGACCCGGAGGCCGTGCGGGCCCTGCCCGTGGCCGAGCCGTCCACGGTCGGTCGCGTGGGCGGCGGGCTCACCGAGGGGGCCGAGGCGTGGCCCGTCGAGGCGGGCCGCTACCGGCTCGTGGCGGCGCGGGCGTGCCCGTGGGCGAACCGGACGATCATCGTGCGGCGCCTGCTCGGCCTGGAGGACGCGATCTCGCTGGGCACCCCGGGGCCGACCCACGACGAGCGTTCCTGGACCTTCGACCTCGACGAGGGCGGGAAGGACCCCGTGCTCGGCACCGAGCGGATCCAGGAGAACTACTTCACGCGGTTCCCCGACTACCCGCGGGGCATCACGGTGCCGGCGATCGTGGACGTGCCGACGGGCGGCGTCGTGACCAACGACTACCCGCAGATCACCCTCGACCTCTCGACGGAGTGGACCGCGTTCCACCGCGACGGCGCCCCGCAGCTGATCCCCGACGCCGGGCCGGAGCGGGACGAGATGTTCGAGGTGATCGAGCGCGTGTTCACCGAGGTGAACAACGGCGTGTACCGGTGCGGCTTCGCGGGGTCCCAGGAGGCGTACGACGCCGCGTACGAGCGGCTGTGGACCGCGATGGACTGGCTCGAGGAGCGCCTGACGACGCGCCGCTTCCTGATGGGGGAGCGGATCACCGAGGCCGACGTGCGGCTGTTCACCACGCTGGTGCGGTTCGACCCCGTGTACCACGGGCACTTCAAGTGCAACCGGAACAAGCTGACCGAGATGCCGGCGCTGTGGGGCTACGCGCGCGACCTGTTCCAGACCCCGGGCTTCGGTGACACGATCGACTTCGCGCAGATCAAGGAGCACTACTACGTGGTGCACGAGGACATCAACCCGACGGGCATCGTGCCCGCCGGCCCGGAGCTGGCGAGCTGGCTGAGCGAGCACGGGCGTGAGGCGTTCGGCGGGGACCCGTGGGGCGGCGGCACCGCACCCGGGCCCGTGCGCGAGGGCGAGCGCGTGGACCCGGAGCACACGCCGCTGCGGTGAGGTCGCCCGGCCCGGCCCGCAACGCGGGTTGAGTTATCGCGGGTCCCGGGCTGGGACACCCGCGACAACTCAACCCGCGTTGCCGAGTGGACCGGGTGAGCGTCAGAAGGGCGCGCCGAGGATTGTTGAACAATCCCCCCTCATGCCTCAAGATTGTGTGACCGGCACCTCAGCCGGGCCCGATCCGAGAGGACTGCACCGTGTCTCACGCGCCGCAGATCGACCTGAACTCCGACGTCGGCGAGTCCTTCGGCTCGTGGACGATGGGGGACGACGCCGCCATCATGCCCTCCGTCTCCTCCGCCAACGTCGCGTGCGGCTTCCACGCGGGCGATCCCTCGGGGATCGCCCAGACCTGCCGTGACGCGGTCGCCGCCGGCGTCACGATCGGCGCGCACGTGGGCTACCGCGACCTCGCCGGCTTCGGCCGCCGCTTCCTGGACTGCACGCCCACCGAGCTGGCCGACGACGTCCTCTACCAGATCGGCGCCCTCGACGCGCTCGCCCGCGCGGCCGGCGGCCGGGTCCGCTACGTGAAGCCGCACGGCGCCCTCTACAACACGATCGTCCGTCACGAGGCGCACGCCCAGGCCGTCGTCGACGGCGTCAAGGCGTTCGGCTCCGACCTCCCGCTGCTGCTCCTGCCCGGCTCCGTCGCCCTGGACAAGGCGGCCGCCGCGGGGCTGCGCGGCGTCGCCGAGGCCTTCGCGGACCGCGGCTACAACCCGGACGGCACACTCGTCTCCCGCCGCGAGCCCGGCGCGGTCCTCCACGACGAGGACGACGTCGCCGCCCGCATGGTGCGCCTGGCAACCGAGGGCGTCGTCGCAGCGGTGGACGGCACGGACGTGCGCGTCGACGCCGAGAGCATCTGCCTGCACGGCGACACGCCCGGCGCCGTGGCCATGGCCGCGGCCGTGCGCCGCGCGCTCGAGGGCGCGGGCGTGTCCATCAAGGCCTTCGCATGAGCGCCCCACATCACCCCGCCGCCGAGCCGCCGGCCCGCCCGATCCGCTGGGTCGGCACGCAGGGCTTCCTCATCGAGTGCGCCTCGCTCGAGGACGTCATGGCCGTCCACGCCCACCTCACGGCCCACCCGGAACACGGCCAGCGCCAGGTCATGGCCGCCGCCGCGACCGTCCTGGTGACCTTCACCTCGCAGGCCGCCGCCGAGCACGCCGCACCGCGGGTCAGCACTCTCACCCCCGACGCCGGTGAGGTGACGGGGGGTCGGATCGTCGAGATCCCCGTGGTCTACGACGGCGAAGACCTCGCCGAGGTCGGCCGGCTCACCGGGCTCGGCGTCGACGGCGTCATCCGGGCCCACAGCGAGGCCGACTGGTTCGCCGCGTTCGGCGGCTTCGCGCCGGGGTTCATGTACTGCGCCTCCGAAGCGGCCCCGTTCGAGGCGCCCCGCCGCAGCTCGCCCCGCACGGCCGTCCCCGCGGGCGCCGTCGCCGTCGCCGGGGCCTTCTCCGCCGTCTACCCGCGCACCTCGCCCGGCGGCTGGCAGCTCCTCGGGCACACCACCGCGGCCCTGTGGGACCTCGGCCGCGAGCAGCCCGCCCTGCTGCAGCCCGGCGACCGTGTCCGCTACGTCCCCGTGCGCCCGACGGCGTCCGTCACCTCCGGCACGGACGCGGCGGTCGACGCCACCCCGCCCGCCGACGCCGCGGCCGGCCTCCCGTCCGTGGCCGGCCGCCGCGGCGTCACCGTCGTGGACCCGGGGCTCCTGACCCTGGTCCAGGACCTGGGCCGCCCGGGCCTGGGCGACCTCGGCGTCGTCGCGTCCGGCGCGGCCGACCGGGACGCGGCACGCCAGGCGAACCGGCTCGTGGGCAACCGCTCACGCGAGGCGGTGCTGGAGACCGTCCTGGGCGGCCTCACCCTCGCCGCGCACGGCCACCAGGTGATGGCCCTGGCCGGCGCCGAGGCCGGCGGGACGATCACCGCGGCCGACGGCGCCACGCGCCGGGTGCCCGCCCGCACGCCGTTCGTCGTGCTGGACGGCCAGACGCTGACGGTGGACGAGCCGGTCGGCGGCCTGCGCGTGTACGTGGGCCTCCGGGGCGGGATCGACGTGCCGCCCGTGCTCGGCAGCCGCTCGACCGACACCCTGTCCGGGCTCGGCCCCGCCCCGCTGACGGCGGGGGACCGCCTCGCCCGCCGCGTCGGCCCGGATGCGAGGGGCGCCGCCGGCGCCTCCGCCGCGAGCCCGACCGCCGCCGGCGCCCCCGCCTCGGCGGAGGCCGGCGTCGCGACGGTGGGGGACCCGGAGACCTCGCTGCGCCCCATGCCCGCGCCCGGCCAGGTGGCCGTGCTGCGCGTGGTCCCCGGCCCCCGCGACGACTGGTTCGGCGAGGCGGGCCTGGAGCGCCTGTTCACGCAGGACTGGGACGTGAGCCAGCAGACCGACCGGATCGGGGTGCGCCTCACGGCCCCCGACGACGGCGCGCCGCTCGAGCGCGTGCGGGAGGGCGAGCTGAAGTCCGAGGGCGCCGTGCGCGGCGCGCTGCAGGTGCCGCCCTCGGGTGAGCCCGTCCTGTTCCTCTCCGACCATCCGGTCACCGGCGGCTACCCGGTGATCGGCGTCGTGGCCCGCGCGGACCTCAGCCTGGCGGCCCAGCTGCCGCCGGGCGCCCGCGTCCGCTTCGTCCCCCATCCCCGCCCCGGCGCCGAGACCGTCGTCGACTCCGCATCGCCCTCCGAGGAGACCCCCGCATGACCACCACCCCCGCCGCCCGCCCCGTCACGCGGGTGCTCATCGCCAACCGCGGCGAGATCGCCGTGCGCGTGGCCCGCGCCGCCCGCGACCACGGCATCGCCTCGATCGCCGTCTACTCGGATCCGGACGCCGACGCCCTGCACGTGGCCGTCGCGGACGAGGCCTTCCACCTGCCGGGCGCGTCCTCGGCGGACACCTACCTGACGATCGACGCGGTCCTCGACGTCGCCCGCCGCGCCGGCGCCGACGCCGTGCACCCGGGCTACGGCTTCCTCTCCGAGAACGCCGACTTCGCGCAGGCCGTGATCGACGCCGGGATGACCTGGATCGGCCCGTCGCCGGACGCCATCCGCACCCTCGGCGACAAGATCACCGCCCGCTCCCTCGCCCAGCAGGCGGGCGCCCCGCTCGTGCCGGGTTCGGACGGCCCCGTGCCGGACGCCGCCGCCGCGCGCGCGTTCGCCGAGGAGCACGGCCTGCCGATCGCCATCAAGGCGGCCTTCGGCGGCGGCGGCCGCGGCATCCGCGTGGTGCGCGAGCTCGGCGACGTCGAGGACGCGTTCGAGGCGACCGTCCGCGAGGCCGTGGCCGCGTTCGGCCGCGGCGAGTGCTTCGTGGAGCGCTTCCTGGACCGCCCCCGCCACGTGGAGGCCCAGGTCCTCGCCGACGAGCACGGCCACGTGGCCGTGCTCGGCACCCGCGACTGCTCCCTGCAGCGCCGCAACCAGAAGCTCGTGGAGGAGGCCCCGGCGCCGTTCCTCACGGACGAGCAGCGCGAGCGCATCCACACCTCCGCCCGCGAGATCTGCCGCGCCGCCGGGTACACCGGGGCCGGCACGGTCGAGTACCTCGTGGCCCCGGACGGCCTCATCAGCTTCCTGGAGGTCAACACCCGCCTGCAGGTGGAGCATCCCGTCACCGAGGAGGTCTTCGGCGTGGACCTGGTGCGCGAGCAGTTCCGCGTCGCCGCCGGCGAGCCGCTGAGCATCCCGGAGGACCCGACGCCGCGCGGCCACGCCCTCGAGTTCCGCCTCAACGCCGAGGACCCGGCGTACGGCTTCCTGCCCGTGCCCGGTCCGATCGACGCGTTCGAGGCCCCCACCGGCCCCGGGGTCCGCATGGACTCGGGCGTCCGCACCGGCTCCGTGGTGCCGGGCGAGTACGACTCCCTGCTCGCCAAGCTCATCGTGTGGGGCGAGGACCGCGCCCAGGCCGTCGCCCGCGCCCGCGACGCCCTGGCCGAGCTGCGCATCGACGGCGTGCCCACCGTGGTGCCGTTCCACCGCGCCGTGCTCGAGCAGGACGCCTTCACCTCGGGGGACCGCCTCGGCGTCTACACCACGTGGATCGAGTCCGAGTTCGCCGAGCCGCTGGCCGAGTCCCCCTACCTGGGCGCCGAGGTGCCCGCCGGCGGCCGCACCGCCGTCACCGTCGAGCTGGACGGCCGCGCCGTGCGCCTGGGCCTGCCCGCCGATCTCTACGCGGCCCTCCTCGGAGGCGGCGGCGCGGGTGCCGCGGCCCCGGCCGGCGCTGCCGCAGGCGCCGGGAAGGCCGACGACGACGGCGCCGTGGCCTCGCCGGTCACCGGCACCCTGGCCTCGTGGAAGGTCGAGGACGGCGCCGAGGTGGCCGAGGGTGACACGGTCGCGATCGTGGAGGCGATGAAGATGGAGACGCCGATCCGTGCCCCGCGTGCGGGCCGGATCCAGCTCCTCGTGGCCGAGACCCCGGCCTCGGTGACGCGCGGCCAGGCGATCGCCCGGCTGGGGGCGTGAGGGTGCCGGCGCGCGGCGGTGTCACCGGGGAGGACCTCGCGCCCGGCGTCGGTGGCGGGGAGTCCGCCCCGGCTCCCGTGGCCGCGGCCGCGCAGCTGCGGCAGCGGATCGCGGCGGCCGGGCTCGTGCCGGGGGAGCGGCTGGGGGAGGTGGCGCTGGCCGCCGAGCTCCAGGTCAGCCGCAACAGCCTGCGCGAGGCGTTCACCATGCTGGCCTCGGAGGGCCTCGTGGAGCGCCGGCCGCACCGCGGGGTGTTCGTGGCGGCGCCGGGTCCGGAGGACGTGCGCGGGCTGTACCGCACGCGTCGGGTGATCCAGCTCGGCGCCCTCGAGCACGGAGAGCTCACCCCCGGCGCGGCGCGCCACCTGCGCTGTGCCCAGGACCTGCTCTCGGGCGGCCCGGACACCCCCGCGCGGATCCTGGGCGACGCCAACCATCGCGTCCACGTCGGCATCGTGGACCTTGCCGGCGCCCCCGAGCTCACGCGGCTCATGGCGTCGGTGCAGGCCCGCGTGCGCCTGGCGTTCCATCCCATGGACGAGCAGACGCGCCTGCACGTGCTGTTCGCGGACCGCAACCGGTGGATCGTGGAGCGGCTGCTGGCCGGCGACCTGCCCGCGGTGCACGCCGTGTTCGGCGGCTACCTGGACGAGGCGGAGCACTTCGTCCTGGCGCACCTCGCCGCCGCGGGGGACTGACCGCCTCCCCGGGCCCGGGCGGTCACGGGACCTGGAACATCCGGTCCGGCAGGTCCGTGAGGAGCATGTGCCCGGGCGCGTGCGTGATGGCCAGCGGCGGGCAGGACTCCATGATCGCCGCCTGCGGCGTCACCCCGCACGCCCAGAACACGGGCAGGTGGCCCTGCGGGACCTCGACGGCGTCGCCGAAGTCCGGTGCCGACAGGTCCGTGATCCCGAGGCCGGCCGGGTCGCCCACGTGCACGGGCGCGCCGTGCACCGCGGGGTAGCGGGAGGTGATGCGCACGGCGTCGGCCACGCGGTCGGCGGGGATGGGGCGCATCGAGACCACGAGCGGGCCCGAGAGGCGGCCCGCCGAGGCGCAGCGCCGCGTCGTGCGGTACATCGGCACGTTCACGCCGGCGTCCTGGTGGGCCATCCGGATGCCCTCGGCCACCAGGGCGGACTCGAAGGTGAACGAGCAGCCGATCACGAACGTCACGAGGTCGTCCCGCCACACGTCGAGCAGATCCGTGGGGCGGTCCGTCTCCACGCCGTCGCGGTACACCACGTACTGCGGCACGTCCGTGCGGACGTCGCCGTCCAGTGCGGGGCCGTTGACCTCGCCGGCCTCGAACACGCCGAGCAGCGGCAGGGCCTTGGGGTTGCGCTGGGCGAAGAGCAGGACGTCGTAGGCGTGGTCCTGCGGGATTGAGACGAGGTTCGCCTGCGCGTAGCCGTCGGCGATCCCCGAGGTCGGCCGCACGAGCCCCGCGCGGAAGCGCTCGCGGGCCTGCGCGGGGGTCGTGGCGCCGTCCAGCGGCGGCAGCGGCGTCGTCGTGGTCATCTCAGGCACCGGTGATCATCTTGACCATGGGGATGAACCCGCGCACCGCGATGAACACGGAGACGATCCACGCCAGCGCGCCCATCACGAGCAGCCACGTCGGGTAGCGGTAGCCGTCCAGCAGGTCGCGGCGGCGCCAGGCCACGTACAGGAGGGCGGCGAAGCCGACCGGCAGGATCATGCCGTTGAACGCGCCGGCGAACACGAGCAGCGTCTGCGGGGCCTGGCGCAGCGCCAGGTAGAGGGCGGTGCAGACCACGATGAAGGCGACCGTCAGCAGGTTGCGGGTGCGGGCGCTCGTGGTGGAGCGGGTGACGAAGCTGATCGAGGTGTACGACGCGCCGATCACGGAGGTCACGGCGGCGGCCCACAGGACGATGCCGAACATGCGCAGGCCGATGTCGCCGGCGGCGGCCTGGAAGGCGGAGGCGGCCAGGTTGTCCTTGGACAGGACCGCACCCGAGGCGACGACGCCGAGGATCGCCAGGAACAGGAGAGCGCGCATCAGGCCGGTCACGAGGATCGACGCCACGGAGCTGCGGGTGATGTCCTGGACGTCGTCCACGCCCTTCACTCCGGAGTCGATCATGCGGTGGGCGCCCGCGTAGGTGATGTACCCGCCGATGGTGCCGCCCACGAGGGTGACGATCACGAAGAAGTCGACCTTCTCCGGCATCACGGACTGGCGCAGGGCCTCGCCCACGGGCGGGGCGGAGGTGATGGCCACGTACAGCATCAGCAGGATCATGACGGCGCCGAGCGCCACCACGATCCGGTCCAGGGCCACGCCGGCGCGCTTGGAGAGGAAGATCAACAGCGCGATGAGCGCGGAGACGCCGCCGCCGATCAGGGGGTCGACGCCGAGCATGGCGTTCGCGCCGAGGCCGGTGCCGGCGATGTTGCCGATGTTGAAGACCATGCCGCCGAGGAACACGAGCGCGGCGAGGAGCCAGCCGAGGCCGGGCAGGACGCGGTTCGCCAGCTCCTGGGCGCGCATGCCGGAGACGCCGATGACGCGCCACACGTTCATCTGGACGGCGATGTCGATGAGGATCGAGACCAGGATGGCGAACGCGAACGCGGCGCCCATCCGGACGGTGAACGTGGCGGTCTGCGTGATGAAGCCGGGGCCGATGGCCGAGGTGGCCATGAGGAACATGGCGCCGAGCAGTGCGGTGCGCCGGGTGGCGCTCGCGGCACGGGAGTCCGTCTTCGGTGCGGTGCCCGAGGGGGTCGAGCCGTCCGGCCCGGCGTGGGGGATGTCTGCGTGGGACACGGTGGTCACCTTAGTCGAGGGCGCCGGGCGAGGTGACGGGCGTCACGAGGCGCTGGGGGAGACGGTAGCTGTTGTTGAACAATCCTGGCAACAGCGAGACCGGGTGTCGTGGCGTCCCCGTCCGAAGGACCGCCTCACCTGCCTGGCGCGCCCCGCCCCGCGCCGCGAGCATGGAGACATGTCGCACACGTCTGAACAGTCCTCGCCCCTGACCGATCAGGTCCCGCCGGGCGGTCCCGACGAGCCGCACGCCGCCGGCGGCGTGCATGCCCGCCTCAACTGGCTCCGGGCGGGCGTGCTCGGCGCCAACGACGGCATCGTGTCCGTCGCGGCCACCGTCGTCGGTGTCGCCGGTGCGACGACGGCGCTCACCCCGATCCTGCTGGCCGGCGCCGCCGCCGTGGTCGGCGGCGCCTTCTCCATGGCGCTGGGCGAGTACGTGTCCGTCTCCTCGTCCTCCGACTCGCAGAAGTCGCTGATCGCCAAGGAGCGCCGTGAGCTCGAGGAGGATCCCGAGGGCGAGCTGGAGGAGCTCGTGCAGCTCTACGAGGCGGACGGCCTGAGCCGGGCCACGGCCGAGGCCGCCGCGCGGGAGCTCACCGAGAAGGACGCGCTCGCCGCGCATCTGCGCATGGAGCTGGGCATGGCGGAGGAGGACGTCGTCAGCCCGTGGGCCGCCGCCGGAGCGTCCTTCCTCGCGTTCCTCGTGGGCGCGCTGCTGCCCTTCCTGACGGTCGTCCTGGCGCCGGTGGGCCTCCGCGTCCCGTTCACGTTCGGCGTCACCCTCGTGGCCCTCGCCGTCACCGGCTGGGTCGGGGCCCGGCTCGGCGACGCGCCCGCGCTGCGGGCGGCCGTGCGCGTCGTCCTCGGCGGCGCCCTGGCGCTCGGCCTGACCTTCGCGGTGGGCTCGCTGCTGGGGGCGTCGGTCGCCTGATCCGCGCCGGAGGGGTGGGCCGGCCCGGCGCCCGTGGCCGCGCCGTGGCGCGCGCGGAGCGGTCCTGGAAGCCGAGGACCGTGCGCATACCACAGGCGCCCCCCGTCGAGTTGAAGCGACGCCCACGGTTCGCGTAAGATAGAACGGCGCACGCCGCGTTGTTCTCGTCGTTCCATCGGTCAGGTGACCGAGCGGACGGCGGGTCGGAAAAGCAACGCGCTCCCGCAGACCGGATCCCGGGACGCCCTCAGGGCGGACCGGGGCTCACCGTCCACACCAGCGATCCCATAAGGAACTTCGGTTGGCTCTCACCCAGCCTGGTCCACCTTTTCGAGAAGTCGCAGTAAGAGTGCGGTGTCCACACCCGGGGCGGGGCTCACAACAGGTGTCCGCGGACAGGTCCGCGGCTCGCCGCCATGCGGGTTCCGCCCGTCCTTTTACTACTACTTGCCACGAGGAGTGATCATGGCAGCTCACTGCCAGGTAACCGGGGCTGGGCCGGGATTCGGCCACAGCATCTCCCACTCGCACCGTCGCACCAAGCGCCGGTTCGACCCGAACATCCAGAAGAAGACCTACTGGGTCCCCTCCCTGCGCCGCAACGTCACGCTGACGCTGTCCGCCAAGGGCATCAAGACCATCGACGTGCGCGGGATCGACGCCGTCGTGGCGGACCTGATCGCGAAGGGAGTGAAGCTCTGACATGGCCAAGGACAAGGACGTTCGTCCGATCATCAAGCTGAAGTCCACCGCCGGCACCGGGTTCACCTACGTGACCCGCAAGAACCGCCGGAACAACCCGGACCGCATCACCCTGAAGAAGTACGACCCGGTGGTCCGCAAGCACGTCGACTTCCGAGAGGAGCGCTGAGATGGCCAAGAAGTCCAAGATCGCCAAGAACGAGCAGCGCAAGGCCATCGTGGCCCGTTACGCCGAGAAGCGTCTCGAGCTGCGCAAGACCCTCGTGGACCCGAACGCGTCGGACGAGGCCCGCGAGGCCGCCCGCCTGGGCCTGCAGAAGCTGCCCCGCGACGCCTCCCCGGTCCGCGTGCGCAACCGCGACGCCATCGACGGTCGCCCCCGCGGCACCTTCCAGCGCTTCGGCATCTCCCGCGTGCGCTTCCGCGACATGGCGCACCGTGGCGAGCTGCCCGGCGTGACCAAGTCCTCCTGGTGACCTGAGGCCCGGTCTCCGGGCGCTCGGCACCACCGCGACGGCGGCGTCCCTCCTCAGGAGGGGCGCCGCCGTCGTCGTGCCTCGGGGATCAGGGCCGCCCGGGTCACGGGAAATCGCGGATTCTCGCGGTTCAGGGGGCGATTCGCCCGCGGAGAGGTGGTACGTTCACAACTGGCAGCCCGGTCCGAACGGCCCGGGAACCGTAACCGACGTCCCATAGGGAGGACCCATGGCCATGAACCGCAAGGAACTCGTCGCCGCCGTCGCCGAGCGCTCCGGCAACACCCAGGCCGCCGTCAGCGATGTGCTGGACGCCCTCTTCGAGGTGTTCACCGCCCAGGTCAAGAAGGGCGAGAAGGTCTCGATCCCGGGCTGGCTGGCCGTGGAGCGCACCGAGCGCAAGGAGCGCACCGGCCGCAACCCGCGCACCGGCGAGGAGATCACCATCCCGGCCGGCCACTCCGTGAAGGTGACCGCCGGCTCCAAGCTCAAGGCCGCCGCCTCCGAGTGATCCCGGTCGCGGTGCGGGTCCCCGGACCCACGCCGCACGCCGCGGGACGGGCGTCGCACCCTCGGGTGGGGCGCCCGTCGTCGTCTGCGGGCGCGTAGGATGGGCGGACGATCGTCCGGCCGACGTGGGCCGGGGCCGTGCGGAGAGGAGTCGTGGCATGCGCAGCGCCGTCGCCGCCGCTCCGTGGGCCCCGTCCGGCCTCGAGGACGCCCCTCCGCGCGTCGTGCGTGGACCGGCCCGTCTGGCCCGGGGCTGGGCCGGGGCCCTGGCGATGACCGCCCTGGCCGCGCTGTTCCACACCGCCGCCGAGCCCGGTCACGGGTTCCCCGAGGTCGGCGTGGTCGCCTTCGCGGCCGTCCTCGCCGCCCCGCTCTGCACCGCCCTGGCGGGCCGCGCCCTCTCGCTGTGGCGCACCGCCGCCGCCGTCGCGATCGCCCAGGGGCTGTTCCACGTGCTCTACGGGCTCGCCGCCGGCGGACACGCCGTGGCGCCGGTCGCCGGCGTCGACCCGGCCCACCTCGGCCACGCCCATCCCGGCGCCGGGGCCCTCCTGGCACCGGGGGAGGCCCTGTCCGGCGCCCCCGCCGGCCACCTGACCGACCTGCGCATGCTCGCGGCCCACGTGATCGCCGCGGTCCTCACCGTGCTGGTGCTGCGGCGCGGTGAGGCCCTCGTGCTCGCCATCGCCGAACGCGTGGTGGCCGCCGTCTGCCCGCCGCCGGCCGCGCACGGCCCCCTGCCGACGCCGGCCCGCCTCCGTGTCCCCGTCCCGCCGGTGCTCCGGCCGGCGACGTCCCTCGCCCTCCTCAGCTCTCCGGGGCGGCGCGGCCCGCCGTTCGCCCTCGCGGCCTGAGGACGCCGGCTCCGTCCGCGTCTCGAGGCCCGACCGCGCCCGACGACCCTTCGGAACGGTCCGCCCGCGACTCCCGTCCGGGACCGCGGCAGACCCGTGAGGACACCACCATGCATCACCAGACCGCCCCTGTCCGCCGCGCCGCTCGCGCCGCCGCCGGACTCACCCTGCTGCCCGCCCTCGTCGTCGCCGGAGCCGCCCCCGCGGCCGCGCACGACGAGCTCATCCGCACCGCCCCCGCGGTCGGCGAGACGGCCACGACGGCGCCGTCGGAGGTCTCCCTGACCTTCAGCGGCGAGCTGATCGACGGCGAGGGCATCCAGAACCTCCTGCAGGTCCGCGACGCCGACGGCAACCAGTGGCAGTCCGCTGCCGGCACCGTGGACGGCCCCACCTTCTCCGCGCCGCTGTGCGAGGGGCTGCCCAACGGCGACTACGAGGTCGCCTACCGCGTCGTCTACTCGGACGGGCACTCCGAGGAGCGCTCGTTCGACTTCGCGGTGGACGACCCGGCCGCACCGGCCGCCGGCACCGCGCCCCAGGGCTGCGGCACCGCCGTCGCCGGGGCCTCGACCGCCGCCTCCCCGGAGGCCACGGCAGGTCAGGGCGACGCCGCCTCGGCCGAGGCGACCGCGCAGGCGGACGCCTCCGACGCCGCGCAGCCCGCGGACACCGACGCGCTGCCCGCCTGGGTGTGGGTCGCCGGCATCGCCGGCCTGGCCGTGCTCGTCGTGGCCTTCCTCCTGATGGGCCGCCGCGCCCGCGCACTCGGCCACCTCGACGACGGCCGCTGACCTCTGATCCCCGGTCGGCCCCCTGAGGGGGCCGGCCCCGCCCTCGCGCGCCCGAACGCCCCGCGCGTCGTCGCGCGCCCGCCTGACAAGGAACCCCACAGACGTGACCACCACCTCCCCCCGCGCCCCTCGCCGCCTCGGCGCCGCCGCCGTGCTCGCCGTCGCCGCCCTCGGCCTGACGGCCTGCGCCGGAGACGACGCCGGCTCCGCCCCGAGCGCGTCGGACGCCTCGAGCGTCGCGCCGGCCACGGACGCCGCCCCGGCCTCGGATGCCTCGCCGGCCGCGTCCACCGCGGACGGCCAGGCCGCCGGCCTCACGATCACCGACCCCTGGACGAAGGCCACCGAGGAGGGCATGACCGGCTCCTTCGGCATGCTCGAGAACTCCTCGGACCAGGACCTGCACATCGTCGGCGTCCGCTCGGAGCTGGGCGAGACGGTCGAGCTCCACGAGATGGTCTCCGGCGAGGACGGCCAGATGGTGATGCAGGAGAGCCCCGACGGCTTCACCGTGCCCGCGGGCGGGAGCCTCGAGCTCGCCCCGGGCGGCAACCACGTGATGTTCATGGGCCTGACCGACCCGATCGAGCCGGGTGAGGACGTGACCTACGACCTCGAGCTGGAGGACGGCTCCACCCTCGAGGTCACCTCCGTGGTCCGGCCCTTCACCGGCGCCAACGAGTCGTACCACGGCGGCGAGTCCCACGAATCGGAGGACCATGCCGACCACTGACCCCGCCGTCCGGCCGGACGACCACCACGGGTCGGGCGGGCGCGAGGGCGCCCGCCCGGCCCCGGGGGGCCCCTCCCGCCGCGGCCTGCTCCTCGGGGCGGGCGCGGTGGGCGGCGGCCTGCTGGGCACGGCGCTCGGCTACGGCGCCGGCCACGCGTCGGCCTCGACCGCCCCGGGCGCGTCCGCCGCGCCCGGGGCGGGGGCCTCACCCTCCGAGGTCATGGGCGACACCGGCATCGAGGGCGACGTCGGCCGGGCCGGCTGGGCCGAGCCCGGCGGCCAGGCCGCCCGGGTGGCCGTCAGCTCGCCCGTGGGCACGGACACCGTGCCGTTCCACGGGCCGCGCCAGGCCGGCGTCGACACCCCCGCCCAGGCCCACGCCGTCTTCCTCGCCTTCGACCTGCACGAGGACACGGGCCGGGTGCGCATCGAGCGGATGCTGCGCCTGCTCACCGACGACGCTGCGCGCCTGACCCAGGGCCGCGCCACGATCGCCGACACCGAGCCGGAGCTCGCCGCCGCCCCCGCGCGGCTCACCGTGACGTTCGGCTTCGGCCCGGAGCTCGTCCGCCGCGTGGCCCCGGACCGGGCCCCGGCCTGGCTGCGCCCGCTGCCGGCGTTCGAGCAGATCGACCGCCTGGACCCCGCGTTCAGCGACGGCGACCTGCTGCTGCAGATCTGCGGCGACGACCGGATGTCCGTGGCCCACGCCCGGCGCATGCTCCTCAAGGCGGCCCGGCCGTTCGCCACCGAGCGCTGGGTGCAGGAGGGCTTCCGCTCCGCCCGCGGCGCCCACCCCACCGGCACCACGATGCGCAACCTCTTCGGGCAGGTGGACGGCACCGGCAACCCGGCGGCGGGCACCCCGCACCTCGACCGCGTGGTGTGGGGCGTGGGCGCCGAGCAGGTGGGTGTCACCCCGTGGATCGCGGACGGCACGTCCGTGGTGATCCGGCGCATCGAGACGCTCATGGACACGTGGGACGAGCTCGACCGCCCGGCCAAGGAGAAGGTCATCGGCCGTCGCCTCGGCACCGGCGCCCCCCTCACGGGGGAGCAGGAGCACGACGAGCCGGACTTCGACGCCGTCGGCCCCACGGGCTTCCCGGTCATCTCGGACATCGCGCACCTGCGGCGGGCCCGCGGGGAGGAGCCCGAGTACGGGATGCTGCGCCGCGGCTACAACTACGATGACCCGCGCGGGGCGCTGGAGGCGGGCTCCGGCCTGATCTTCGCCGCCTACCAGGCGGACGTGGACCGCCAGTTCGTCCCCGTCCAGGCCCGGCTCGCGGAGTCGGACCACCTGAACCTGTGGACCGTGCCCGTCGGCTCGGCGGTCTTCGCGATCCCGCCCGGCTGCGCCGAGGGCGGGTTCGTGGGCGACGCCCTGTTCGCCTGACCCGGGGGCCCGACGACGGCGAGGCCGGCCCCACCGTCGTCGGGCGTCCGCATGCTTTGAGAGGATGGACCCCATGTCCGCCGCCACCGCCCCCGCCCGGGGCAGCCATCCCGCCGAGAACGACGACGCCGCCCGCCCCGGTCCGTCGGGGCCGGTCGGAGTGCCCCGGTGGATCTGGGTGCTCGTGGCCGCCGCGGGAGCCGCCGGCCTCGCCGCCGCCGGCTGGCTGACCGGCGTCACCGCCGCGCGCCAGCTCTCCGACCCGGGGTGGATCACCCGCTGGGGCGTGCCCGTGGGGGAGCTCGTCTCCAACGTGGCGATGTCCCTGACCATCGCCGCGCTGATCTTCGCGGCCGGGGTCCTGCCGCCCCACGCGGCGGGCACGGAACGGTGGCACCGCTCCGCCCGGCAGCGGCGCGAGGACGCGGACGCCGCACCGCTGCCCGAGCACCCCGCGTTCACCCGCGTGATGCGGATCGCCGCCGTCAGCGCCGGCGTGTGGACGGTGGCCGCGCTGGCCGTCGGCGTGCTGTCCTACTCGGATCTCGCCGGCATCCCCGTCACGGCGGGGCAGGGCTTCACGGACGGCCTGGCGGCCTACGTGGTCGGCATCTCGGTGGGCCAGGCATGGTTCTGGGTCACCGTGATCGCCGCCGTCGTGACCACGTTGGCGATCGCCGTCCGCTCCCACAACGGCCTGTTCTGGACCGGCATCCTGGCGATGCTCGCCCTCGTGCCCCTGGCCCTGATCGGGCACGCGGCGGGCGGTGACGACCACAACGGCGCCGTGAACTCGATCGGCCTGCACCTGCTCGGCGTCGTCGTGTGGGTGGGCGGACTGCTCGTGCTCGTCGCGATCTCGGACACCCTCGTGGGGCCCAACGGGGCGCAGGGGCGGGGCCGCAGCCTGCGCCGGCAGGGCCCGGCGCCCCTGCTGCACACGGTCCTGACCCGGTACTCCGTGCTCGCCGGGCTGGGCCTGGTCACGGTGGCGCTGTCCGGCGTGGTCAACGCGTCGATCCGCATGGACGATCCGGCCCAGCTGCTGAGCCCCTACGGCATCCTCGTGTCGGCCAAGTTCCTGGCGGCCCTGGGCCTCGGCCTGATCGGCCTGCTGCACCGCCGGTGGGTCATCCCCCGCCTCGACGCCGGCCCGGACCGTCCCAGCCCCGCCCCCGCGCGTCGCCTGCTGTGGCAGCTCATCGCCGTGGAGGCCGTGATCATGGGCGCCGTCATGGGCGTCTCCTCCGTGCTCTCCCGGACGGCCCCGCCCGTGCCGGAGGAGCTCGCGCCGGACGCCTCCCCGGCCCGCATCCTCACCGGCTACGAGCTGCCGCCGGCCCTCGAGGGCGCCCGGTGGATCACGATGTGGCGGTTCGACTGGCTGTGGGTCGCGATCATCGCGTTCCTGACCCTCTGGTACCTGCGCTCCGTGTGGCAGCTGCGCCGCCGCGGCGACCGCTGGCCCGTGCTGCGCACCGTCGCGTGGCTCGCGGGCCTGGCCGTGCTGCTGTGGGCGACCTCCGGGTCCCCGGCCGTGTACGGCCGCGTCCTGTTCAGCGCGCACATGGTGGGCCACATGACGCTGACGATGCTCAGCCCCGTCTTCCTCGTCCTGGGCGCGCCGATCACCCTGGCGCTGCGGGCCCTGCCGTCCCGCACGGACGGGACGCGCGGCCCGCGCGAGTGGATCCTGTGGATCGTGCACTCCCCGTGGGGGCGGTTCATCACGAACCCGATCGTGGCGGGGGTCAACTTCGCCGGCTCGATCCTGGTGTTCTACTACACGGACTTCTTCCGGTTCTCGCTGGAGACCCACGTGGGCCACGAGTTCATGAACGTCCACTTCCTGCTGACCGGGTTCCTGTTCGCCCTGGTCATGATCGGCTCGGATCCGCTGCCGCGCCGGCCCCCGTACGCCCTGCGGCTCGTGCTGCTGATGGCCACGATGATCTTCCACGCCTTCATCGGCGTCGCCATGACCTCCTCCACCGGCCTGATGCAGGCGTCCTGGTTCGGCAACATGGGCCGCGACTGGGGCCCCACCGCCCTCGAGGACCAGCGCATCGGCGGCGCGGTGATGTGGGGCATCGGCGAGTTCCCCACCGTGATGATGGCGGTGATGGTGGCCGTGCTCTGGTATCGCAGCGACCGCAAGAACGCGGTCCGGCTGGACCGGCAGGCCGACCGCGACGGCGACGCGGAGCTGCGCCGCTGGAACGAGATGTACGCCCGCATGCACGGCACCCCGGTCACCGACGCCCCGAGCGGCGCCGAGCCCGTGGCCCGTGACTCCTCCACCGGCCCCGAGGAGGCCCGTGATGTCCGCTGACCTCCTCCCTCCCCTCGGCCGCCCGGCCGCGCCCCGGCGTGGTCGGCTGCGCCTCGCGGCCGCCGTCGCCGCCGGCCTGCTGGCCCTGACGGGCTGCAGGGCCGGGGACGGCGATCCGGCCGCCGCGTCCGCGCCCGCGGACGGAGTCCACGGCGACGCCGGCACCGCGGCGCCCACGGAGTCGGCGGCCCCGGAGGGGCTCGGCCTGGGCGACCGTCAGGACGAGCGCATGGCGCAGGCCGCGGCCGAGCGTGCGGCCACGTTCGGCTTCGTCCGGCAGCGGGCCGCCACGGCGGAGGAGATCGACGCGGCCCGCGAGGACTCCCGGGACCGGCGCGCGGACGCGGACCGGACCACCGTGCAGCCGGCGCAGTGCAAGGCGCCGCTGACCGCCCTGGACTTCTCCCCGATCGCCCTAGACGAGGCCGAGGCCACGCGCGTGGACGTCGGCGCCGACACCTTCACGGGCACGGGCACCGTGGAGGTCGCCCGGCTCACGGGCCAGGGCCGCCAGGACGTCGAGCGGCACCTCCAGACCGTCAACGCCCTGCGCGCCGACTGCCGCGAGATGACCATGACCGTGCAGGAGGGGGACGCGACCGTCGACTACCGCCTCGAGGTCTCCGACGCGCCGCTGTCCGACGGCACGCCTGCGCAGTCCGCCCTCGTGTGGGAGCGGACCGTGGCCTCGGAGTCCGAGCCCCAGCTCACGGCCCAGGTGCTCACCGCCGTCACCTCCGACGCCGTGGTGATGGTCTCCTTCGTGGGCCGGCCCGAGGCCGGGCGCAAGGAGTTCACCCTCATCGCCGAGGAGATGCTGGCCGCCGCCCTGGCCGCCGACTGAGCCGGACCCGCCCGGCGGCGTCGTCTTTCCCCTGTGACGCCGCCGGCGTCCGCTCACGGCTGACGCGTCCGGGGCGTGCGTCATGATGGTGGGCATGACCGCACCGCAGACCCCGAACCCCGCCCCGTC
>NZ_JABFAY010000003.1:49017-54347 GCF_017168495.1 Micrococcus sp. KRD096 | reverse complement strand
GCCCCGTCCGCTGACGCCCCCGCCGCCGTGCCGCGCGCGGCCACCCGGGTGCGCGCGTCCGAGCTCGTGGGCCGCGGCTGGCTGAACACCGGCGGCGAGCAGGTGGCCCTCGAGGACCTGCGCGGCAAGGTCGTGCTCCTCGACTTCTGGACGTTCTGCTGCATCAACTGCCTGCACGTCCTGGACGAGCTGCGCCCGCTTGAGGAGGAGTTCGCGGACGTGCTCGTCACGGTGGGCGTGCACTCGCCCAAGTTCGAGCACGAGGCGGACCCGGACGCGCTCGCGGCCGCCGTCGAGCGCTACGCCATCGAGCACCCCGTGCTGGACGACCCCGAGCTGACCACGTGGCAGGCGTACTCGGCGCGCGCGTGGCCCACCCTCGTGGTGGTGGACCCGGAGGGCTACATCGCCGCGCACCTGTCCGGCGAGGGGCACGTGGCCGGGCTCTACGGGCTCGTGCGCGAGCTCGTGGCCGAGCATGAGGCCAAGGGCACGCTGCACCGCGGCTCCGGCCCCTACGTCCCGCCCGCGCCCGTGGCCCGGGACCTGTCGTTCCCCGGCAAGGCCGTGTCGCTCGGCGGCCGCGGCTCCCGCCCGGGCTCGTTCCTCGTCTCGGACACCGGCCACCACCGCCTCCTGGAGGTCGCCGAGGACCTGACCACGGTGCTCCGCGCGTTCGGCGGCGGGGACCCCGCCGCGGCGGACGCGGGCCAGGCCGAGCTCGCATTCCCCACGCCCGGGGAGAAGGGCCACGCGGACGGCGGGCCGGACGAGGCGCTGTTCAACGAGCCCCAGGGCCTGGCGCTGCTGCCCGAGGACGTCGCCCAGCGCGTCGGCTACGACGTCGTCGTGGCGGACTCCGTCAACCACCGGCTGCGGGGCCTGCGCCTGTCGGACGGGCGCGTCAGCACCCTCGCCGGCAACGGCGTGCAGAAGCTCATCGACTCCGAGCGCGCCAAGGAGGCCGCCGCCGTCGACGACGAGGGGGACGTCGCCGTCGACCTCGCGGACCTGCCCGGGGAGCCGACCGCGATCTCGCTGTCCTCCCCGTGGGACGTCGTGTGGCACCCCGCCCTGGGGCGTGTGGTGATCGCGATGGCCGGCACGCACCAGCTCTTCGACTTCGACCCCGTCACGGGCGCGCTCGCGGTGCACGCGGGCACGGCGCTCGAGGGCCTGCTGGACGGCGACGCCGGACGGGCCTGGTTCGCGCAGCCCTCGGGGCTGTCCGTGGGCGCGGACGGCACGCTGTGGGTCGCGGACTCGGAGACCTCCGCGGTGCGCTGGGTGCGGACCGGGGAGGACGGGCGCCGCGAGGTCGGGACCGCCGTCGGGGCGGGCCTGTTCGACTTCGGCCACGTGGACGGGGAGGCGGACCGCGCGCGCCTGCAGCACGCGCTGGGCGTCACAGCCCTGCCGGACGGCTCCGTGCTGATCGCCGACACGTACAACGGCGCGATCCGCCGGTACGCCCCGGCCGGCGAGGACGCCGCGGGCCGGGCGGTCCCGGCCACGGTGACCACGGTGGCGCGCGGACTGCTCGAGCCCTCGGACGTGCTCGTGGAGCACGACGCGGACGGGAACGACACTGCGATCGTGGTGGTCGAGTCCAACGCCCACCGGCTCACGCGGCTGGCGGTGCCGGAGGAGTTCCTCACCGTGGACGAAGGCGCGCGGCAGACGCAGCGTCCCCGCACCCCGGTGGTGGCCGGCGACCTGGACCTGACGATCGGCTTCGCCGCGCCCACGGGGCAGAAGCTGGACGACCGCTGGGGCGACCCCACGCAGCTGAAGGTCTCCTCGTCCCCGGAGGAGCTGCTGCTCGAGGGCGCCGGCACGTCCACGGGGCTGCACCGGACGCTGCGGCTGAACCCCGAGGTCGAGGAGGGCGTCCTGCACATCACCGCCCGGGCCGCCGCGTGCGACGGGGAGAAGGGGCAGCCCATCCCGGACCACGCCGCCTGCCACCTGTACCAGCAGGACTGGGGCATCCCGGTCACGGTGCACACCCCGGACCGGGCCCCGAAGGGCGCCGAGACCCGCCTGGACCTGGACCTGCGCGGGATACACTGAGCGCGTCGTCCGCCCCCGACCCCGAAGGCTGCGCCCCACCATGACCACGCTCATCGTCACCTCGTCCGCCCACGGATCCACGCGAGAGATCGCCGAGCGTGTCGCGGAGGTGCTGCGCACGTCGCAGGCCGTCCCGACCGTGGTGGAGGACGTCGAGGGCGCCGCCGCGTGGCTGGCCACGGCGGACGCGGTGATCGTCGCGGCCCCGGTCTACACGGGCTCGCTCGCCGCCGACGCGCGGGCGTTCCTCGACACCCGTCGGGCCGAGCTGGCGGACCTGCCGCTCGTGATCCTGGCCTCCGGCGGCGCGCCCGAGCTGGCCCCGCCGGTGCGGGAGAAGCTCGAGTCCTACGGTCCGCGCGAGGTGGCGTACTTCCGCGGGGCGCTCGTCGAGGAGCGCCTGGGCCGGCTGGAGAAGCTCAAGCTCAAGCTCTCCCGCAACGAGCACTACGGCGACTACCGCGACTGGGACGCCATCGAGGCCTGGGCCAAGACCCTCTCCGGCGCCGGCGTGCGCTGACCCCACCCGCCGCGCTCGTCGACGAGACGGCGGGGGCGCCTCCGCAGACGCTGTCGTTGAGGAAACGGCGCCGGAGGCTCTCGCGCCCGCGGCGGAGGCGAGCGGTTAGCCTGGCCGCATGTCCCCTTCCGCCCGACGCCCCCTCGCCCTGCCCGACCGGCCCGGCTGGGTGCGGCTCGCCGCGGGTGCGGTGGTCCCGGGCGTCGTCGCGGCCGTCGCGGCGCTCGCGGCCCTGCAGGTGTTCGTCCTCAACCCGTTGGCCGCCGCGCCCGGCGACCGCGGCCTCCGGAGGATCTACGCGGACCTGAGCGCGGCGGGCCAGCTCGGCGTCCCCTTCATCCTTCCGGCCGTGATCCTGGCGGCCGGGCTCGGCGTGGCCGCGGTCCTGTGGTTCCTCACGTGGCGTCGCGAGGAGGTCGACCCGCTGGCGGTCCTCGCCCTGGGCCTCGCCTCGCTCGTCGCCGCCTCTCCGGCCTATTTCATGGCCTCGTTCGGGCCGGGCATGGCGCTCGCGGACACCTACGGCATCGGCGGGGGCGACCACAGCCCGTGGGCCTGGCCGATCTACGTGGTCAGCGTGCTGGCGTTGGCGGGGCTGGTCGCCGTCGTCGTGCTCCTGCTGCGCGGTCCGGCGGGCGGACTCGGCGCCCCGCGGCGCCGGGCCTAGGCTGGCGGGACCGACCTGACCACGACCCCTCCAGGAGGACGCACATGACCATCCGCGCCGGCATCGTCGGATACGGGAACCTCGGCCGCAGTGTGGAGAAGCTCGTGAAGCTCCAGCCGGACATGGAGCTGGTGGGCATCTTCTCGCGCCGCACCGGCCTGGACACGGACACGCCCGTGCTCCCGGCGGAGCGGGCCGCCGAGCACGCCGGGGAGATCGACGTGCTGTTCCTCTGCCTCGGCAGCGCCACGGACATCCCCGAGCAGGCGGCCGGCTACGCGCGGCACTTCACCACCGTGGACACCTACGACAACCACCAGCTCATCCCGCGGCACCGCGCCGAGATGGACGCCGCGGCCCGGGAGGGCGGGCACGTGGCGATGATCTCCACCGGCTGGGACCCGGGCCTGTTCTCGGTGAACCGGGTGCTGGGCGCCGCGCTGTTCCCGCAGCCGCAGCAGAACACGTTCTGGGGCAAGGGCCTCTCGCAGGGCCATTCCGACGCCGTCCGGCGGGTCCCCGGCGTCCGGCGCGGCGTGCAGTACACGATCCCCAGCGAGGAGGCGATCGCCGAGGCCCGCGCCGGTCGGGGCGCCGAGATCACCGGCGCCTCCGCGCACGTGCGTGAGTGCTACGTGGTGGCCGACGAGGCCGACCACGCGTCCATCACCGAGGCCATCACCACGATGCCGGACTACTTCGCCCCGTACGAGACCACCGTGCACTTCATCTCCGAGGAGGAGTTCGAGCGCGACCACCAGGGCATGCCGCACGGCGGCCACGTCGTCACCTCGGGCGACCTCGGCGGCTCGCGCAGCGCGGTCGAGTTCGTGCTGGAGCTGGAGTCCAACCCCGACTTCACCGCCGCCGCGCAGGTCGCCTACGGCCGTGCCGCCGCGCGCCTGAGGGCCCAGGGGGAGACGGGGGCGCGCACCGTGCTCGAGGTCGCTCCGTACCTGCTCTCGCCCACGGGGCTGGACGAGCTGATCCGCCGGGACGTCTGAGCCGCGGCGAGGCGCCCGGCGCGCGGCACCGGGCCGGGCGCCGCCGTCGTCGGCCTCAGGCCAGCAGCAGGGCGACGGCGATCATCGCCGGGATCGCGACGATCGTGGTGACCAGGACCGTGTCCTTCGAGACGCGCAGGCCCGTGTCGTAGCGCACGGCGGTGACGAACACGTTCTGTGCGGTCGGCAGGGAGGCCAGGACGACGGCGACGAACACGTGCCGCGCATCCAGGCCGAACACGAACTGCGCGAGCAGCCAGGCCAGCAGCGGATGCACCACCAGCTTCACCGCCGAGGCGAGCAGCACGTCCGCGCGCCGACCGCCGGCCCGCTCGAGCGGCCGCGAGCCGACCAGCGACATGCCGAACGCCAGGAGCATCGCCGGGATGGACAGCCCGCCGATGAGCTCCACGGACTCCATGAGGGGGCCCGGCAACGACCAGCCGGTGAGGGAGAAGACCAGGCCGGCCACCGAGCCCAGGATCAGGGGGTTGGTGACCGTGTGGCGGACCTGGTCGGCCACGGCGCGCCCGGGGGAGCGGCGCACCGCCCGGCGCCGGCCCGCCGTCGTGCGTCGCCGGACCTCGCGCGCGGTGGCGGCGTCCATCGCGGCCACGTAGAGCGGCGTGTAGATCGCCAGCTGGAAGATGAGCGCCGGGGCGGCCAGGGCGGCGTCGCCGAGGACGTAGGCCGCGATGGGGATGCCGAGGTTCGCCGAGTTCACGAGCGAGGCGCTGAGCGCGGACATGATCCGCTCCGAGGCCGACCTGCCCTTCAGCAGCGGGACCGTCACCGCGAGGTACAGTGCGGCCGCGGTGAACGCGGACAGCGTGGCCACCCACAGCTGGGGGCCCAGCACGGCGCCCACGTCCGCGCGGGAGAGCGTGACGAACAGCAGCGCCGGGTTGCCGATGAAGAACGCCGCGCGGGAGAGCACGGTGCGGCCGTGCTCGCCGAGCACCCCCGTGGGCCCCACCAGGACGCCCACGAGGATGATCACCCACACGACCGCGAAGCCGGAGAGCACCTGGGTCACGGACGGGCCTCCACGGGTCGGGGTGGGGCG
>NZ_JABFAY010000003.1:47517-48917 GCF_017168495.1 Micrococcus sp. KRD096 | reverse complement strand
GGGTCAGGGGCATGGCGCGATCCTACGCCGCGGGCGTGGGCTAGCCTGGATCACGACGGCGGCGCCCACCGCCGAGCGCGCCACGCGGCCCGGCCCCGCGCGGCAGGGCCCCGCGGCCCGGCGCGAAGGGGAGCGGATCCTCGGGCCCACCCGCACGCGACGGACGTCGTCCCCGACCCGCGGCGCGGCATGGCCGGGAGCGCGCCGGCGAGGATGCACCATGACCCGTCAGTCCGACCTCAAGACCCTGATCCGCGCCCGCATGGCCGTCACCGGTGAGCGGTACACCGCCGCGGCGGCGGCCCTCGCCGACGAGTGGCAGTCCGCCGAGCGCTACCACGCGACCGTGCTCGCCCGCTTCTTCGACGGGGACCGGCTGCGCTCCATCCCTGCGCGTCGCAAGCCGCGGGTGGCCGTCCTTCTCGAGTTGCTGCGTCGCTTCAGAGCGGGCCGCGCCTACGCGGAGGCCGAGGTCAACGACCTGCTGCGCCCCGCCCACGAGGACGTGGCCACGCTGCGTCGCGAACTCGTGGACTACGGGTTCCTCGCCCGCGCCGACGGCGTCTACCGACTGGCGGACGCCGGGCCCGACCTCGACCCGCGCTTCGCCGCGGACCTGCCGGTCGACCTGGAACGCCGGCTGCGCGAGATCCGCGCGGGCCGTTGAGGGGAGCGGGACCCCGCACGTCGACCTGGAACGCCAGCGGTCGCCATGACGCCGGAATGTGGCCGCATTCCGACGTCTCGCGTTCCCGGTGCGGCCGTGACGGGGCGACGTGGGCCGACACGGCCCCGGGTCCCTCGCGTGAGGGGCCCGGGGCCGTCGTCGTGGTGTGGAGCGGGCGACGGGAATCGAACCCGCGTATCTTGCTTGGGAAGCAAGCGCTCTACCATTGAGCTACGCCCGCGCAACCGCTCAGCTTCCGCCTGCGGCGCGGGCACCACCATACACCAGCCCGGCCGGTGCACCGGCCCCGCGTCGTCCTCGCGCCCCACGGCCCCGTACGTCAGTGCACCGGGTCCGCCACGGCGACCTCGCGCGCCTGCACCCGCCGCGTCGCCGCCCGGGCGCGCGAACGACCGAACGCGTCCGCGTACCGCGTGAGCACCGGCCCGGCGATCACGATGGAGAACTCCCCGCGGATGGTCAGGGCCGCACCCGCGCGCCAGCGGCCGGCCACGCCGTTTCCCGAACGAAAGCGCACCAGGGGCCGCCGTTTCCCGAACGAAAGCGCGCCGGGGGCCGCTGGTAGAGTCCGAACCGCGCCCGGCCGCGGCCGGACGCGTCCGGCAGCCCCCGTCCCGGAAGGACGTCCCATGCGCGACACCACGGCCGACGCGGCCCAGGTCCCCGCCCGCCCCGACGACGCGGCGGTGTACCGCTACCTCGCGTTCGGGGA
>NZ_JABFAY010000003.1:41024-47417 GCF_017168495.1 Micrococcus sp. KRD096 | reverse complement strand
AGCTGGACTACGACTACGCCGCGCTGGAGCCGCACATCTCGGCCCGCATCATGGAGCTGCACCACTCTAAGCACCACGCCACGTACGTCAAGGGCGCGAACACCGCCCTGGAGAAGCTGGCCGCCGCTACCGCCGCTTCCCGGTGCAGACCGGCCTGGTGGACCGGGACACGGACCTGCAGGCCTACCTGCGCGGCGAGATCGAGGACTTCTTCCGCGACCTGCCCGCGGACGCGATGCCGCAGGACGCCCCGTGGCACTTCTCCGTGTCCGAGAAGATCGTGGCCATCACCCAGGGTCGCTCCTACTACACGTGGGAGGTCCGCCCCTCCGTGGCCGCCCGCGTCCTCTCCCGCCTGGTCACCCGCACGCCCGCGGGCATCGGCCTGGGCGATCCCACCACCATGCAGCTGGCCATCCAGGAGGCGGGCCTGCCGCGCATCGTGCTCTCCGCGGCGGCCGGCGCCGCCGGCAAGGTCGCCGGCAAGCGCGGTGTGTTCTACAACGTGGTGGGCGGCAACGTCCGCGCGATCGACGGGCCCACCACCTACTCCACGTTCCCGGCCAACGTCTCGGCCAAGCTGCCGCCGGCCGAGCCGGACCGGGTGGCCGCCGAGGTCTCGGCGATGATCCGGGCGGCGGACATCCCGGCCTGGGCGAAGGCCTCCTTCGCCGGCACCGTCGTGATGGACGCCAACGACATCGGCCGCAACGCCCTCGGCAAGGACACGGCCGCGTCGGCCGCCGTCCTCGAGGCCGCCTTCGCGGACAACCCGCTGGGCCAGGGCCGCGAGCGCACCCCGCTGGCCGTCGTCGTGCGAATGGACTGAGCCGTGCTGCTCTCCGATCGCGACATCCGCGCCGAGCTCGACTCCGGGCGCGTGGGCCTGGACCCCCTCGACCCGGCGATGGTGCAGCCCGCGTCCGTGGACGTGCGCCTGGACCGGTTCTTCCGGCTCTTCGACAACCACCGGTACGCGCACATCGACCCGCGCCAGAAGCAGGACGAGCTGACCCGGCTGGTGGAGGTGGACCCGGACGAGGCGTTCATCCTGCACCCGGGGGAGTTCGTGCTCGGCTCCACCTATGAGCAGGTCACGCTGCCGGACGACCTTGCCGCCCGCCTCGAAGGCAAGTCCTCGCTGGGGCGGCTGGGCCTGCTGACGCACTCGACCGCCGGGTTCATCGACCCCGGGTTCTCCGGGCACGTCACGCTCGAGCTGTCCAACGTGGCCACGCTGCCCATCACGCTGTGGCCGGGGATGAAGATCGGCCAGCTGTGCTTCTTCCGGCTCTCCTCGTCGGCCCAGTCGCCGTACGGCACCGGGGCCAACCAGAACCGGTACCAGGGTCAGCGCGGGCCCACGGCCTCCCGGGCGCACCGCGACTTCCATCTCACCCGCATCGAGCGATGACCGACGTCGCGCTCCCGCCGGTCGCCTCCGCCGCCCCGCGCCGCCAGGTGGCCGCCTGGGCGCTGTGGGACTGGGGTTCGGCCGCGTTCAACGCGGTCATGGTCACCTTCGTGTTCGGCACCTACCTGGCCTCGGACGCGTTCGGGCCGGACGAGCGGGGCACGGCGTGGCTGTCCACGGCCCTGGCGATCGCCGGCGTCGTGATCGCCCTGACCGCGCCCGTGATGGGCCGGCGCGCGGACGGCGCGGGCCGGCGCCGCCTCTGGCTGGGGGTGATGACGGCGGCGGTGATCGCGTGCACCGCGGCGTGCTTCTTCGTCACGCCCCGGGAGTCCTCCCTGCTGCTGGGCGTCACCCTGATCGCCCTGGGCACCGTGTTCTTCGAGTTCGCGGAGGTGCAGGTCAACGCGATCCTCGTGCAGATCTCGACGCCGGCCACGATCGGCCGGATCTCGGGGATCGGCTGGGGAGCGGGCTACCTCGGCGGGATCCTGCTGCTGCTGATCGTGTTCGTGGGCTTCGTCTCGGGGGACGCGCACTGGTTCGGGATCACGGAGGACGAGGGGCTGAACATCCGGGTCGTGGCGCTGGTGGCCGCGGCGTGGTTCCTGGTGTTCGCGATCCCGGTGCTGGTGGCCGTGCCGGACCCGGCGCCCGCCCCGGCGGCGGACGGCGGGCCGCGCCGTGAGTCGGTGCTGGGCTCCTACCGCGAGCTCGGGGCCACGCTGGCCCGGATGTGGCGCGAGGACCGGAACACGCTGTGGTTCCTCGTGGCCTCGGCGGTGTTCCGCGACGGCGTGGGCGCGGTGTTCGTCTACGGCGCCATCCTGGGCACCACGGTCTACGGGCTGGCGGCCTCGGACGTGGTCCTGTTCGCGATCGCGGCCAACGTGGTGGCCGCCCTGGGCGCCTTCGTGGGCGGGCAGCTCGACGACGCAGTCGGCCCGCGCCGGGTGATCCTCGGTTCGCTGGCCGCCATGGTCCTCGTGGCCGGGGCGCTGTTCTTCGCCTCGGGCACCCTCGCGTTCTGGGTCGGCGGGCTGGCGCTGTGCCTGTTCGTGGGCCCGGTGCAGTCGGCCTCGCGCGCGTTCCTGGGCCGGCTCACCACGCCGCGGACGGCGGGCGAGGTGTTCGGGCTGTATGCCACCACGGGCCGCGCGGTCGGGTTCATCACGCCCGCGCTCGTGACGCTCGCGCTCGCCCTGCACCCGGACAACCGGGTGGTCATCCCCGTGATCGCCGTCGTGCTCGTGGCCGGTGGGCTGCTGTTCGCCCGGGTCACGGAGCCGATCACGCGGAGCGCGGAATCGGTCCGCTGACCCCGGGTGGGGCGCATCCCTCCGCTAGGCTGGACCGTACCCCTGCCCGTGCCTGACGAAGGGACCGCATGCTCGTCATCCTGACCGCGCTCTTCGTCGTCGCGCTCGCCGCCCCGGTGATCTTCCGGTGGACGGGACGTCAGGGGTTCTATCTGCTCGCCGCCGCCCCCGCGGCGGGCTTCGTCTGGCTGCTCACCCAGCTGCCGCACGTGTTCGCGCTGCAGGAGGCGCTCGACGCCGGCCGGCCGGTCCCGGCCTCGGCGGCGCACCTGGACCGCGCCGTGCCGTGGGTGCCGTACCTCGAGATCGAGCTCGCGTTCCGCATGGACGTGCTGGCCGCGTTCATGTCCCTGATCGTGCTGGGAGTCGGCGCGCTGGTCCTGGCCTACTGCGCCCGCTACTTCCGGGAGCACGAGCCGCGCAACGCGGTGTTCGGCGGGCAGCTGCTGGCGTTCGCCGGCGCGATGTTCGGGCTCGTCACCACGGACGACCTGATGGTGCTCTACACCTTCTGGGAGATCACGTCCGTCCTGTCCTTCCTGCTGATCGGCTACTCGGGCCACCGCATCTTCGCCCGCCGCTCCGCCATCACCGCCCTGATCGTCACCACGTTCGGCGGCCTGGCCATGCTCGCGGGCCTGATCATGCTGGCCCACTTCGCCGGGTCCTGGCGGATCTCCGGGGTCCTCGAGGCCGCCCCCGCCCTCATGGCCGACGCCGGGCTGCGCGGGCTGCTCGAGGTCGCCGTCGCCCTGGTGCTGATCGGCGCCCTCACGAAGTCCGCCCAGGCCCCCTTCCACTTCTGGCTGCCGGCCGCCATGGCCGCGCCGACCCCCGTGTCCGCGTACCTGCACGCGGCGGCCATGGTGAAGGCCGGCGTCTTCCTCGTGGCCCGCCTGGCCCCGGAGTTCCACGGCCTCGCCATGTGGCAGGTCCTCGTGATCGGCGTGGGTCTGTGGACCCTGCTGCTCGGCGGCTGGCGCGCCCTGCGGCAGACAGACATCAAGCTCGTCCTCGCGTACGGCACGGTCTCCCAGCTCGGCTTCCTCATGGTGGCCAACGGGCTGGGCACCCGCGACGCCGCCATGGCCGGCCTCGCCATGCTCCTGGCCCACGCGGTGTTCAAGGCCCCCCTGTTCATGGTGGTCGGCATCATCGACCACGAGGCCGGCACGCGCGATCTGCGCCAGCTCTCCGGGATCGGCCGCCGCCACCCGGCCCTGGCCGCCGTCGCCGTGGTGGCGGGCCTGTCCATGGCCGGCCTGCCTCCGCTGTTCGGCTTCGTGGCCAAGGAGTCCGTCCTGGAGGGCCTGGCCGCCCACGGCGTGGCGCACGCGGACGTGTGGGGCTGGACGCCGCTCGTGCTCATGACCGTGGGCTCGGTGCTCACCTTCGCCTACACGTGGCGGTTCCTGTGGGGCTCGTTCGCCGCCAAGCGGGACGAGGAGGGGGCCGCGGTCCCCGTCACGCGCTTCCACACCCGCGTCACCACCCTCGAGCTGGCCCCGGCCGCGCTGCTCGCGCTCGCCGGCCTGGTGCTCGCCTTCCTGCCCGGCCCGGTGGAGGGGATCATCACCGCCCACACGGGTTCCCTGCCGCCGCTGGACCCGGAGGAGGCGCCGGCCTACCTGGCCCTGTGGCACGGCTGGACGCCCATCCTCGCCCTCTCCGCGGGGGTCTGGGTGCTCGGCGCGCTGCTCGCCCTCGGCCGGCCGGGAGTCGAGGCGTTCCAGCGCCGCGTCGAGTTCCCGGTCGACGCCCTGCGCACGTACCGGAAGATCACCGGCGCCCTCGACGAGGTCGCCATCTGGGTCACGGGGCGCACCCAGACCGGCTCCCTGCGCCGCTACCTGGGCATCATCCTGGCCACCGCGTTCCTGCTGCCGGCCGCGTTCCTGCTCTTCCCCGTGGGGCGCAGCGAGCGCACGCTGGCCACCTCGTTCCTCTCCGCGGACGTCGCCTGGTTCCAGACCCCGGCGCAGCTGGTCGTGGTGCTGATGATCGCCGTCGCCACCGTGTTCGCCGTCCGCGCGCGCCGCCGCTTCAAGGCGATCATGCTGGTGTCCGTGACCGGCTACGGCGCCGCCGCCCTGTTCGCGATGCGCGGCGCCCCGGACCTCGCGATCACCCAGGTGCTCGTGGAGACCATCATCCTGGTCACCCTCATCCTGGGCCTGCGCGTGCTGCCGCCGGACTGGTACGACCGCCGCACCGGCTCGCGGCGGATCGCCCGCATGGCGGTCGCCGGCGGCTTCGCCCTGACCATGATGTGGATCGCCGCCACCGCGCTGGCCGCCCGCACGGCGGAGCGGATCTCGCTGCCCATGCCGGAGCTCGCCTACACGGACGGCTACGGCACGAACGCCGTGAACGTCACCCTCGTGGACATCCGCGCGTGGGACACGTGGGGCGAGATCACGGTGCTGGCCGCCGCGGCCACCGGCGTGGCCTCCCTGATCTTCCTGCAGCACCGCGACGGGCGCACCCGCAGCATCGACGACGTCGCCCCCGGCTCCGTCGGCGACTTCGGCGCCGACTCCTCGCTCGGGGCCCGCGAGCTGTCCGTCGTGCGCAGCTTCGCTGTGGACGATCGCAAGGGCCAGTGGCTCGTGGCCGGCCACACGATGGCCCCCGAGCGGCGCTCGATCATCCTCGAGGTCGTCACCCGCTTCATGTTCCCGATCATGATGCTGCTCTCCGTCTACCTGCTGCTGGCCGGGCACAACACCCCCGGCGGCGGCTTCGCCGGCGGCCTGCTCGCCGGCCTGGCCCTCACGCTGCGCTTCCTCGCCGGCGGCCGGTACGAGCTGCAGGAGGCCTCCGTGATCCCGGCCGGGCCCATGATCGGCCTGGGCCTGGCGATCGCCACGCTCACCGGGATCGCCCCGCTCTTCTTCGGCGGGCAGATCCTGCAGTCCTATGTGGTGGAGTTCACCGACCTGCCGCTGTTCGGCGACGCCCTCAAGCTGGTCTCGGCCACGGCGTTCGACATCGGCGTGTACCTCGTGGTGGTCGGGCTCGTGATCGACGTGCTGCGCTCGCTCGGCGGTGAGGTGGACCGCCGGGGCGAGGAGGCCCGCCGCGCCCGCCTGCGCGCCGCGGCCCGCCGTCGTCATCCGCGCATGCCCACCCCGTCCACCCCGTCCACCCCCGACGCCCCGGAGGCCGCCCGATGATGACCGTCGACCTGGCCCTGCTCCTGGCGATGGGCGTGATGTTCGCCGGGGGGATCTACCTGGTGCTCGAGCGCAGCCTGACGCGCATCCTGCTCGGCATCGTGCTGATCAACAACGGCGCCATCATGCTGCTGTTCCTCTCCTCGGGCGGCACGGGCCTGGCCCCGCTGTTCGTGCGCGGACGGGACCCGCACGAGTACGCGGACACGCTGCCGCAGGCGCTGATCCTCACCGCGATCGTGATCGGCTTCGCCGTGGTCGCGTTCCTGACCGCCATGATCTACCGCTCGTGGCTGCTCGTCCGCGAGGACGAGGTCGAGGTGGACGCGGAGGACGTCAAGATCGCCCGGATGCCCGCCTGGGACGCGGAGGACGACGCGGAGCTCGTGGAGGAGTCCTCCGAGTTCCTGGATGACGCCGCGGACCCCAACGCCCACTACGAGCACGCGACGGAGGCACGGCCCCAGGTGCAGCACGCCACGCC